>CANCYR010000012.1 GCA_947382355.1 uncultured Lachnospiraceae bacterium
GCAGTATTTGCATTACGGATTCTTGTAAGCATATCTGCAATTGGATCGCTCATTGTCATTTCAGTTGCCTCCTTTACTTTCCCCTTACCAGCTTGCTTTCTTAACGCCTGGGATTTGTCCTTTATATGCTAACTCACGGAAACAGATTCTGCAGATTCCGTATTTTCTTAAATATGCGTGTGGACGTCCACAGATTCTGCAACGTGTATATTCTCTTGTGGAGAATTTCGGTTTGCGCTGCTGTTTCACTTTCATTGCTGTTTTAGCCATGAATTTACCTCCTAACTATTTTGCAAATGGCATATTGAACAATGCCAATAATTCACGAGCTTCTTCGTCTGTTTTTGCTGTAGTAACGAAAATTACGTCCATACCTCTTACCTTATCCACCTTATCGTATTCGATTTCAGGGAAGATAAGCTGCTCCTTAATACCAAGGGCATAATTTCCTCTGCCGTCAAAAGCATTTGGATTCACGCCGCGGAAGTCACGTACACGGGGCAATGCCAGATTTACTAAACGATCTAAGAACTCATACATTTTCTCTCCGCGAAGGGTAACCTTACATCCGATTGGCATTCCTTCTCTGATTTTGAAGTTTGCCACTGAATTTTTAGCCTTTGTCAGTACCGCTTTCTGTCCGGAAATGGTCTCTAAGTCTTTTACCGCTGCTTCTAAGATCTTGGCATTGTCCTTTGCTTCACCAACACCCATGTTGATAACGATTTTGTCAAGCTTTGGCACTTCCATAACATTTTTATATTCAAACTTTTTAATCATAGCATCTACGATTTCGTTTTTATACATATCTTTGAGTCTACTCACCTGTTTCGACCTCCTTCCTTAGAATTAATCAATTACTTCACCTGTAGATTTTGCATAACGAACCTTTTTGCCGTTCTCCACCTTAAAACCGATTTTGGTCGGCTTTCCATTGTGAAGATACATTACATTTGAAAGATCGATAGGTGCTTCTTTTTGAATAATTCCGCCGTTTTGATTTGCAGCAGAGGGCTTTGTATGCTTGGAAACAAGATTTACGCCTTCTACTACTACTCTGTTTTTCTTATGGTCTACGGAAATAACCTTTCCTTCCTTGCCTCTGCATTTGATTGCATCGCCAACCATAACCTTTACTGTATCGCCTTTTTTAATCTTCATTGTTGCCATAGGGTAACCTCCTATAATACTTCCGGAGCCAGGGAAACAATTTTCATGAATTGTTTGTCACGAAGCTCTCTTGCTACTGGTCCAAAAATACGAGTTCCTCTTGGTGTCTTATCATCTTTAATGATAACAGCAGCATTTTCATCAAATCTAATATAAGAACCGTCTTTACGACGAGCGCCTTTTACAGTACGTACAACAACGGCCTTTACTACATCGCCTTTTTTTACAACACCGCCTGGTGTTGCATCTTTAACGGTAGCAACGATTACATCGCCGATGTTTGCATATCTTCTTGTAGAACCGCCCATAACTCTGATACATAATAATTCTTTTGCACCGGTGTTATCAGCAACTCTCAATCTACTTTCTTGTTGTATCATGCTAATAATCCTCCTGCACTATTTCACTTTTTCAACGATTTCCACAAGACGCCATCTCTTATCCTTGGACAATGGTCTTGTTTCCATAACTTTTACGGTATCTCCGATGTTGCATTCATTATTTTCGTCATGAGCTTTTAATTTGTAAGTCCTCTTTACGATTTTCTTGTAAAGCGGGTGCTTTACGTGGTCTTCAACTGCAACAACGATTGTTTTCTGCATTTTATTGCTTACGACCTTACCGGTACGTGTTTTTCTTAAATTTCTTTCCACGGTCTTGACTCCTTTCTAACGTTTCTTAACCTGTTGTTATTCTGCAACTTTCGCTTTTTCAGTAATCACTGTCTGAATCCTGGCAATATTTCTTCTTACTTCCTTGATTCTGCTAGTATTATCTAACTGGTTGGTTGCATTCTGGAATCTCAAATTGAAAAGTTCTTTTTTAGCAGCTACTAACTCTTCCGCTAATTCTGCAGCTGATTTTGTCTTTAAATCTTCTACAAATTTATTAGTTTTCATTTGATACACCGCCTTCCAAGTCTGCTTTAGAAACAATTTTACATTTGCATGGAAGCTTATGTGTTGCAAGACGTAATGCTTCTCTGGCTGTTTCTTCTGCTACGCCGGAGATTTCAAACATTACACGGCCTGGCTTCACAACTGCTACCCAGTATTCTAAGGTACCTTTACCGGAACCCATACGTGTTTCTGCTGGTTTCGTAGTTACCGGTTTGTCCGGGAAAATCTTAATCCAGACCTTACCTCCACGTTTGATATAACGTGTCATGGCAACACGGGCTGCTTCGATCTGATTGGAACGAATCCAGCATGGCTCCATAGCCACGATACCGTATTCACCGTAACTGATTGTATTTCCTCTCGTCGCTTTTCCTGCCATGCTTCCGCGGAACTGTTTACGACGTTTCACTCTTTTAGGCATTAACATTATTTATCGCTCCCTTCCTTATTTCCTTTAGTAGGAAGTACTTCGCCCTTGTAAACCCATACCTTTACGCCAATCTTGCCGTAGGTGGTGTCTGCTTCAGCGAATCCATAGTCAATATCTGCACGAAGTGTCTGAAGTGGAATCGTACCTTCGCTGTAAAATTCGGTACGGGCCATATCAGCACCGCCAAGACGTCCTGAACAAGCTGCCTTGATGCCAAGAGCGCCTGCCTTCATGGTTCTGCCCATGCAGGACTTCATAGCTCTTCTGAAAGATACACGGTTTTCTAACTGAAGGGCAATGTTTTCTGCAACTAACTGTGCATCCTTGTCAGGTCTTTTGATTTCTTTAATGTCTACCAAAACCTTTTTATCTGTCAGTTTTGAAAGCTCTTTCTTTGTCACTTCGATTTCTGCACCGCCCTTGCCGATAACAACGCCCGGCTTTGCAGTATAGATGATTACCTTCACCCTGTCAGATGCTCTTTCGATTTCAATCTTGGAAACACCTGCACTGTATAATTTTTTCTTCAGGTATGTTCTGATGTTATAGTCTTCTACCAGGAAATCTGCAAAATCAGCATCCGCATACCATCTGGAATCCCAATCTTTAATAACGCCGACTCTAAGGCCGTGAGGATTAACTTTTTGTCCCATTATCTTTCCTCCTATCTTTCATCAAGCACAACTGTGATGTGGCTCATTCTCTTTTCGATTCTGTAAGCCCTGCCCTGTGCTCTCGGTCTTACTCTTTTCATTGTAGGACCTTTGTTTGCGTAACATTCAGCAATATAAAGGTTTTCTGCGTTCATTCCATTGTTGTTTTCTGCGTTAGCGATTGCTGACTGTAATAATTTCTTGATTACACTGGAAGCATATCTTGGATTGTATTCTAAAATAGCCAGTGCTGTCTGTACGTCTTTGCCTCTGATGGCATCTAATACGAAACATGCTTTCTGTACGGATACTCTTGCGTAAGATAATTTTGCGCTGGGTCTTGTATCCTTTTGTGCATTTCTCTCTCTTTTAATCTGGGATCTATGTCCTTTTGCCATGGATGAAACCTCCTTTCAAAATTATCTTACTTTTGATTTCTTTTCGTCTTTTCCATGTCCTCTATAGGTTCTGGTTGCAACAAATTCACCTAATTTGTGTCCAACCATGTCTTCTGTTACATATACAGGAACGTGCTTTCTGCCGTCATGTACTGCGATTGTATGTCCAACAAATGATGGGAAAATCGTAGAACGACGGGACCAAGTCTTGATTACTTGTTTGTTTCCTGCTTCATTCATAGCATCTACTTTTTTCAGTAAGCTTTTGTCAGCGAATGGTCCTTTTTTCAGTGATCTAGCCATTTCTTCTCCTCCTATTTAAATGATCTGCCGTCTCTTCTTCTTACGATTAGCTTATTAGATTGTTTCTTCTTCTTGCGAGTCTTAAGTCCAAGAGCCGGTTTGCCCCAAGGTGTGCATGGACCCGGACGACCGATACCGGTCTTACCTTCACCACCGCCGTGTGGATGGTCGTTAGGGTTCATAACGGAACCGCGGACGGTAGGTCTGATACCCATGTGACGCTTACGTCCTGCCTTACCGATGTTCACCAGATTGTGGTCTGTATTTCCCACAACGCCAATAGAAGCTCTGCAGATAATTGGCACCATTCTCATTTCGCCTGAAGGAAGACGAAGTGTTGCATACTTTCCTTCCTTTGCCATCAGCTGTGCGCTGTTGCCTGCGGAACGAACTAACTGTCCGCCTTTGCCCGGATATAATTCCACGTTGTGCACCTGAGTACCAACCGGAATATTTGCAAGGGGCAGGCAGTTGCCTACTTTGATTTCAGCAGTTTCACCGTTCATAACCTTCATTCCGTCTGTCAATCCTTCTGGAGCGATGATATATGCTTTTTCACCGTCTGCATAGCAGATCAGTGCGATGTTTGCTGTTCTGTTAGGATCGTATTCGATACCGATTACAGTTGCCGGAATACCATCCTTACGTCTCTTAAAGTCGATGATTCTATATTTTCTTCTGGAACCGCCTCCGCGGTGTCTTACAGTAATCTTACCCTGATTGTTACGACCGGAATTTTTCTTTTTGGAAACGCAAAGTGATTTTTCAGGAGTTGTCTTTGTAATCTCGGAAAAATCAGAACCAGTCATATTTCTTCTGGAAGGTGTATATGGGTTATATGTCTTAATTCCCATGATTGTTTCTCCTTTCGGTTGTTTTATTGTCGTACTTTACTGTACATATTGTCCCTGCAATTTTACAGCCCCGCAAAGATCTCAATATCCTTGCTTTCTTCTGTCAGCTGAACGATTGCTTTTTTGGTCTTTGCAGTTTTTCCCACTACCATGCCTCTTCTTTTCTTCTTGCCGTCTAAGTTCATGGTGTTGACTTTCTTTACCTTTGTTCCTTCGAACATTTTTTCAACTGCTTCTTTAATCTGTGTCTTATTTGCTTCCGGATGAACTAAGAAAGTGTATTTCTTTTCTCCCATGCCGGACATGCTCTTTTCTGTAATCACCGGTTTGAGGATTACATCATAATATTGAAGCGCTGCCATTATGCGTACACCTCCTCGATTTTCTTTGCGGAATCCTTTGTAAGAACAACGGTTCCCGCCTTCATAATGTCATATACATTGATAGTGTTTGTGGAAGCTGTCTGGATGGTAGGAATGTTTCTTGCGCTCAGCACTACATTCCGGTCATTGTCAGCAATGACTACCAGTGCTTTCTTTACATTTAAGTTATCCATGACTTTCTTGAAATTCTTTGTCTTGATTTCGTCAAACTTCAATTCATCCACTACAATCAGCTTGTTTTCCTGTACTCTGCTTGTGAGAGCGGATTTTAAAGCTGCTCTTTTTTCTTTCTTATTTAACTTGAAAGAATAATCTCTCGGAGTAGGGGCAAATACAACGCCGCCTCCTGTCCATTGAGGAGATCTTGTAGAACCCTGTCTTGCATGACCTGTTCCCTTCTGTCTCCAAGGTTTTCTTCCGCCGCCGGAAACTTCAGAACGTGTTTTTGCTTTCTGTGTTCCCTGACGATTATTTGCAAGCTGTTGAACAACTGCCAGGTGTACTAAGTGTTCATTTACTTCAACACCAAATACCGCATCGCTTAAGTCGATTTTTTCAACTTCCTTGCCTTCCATATTATAAACAGATACGTTTGCCATCTGAATGGTCCTCCTTTCATCCCGATTAAGCTTCAGCCTTAGTGGTTTCTTTAATGGTTACTAAAGCTTTTTTGGGTCCCGGCACAGCGCCTTTTACTAAAAGTAAATTCTTCTCTGCATCCACTCTTACTACTTCAAGGTTTTTGATTGTAACCTTTTTGCAGCCCATATGTCCCGGCATCTTTTTGCCCTTGAATACTTTGGAAGGGCTGGAACATGCACCGTTGGAACCTGCATGACGATGGAACTTAGAACCGTGAGCCATAGGTCCTCTGGACTGTCCATGTCTCTTAATGGCACCCTGGAAGCCTTTACCCTTTGTAATAGCGGAAGCGTCTACCTTGTCTCCGTTTTCAAAGATGTCAGCCTTGATTTCCTGTGCCAGTGCATATTCTTCTGCATTTTCAAATTTGAATTCTCTTACATATCTCTTGGAAGATACGCCTGCCTTGTCAAAGTGGCCTTTCTCCGCTTTTGTAGTACCATGTCTGTGGATTACTTCCTTTTTGCCGTTCTTGTCTTTGTTGATGATTTTGTCCTTCTTGTCAACAAATCCAACCTGAACTGCACTGTAACCGTCATTGTCAACTGTCTTAATCTGGGTTACCACACATGGTCCTGCCTGAAGCACAGTAACCGGAATTAAGGTACCGTCTTCATTGAAGATTTGAGTCATTCCGACTTTTGTTGCTAAAATAGCTTTCTTCATTCTGTTACCTCCTTGTTTCTACAGCGGAACGGGTCATAAGCTTCTGCCTCGCCGTTCATACTAGATCCAGGTAATATAAGTGGAACGTTTCGTTGCTTCTATATCAACCAGTTAAGGATCTTAGTCTGTTCTTGTTCTGTTGCTATTATTTGTTTTTCATCTTGATGCCGATGTACACACCTGCCGGCATTTCAAGTCTTTGCAACGCATCAACCGTCTTCTGGGTCGGTGCGATTACATCGATCAGTCTCTTGTGGGTTCTCTGCTCGAACTGCTCTCTGGAATCTTTGTACTTGTGAGTAGCTCTTAAAATAGTAACAACTTCCTTTTTGGTAGGAAGAGGCACCGGTCCGCTCACCTGTGATCCGTTCTTCTTAACTGTTTCGATGATTTTTTTTGCTGAAGCATCAACTAATTGATGTTCATAGGCTTTCAGTGTAATTCTCATTACTTGGCTTGCCATAAAAAAAGTCGCCTCCTTTTCGCACTTTTGTTTCTTTAAGTACGACAAGCGGTGACTGTACACTCTCCCGTGTGTGTCCTTATGACTTTCACACGTTGTTTCTGTCCCTTTGACAGACGTTTTGTTTTGTACAGTGACTTGTCGTCAGTTTCCTAACTTGACATTCGCTCCACGGAAAACCTGCGGTTTCTTATAAATAAGAACCTGCAGCAACCTCTCGCTTCAAAGCTATCATGCCACAGCAATTGCTAGTATACATGAGAAAAAGGGGTTTTGCAACCCCTTTTTTCAAAAATTTCTTAAATTATTAATTTTTCTTTTTCGGAGTGACCCCGATTGCAGTTTCCGGGTCCCCCAGCAGATTGATGGTATACATACAGAAGCGGATTACATTTCCGTTATCGGCATCGTTTACATATTTGATAGTCTTTTGCTTGCTTTTTGCCAAAGCCACGCCCATTTTCTTTTCCGAGCTTTTTCCGTTTAATGCATAATGCCAAAACCAACGGTCATAAATCTGAGACGGTCCGTTGGTTCCCGATGCGGAAAACCAGCCGTATCTGGAATTTACCACACAGGCAAATGCCCCGGTTTTCTTGCTGGATACCAGCAGATATTCTGCAATGCTGTCCTTGTCTTCATAGGTATCCGATGTTGTCATATTGTCAAAGGAGCCTGCATAGCAGCCCTGGCTGTAAAAGAAGAATGCCTTTTTATTTTTCAGCTTTGTAACATCCGACCTGTTAAGACGCATTACAACGCCCGTATCGGAGTGTCCCATATGATTAATCAGCTCCGGCGAGCTGTTCAGCTTCTTAATTAAGGTGTTTTTCTTCCACTGATGGTTTGATGCGTCTCTGTCATATAAGGTGGTCACCTTGTATTTTTTAGGAATTCCTTTTGTTGTTATATTATTTGACTTTGAGCCTTTCTTTATTTCATCCTTATAATTTCCGCCATATATTTCGCTCAGCGGATTTATATCCAGGCTGGCTGTATCTCCTGTGTTATTATAATAATGGCTTCCTTCAAAGGCCTCCCGGAAGGTCTTTCCTTCGCATTCATTCAAGTATTCTTTCACATAGGAAATTTCCTTTAAAATAGTCTGCTTTTGTCCTTCTTCATAGTCGCCTTCCTTTAAAGCCTCCTCCATGTCCTGACAAAAGCTGTAAAGCTGAAGCAGCTCCATTCTGGTTATCTGCTCTGACTGCCCGCTTCCATTTAAATATGCATTAACCCGGTCATAATATTGAACAAGGAATCCGGCAAACTGTCCTGCAAGGGTCAAATCGCTCATAAGCACTTCCTGCAGTGTTTCATTGACCTGATAATACATCGTAACATATTCCTGTTTTATCTTCGCATCCCTTAAAGACCTGATAGTATCTGTAAGCTGCTGTCCATCCATTTTTCCCTGCAGCTTTGACGCAAGCTCCACAGAGCACTCATAATTCCCTGTCAGCTGTTCACCAACCATCAATGCCTTTTTCTGTTTTGTGCGCTTTTCGTAATTTATGGTTTTTGAAACAAAATTATTTGCTTCTTTTTTGCTGTCCACCGGAGCCCTGCCAACGAAAACGTCATAGCCTAAATCCACTTCCTTGCCGCCCGTTCCATCACCCGGCTCTCCGTAAATTCCATTTCTGTTAGAATCGTAATTTCCTCCCAGGCAGGCATAATACATATCCGATGCTATCTGAGTGGTAACTCCGTCACTTACCGGCGGACAATACAAAATCCTGGTAGGAACTACAGCTTTTGGATTGTCTGCATCCCCATCTCCGTCTCCGCCTAAAAGAATGTATTTCACCCGGTTCTTTTTGTATGCTTCTTTAATGAAATTCCTGACCTTTTCCGCATTGTCCCTTCCGGAATATTCCTTATATATCTGTTCCGTAGTTACAACAGCTGTCTTCAGCCCCTTTGACTGCTTATGCTTTGCCAGCCTCTGGAAGCTGCTTTTTAATTTATTGTTGGTAATAATAATATAATCAATCCTGCCGTTCCCTGCAATGCTCTTTCCTGTCTTCGGACTGCCGGTGGAAAGATATCCTGACAGCTGCTCTATATTGGCCAAATCTTCATCTATAAAATCCAAATCATCCTCATCCGGTACATAAAGGGATTCTTTGTCTTTTTGGGAAGCTTTTTTAAAGGTAACCTTTACATCCATGGAAGCATTATAAGCAAGGCTTCCATTTGAATAAGACATGGGATAAATCGTAAGCGTGCAGATACGAAATCCTCTTACTTCCTGCACTTGGGAAATGGTGTAATTCTTTTGAGGATATTGCTGTGTTCCCTCATAGACAGCCGTATCATATGCATCGCTTTTGCTAAAATCGATTGTATTTCTAAGCTCTCTTGCCAGCTTTCTGGCTTCCTTTAAGTTGCTGTCCGCATCCAGGGTTTCCTGCTTCAGGGAATCATCCTGCTTTCCTCCTGCCAGCTCTTCAAGCTCCGGTTCTCCTTCTCCCGCCTCATTCACCTGATTGCCTGACACCGGCTGTCCTTCTTCTGACACCGCTTCCTGTTGCCCGGCGCTTTCTTCTTTCTGCTGTTTCGGTTCCGGCTGCACTGCTTCCGGCTGTTCCGACTCAGGCTGTGCTGTTTCCGGCTGTTCCGCTATCATGTCATCCGGCTCCGTTACATCCGGTTCTGTCAATCCTTCCGGCTCCTGCTGCCCCATTTCATCCAGAGGCATAGTTTGAAAGCCTGCTGAAGGTGCAATTAAAATATCCTGATACAACGTGGTGGAGCTTCCCGTAACCTCCACCCGGTCCACTGCTTTCCCTTTGGGAACCACAAAAACAATGGATTTTGAAGGCAGATCCGGCATACCCTGTCTGTTGAACTTGTCCAGTCCGTCTACCTCCAGGGCTGTTCCCAGCCTTTCATTTTCAAATTCCAACTCCCCAAAGTAATAATTCAGCTTCAACGTATCTGTCTTTTTTGCCTCAGTGCTAAACGGAATGCCGGCAGCCAGAACAGAAACCGCGCATAAAAATGCCAGTAGTCTTTTTTTCATTTTAACCCTCCCATAATAAATTCAAAAATACCCGTTTTTTTACCAACTACAATTAAATCATACAGTATATGACAAAATTTTACAAGGAATTATTTCCTTTTTGCACATCCTCAAACTCCTTATAAATTTCTTCGGAAGGAGCTTTTGTACAAAGACTTGCAATCACAATTGCCGCTACACCGACAGCAAAGCCAATCGCCAGGGAATAAAGCCCTGTGCCGGTTCCTAATGTAACAGCTGCTCCCTCTCCATTTGCAACAAGAGGAATGTAATCCCATACAATAACCGTCACAGCGCCGGAAAGGATTCCCGCAACCGCTCCGGCAAAATTGGTGCGCTTCCAGAACAGTGACAACAGCACAATGGGACCAAATGCGGCGCCAAGCCCTGCCCATGCATTGGAAACCAGCCCCATTATGGAATTATTGGGATTCAAAGCAATGAAATATGCCAGCACCGCAATGATAAATACGGTAATTCTGCTGACTCTTAACACTGTTTTATTGTCCGCATCCTTTTTTATGATACCCTTAAAAATATCCTCCGCCACGGAAGACGCGCTGACTAAAAGCTGGGAATCTGCCGTAGACATAATTGCCGCTAAAATACCGCAAAGGAAAATACCGCCAATAACAGGCAGGCGGAAATCCTGTGTAAACATCTTGATAATCATATGGATAAACACATTCTCAGATTCACTGCCTTCCAATACGCCCGGGAGATAAGCCCTTCCTACTACTCCAATCACACAGGCAAAGGCCAGGGACAATGCCACCCATCCAATTGCAATTCCCTTGGACTTTTTCAGTTCCTTCTCATCCTTTACCGCCATGAACCGCACCAGAATATGGGGCATTCCGCAATAACCAAGCCCCCACGCAAGCTGGGAAATAATTTCCACCGCAGTAAAAGGCCTTCCCCCGTTATCCATGATGTTTAAAAAAGATGCCGCACCTCCTGCTACTCCGGCATTTTCCAACACTGTCGATACATTTCCTGTTCCCACCAGATTTAAGGCAATCAAGGGTACAGCTAAAATGGCAACCAGCATAAGCGTCCCCTGCACAAAGTCGGTAACGCATACAGCCATAAAGCCACCCAGGAAAGTATAGATCAGAATAACAAAAGCTCCTACGGTCAGTGCAATTTTATATTCTACTCCAAATACAGAAGCAAACAGCTTTCCTCCTGCCGCCAGGGCAGAAGCGGTATAAACAAGAAAGAAAATAACTATCGTAACGGAAGAAATAAACAACAGAACTCTCTTCTTATCATGGAACCTGTTTTCAAAATAGGTAGGCAGCGTCAGGGAATTATTTGCCCTTATAGTATATCTGCGAAGCCTTTTTGAAATAACAAGCCAGTTAAATACTGTTCCCAGAAACAATCCGATTGCAATCCAGGCTTGTCCCGTTCCAAGGGCATATACGCTTCCCGGCAGTCCCATCAACAGCCAGCCGCTCATATCCGATGCCTGTGCCGATAAGGCGGCTACAAAGCCGGATAAACTCCTTCCTCCTAAAAAGTAATCTTCGGAACTGGTGTTTTTCTTTGCATAAAGGGCACCTATGATTATCATGCCACTTAAGTAAATTGCAAATGCAAGCATTATGTAACCTATTGATCCACTCATTTTCTTCTCCTTATTTCATTATATTATTTTACAGAAAAAAACAAGGGCTGAAATTAAACCCTTGTCTGACTTTTCTTATTATAATATAAGATTAGATTATCGTCAATTAGTTCTTATTTTAGTCATGGACAAGAACAGCCAGTTGACCAATCTATATTTGGGAGCTATAATTTGTTGAATGAAAGCAGAAAAAAATTTATTGAAGGGTAAAACCTTTTCATAAGGAGAAACCAATGAAGAAAAAAATATGCTTATTGTTGAGCATACTGTTAGTGTGTACAACTTTAATCGGTTGTAGTGCAAATGATATGCCGCAGAACGAACAGAAGATGATGGAAAACCCACAGGACGCTTCGGAAATAATACAAAACCCGCAGGTTCAGACAGAGGAATCGGCAGATGCCGGAGATGCACTGTATGAAGCTTTCTTAAAAAATGAAATCGGTGTAGCAAATCCATACGTGGAAGGCATGAATTTGACCGTTATGGATGATAAAGGATATGAATCTGAATTTGAAGCCCCGCAGAAAAAGTATGCTTACGTGGATGTAAATGGCGATGAAAATCCGGAGCTTATTTTTAAAATAAGTTCCTATCCAAGTGAGTTGATGTATATTTTGGGGATATGTGATAACGAACTTGTTTGTTTTGATGTATTTGAGACGCATACAAAAAATATCGCGTTCGGAGTGTACGATTATGGTTTCGTTTGGAAGGTTCAGAATTATGACGGGTTTGAAATGACATTCTATACCTATACTGCCGACGGACAGCCTATGGAAGCCAGACGTTTTACGGAAGAGAACGGGGCTGATATTGCGGCTCACGAAGGAGAAGAGCCGGAATGGATTGACTGGCAATATGATGGGAATACCGGTAACTTAAGCAAATAGGCAATTATCTGAAAATATGAATACAACAAGGAGAAAAACTCATGTGGATTGCGGACAACTGGAAGGATTATGAAGTATTGGATACATCCGGCGGAGAAAAGTGCGAGCGGTGGGGGGATTATATTTTAGTACGGCCCGACCCGCAGGTGATTTGGAACACGCCGCACAATCATCCCGCATGGAAACATAAAAACGGGCATTACCACCGAAGCTCCAAGGGCGGCGGGGAATGGGAATTTTTTCATCTGCCGAAGGAATGGTCCATTCATTACAGGGAACTGACCTTTCATTTAAAGCCCTTTAGCTTTAAGCATACCGGGCTCTTTCCCGAACAGGCCGTGAACTGGGACTGGTGCGCCGATAAAATAGGAAGCGCCGGACGAAGCGTAAAAATTCTGAACTTATTTGCCTATACAGGAGGCGCCACTATATCCGCTGCAGCAGCAGGGGCTTCCGTTACCCATGTAGACGCCTCTAAGGGCATGGTTGGCTGGGCAAAAGAAAATGCTGCTGCGTCCGGCTTATCCGAAGCGCCAATCCGCTGGCTGGTAGATGACTGTGTGAAATTTGTGGAACGTGAAATCCGTCGCGGAAACACTTATGACGGCATTATTATGGACCCCCCCTCTTATGGCAGGGGACCCAAAGGAGAAATCTGGAAAATAGAAGATAATATTTTTTCCTTTATTGAGCTTTGCACTAAGCTTCTGGCAAAGGATGCCATATTCTTTCTGGTAAACTCCTATACTACCGGCTTGCAGCCCGCCGTGTTATCTTATATGATGAACACTGCCATCACCCCAAAACGGGGAGGGACGGTAGAGGCTTCCGAAATCGGTCTTCCTGTTACGGAAAGCGGTCTTATCCTTCCCTGCGGTGCTTCCGGTAGATGGTGCAGATAGGCAATGCTAACCTGCTCTGTCCGCATGCGGAAGAAATCCGGCATAAACAGACACTTGCAAACTAACATAAAAATCATGACCACCAGCTTAGCCGGTGGTCATGATTTTTTCTAATATCCGCTGTAAGAGCTTCCGCCCATTGACATCATCGTTGCCCCAAATGCAATAAAAATAAAAATATACAATACAAATATGATTGCGAAAACTCCTAACGACACCTTAAAATAATTGGATTTACTCTTCTTTTCATTTTTACTGAATGCCCATACGAACATCATGACGATATTTACACACGGAACCATCATAATCAAATAAGCGATTATCCATTCACCTATTGAAACCGGTTCTTCCAGTCCATCATATGCGGGCTTTGGCGGGTCTAACGGGCCGTTATATGTAGGCGGCACAAACGGCTGTCCATTATAATTGTTCATATTAGATTGATTGGAATATGAACTTTCAAAGCCGTTATTAGTAGTTGTCTGATTGGAATATGAGCTTTCAAAGCCATTGCCCATATTGTTAAAATTGTTGTTGTCCATGTAGGTACCCTCCCTCTTTTCACTTCCGTTCTATCTGACGGAAGGACTTTGTTTTGATAAATATATACTACGTTAGAATATCACATTTTAGAATCACAGGCAAGTAAATGGAACAAATTTCTAAATTTTTCTTGAAAAATCTAAATTTTTTCTAAAGCAGTGACAATATGTAACAGTTCAGCCCTCAGCTTTCCCACATAGAAATCGAAGCTGAGGGCTGAACATATTACTTTCCTATAAAATCCCTCCTGCACTTCTATAGCAAAAATAAACAACAGCTCCTATACAAAGCACTGCAATTCCTCCGTAAAAAAAAGGAACTCTTCTCCCCTTTCCATACCGAAAGAAAAAGCTCCATAAGAGAAACTGCATAAGGGGAAAAATCATGGCATTCATGGAAAAGGCAGTCTTCCACCGAAAGGTACAGAAATAGAAAAAGGCTCTTGTAAGACCGCAGCCCGGACAGGGTGCCTTCAAAAACAACATGCTGGGACATGCTTCTCCCAGACAAACCGTGGAAAGCAGCAGATATAGCGCCGCCGCCACAATTCCGATTTTATAATTATCCCAATCCCTTTTTATTCTTTCAAGCATCTTCTTTTCCCTATCCCCAAAGAAATTTATATGCCACAATAAGAAGTATCAGCATGTAAACAACGCTCATAAGAAACCTGAACCATTTAAGAGGTTTATCCGGGAACCATGCTTCCGCAGGATTGTCAGGATTCAGTAAAAGTGTATAATATTGATTGACGCTGGGAGCGCCTTTATGATAATCCCAGTAACCGGAATGGACATACTCCTTTCCGTCATAAGTATATTGGAAAACCGGTATATATGCTGTGCTTCCATCTCCGCCGCAAGTATCCTTTACATCGATGCATTTTGCCTGTATGGAATATGTATATATGCGCTTTTTCCTTTTATCAGCCAGCGGTTCTTTCACAATCATCCAAAGCCCTGTAATAAAAAACACTAAAACCACCAAAAGCACGATAATCCTGTCCCTGTCAAGTCTGATATCTTTTAAAAAGGAAAAACTCCAGATATATGCGGCAGATACTCCCATACATCCAAGTCCTGCAATGGGAAACAGCAAAACCCACGCTTCCTTCAGGCTGATTCCACCTGCAATAATGGCAGCTATCCCCATTACAAAAAATATACTGCCTAAAAGAAAGATGCCCACAGGAGGATTTACCTGAAAAAAGTAAATCATTGCTATCGCCGCCAGAACCAAAGCAATTGCAAAAACAATACCCATAACTCCGCCAGGGTTACGATTTTTCTTTCCCATCCTCACTTCGCCTTCCCGATATCTATATATTAAGCATTTGTCCCCCTGCTGCCGCAGGACCAAACACTCCTGCCCCTGCGGCACAGCCTATAAATCCAGACAGAACGGGAATCACTGCCTGAATTGCCTGAAATAAAACAAATCTTCCCACTAATATCATTGCAGCATTGCGCCAAAGAAGCCAAAAACAAACGACAATCCTACTATAACCGCCGCCATTATTAAAGATGCCTTAAAGTAATTGGATTTACTTGCCTTTTCGTTTTTGCTGAATGCCCATACAAAAACCATGATAATGTTTATACATGGAATCATTGAAATCAAAAAAACAATTATCCATTCTCCTACTGAAACCGGATCTTCTCCCCCATCAGCATATGCAGGCCTCAGCGGGTCTGACGGGCCGTTATATGCAGGCGGCACAAACGGCTGTCCATTATAATTGTTCATATTGGATTGATTAGAATATGAACTTTCAAAACCATTGCCCATATCGTTAAAATTGTTGTTGTCCATGCAGGTACCCTCCCTCTTTTCACTTCCGCTTTATCTGTCGTAAGGACTTTGTTTTGATAAATATATACCATAATAGATTACCATATTTTAAAATCACAGACAATTGAAAACAACAAAATCCAAAATCCAAAAACAGCAGAATCTATGCTTTCTCCAGGCTGATTCCTTCTACAACAATGGCAGGGATTCCCATTACGGAAAACACCCTGCCTGTCCCGCTATCGAAAGAGCAGCCCGAATCCAATACTGTAAAGCAAAATGCACCAGGGCTTTGACAAAAGAAGAATCACGCAGAACTTCTTGAACCCCATGGAGGTCAGCCCAGCCAGATAACAGAATACATCATCCGGTCCCAGCGGAAGCAGAATCGTCAGTATAAATACAATCACAAATCCCCTGCTGTTATCAACCTTGTCCGCATATTTGTTGTATTTTTCCTCCGAAACCATCTTTTTTACAAGCGCAACTCCAAATTTTCTTGCCAGAATAAATGCAATGATACTACCCGCACAAATCCCCGTATAATTATATATAAAGCCTGCCACGGGGCCAAACACTCCTGCCCCTGCGGCACAGCCTATAAATCCCGGCAAAATGGGAATCACTACCTGAATTGCCTGAAATAAAACAAATACTACCGGCGCTGCCGCCCCAAAGCTGTCTATATATATGGCAAATGCCTGTCTTGAAGCAAAGTACCCCTGAATATAGCCGTTGATAATCACATATGCCATAAACAAAATCGTAAGCACTGCCAGAATGGTAACAAACCATTTGATGTTTTTTAATACATTTGATGTTTCCATATTCTGTCCTGTTCTCCTTTTATTTACATCAAAAGTATCATATCAAATCTTTTCCTTTTTTTCTTCCTATAAATTCTTAATAATTCTTAAATTATAAAGACTCCCTTTATCCGATGGTAAAGCTCTCCCAAAGGAAGCCCCACCACATTATTATAGTCTCCCAGAATTTCCTTTATATAAACGGCGCCCTGCCCCTGAATGCCATAGGCGCCTGCCTTGTCCATAGGTTCCTCTGTTTCGATATATTCCCATATTTCCTCATCTGTCATTGGATAAAAAATCACTTTTGTGGAAACTGCAAAGCTTTCTTTTTTCATCCTCCCCGCTTCCTGCCATACCAGAGTTACTCCGGTATATACAAAATGAAAATCTCCCTGCAGCCTCTTTAACATCCTAAAAGCTTCCTCACGGCTCTTTGGCTTTCCCAGAATCTGAAGTTTTCTTTCCTCTTTTCCGGAACCATTCTCCCTGCGGACAGCTTCTTTATAATCCTCATAACCTCCACAAGCCACAACCGTATCTGCTCCTAATACAATGCTTTCTTCTTTTGCTTTTTCTTCCAGACTCTGAAACACATCCTCTGCTTTCTGGCAGGATAACTCCAGCACAATATCCTCCGGTTCTGTTTTTGTAATGATTTCCTCTACTTTGGAAGGAATAACAGAAAAAGAAAAGCCTGCCTGTTGTAAAAGCTCCCTCCTTCGCGGAGAATTGGATGCGAGAATCAAATGTTTTGAGAACATAGGGATAGTTCCTTTCTGCTTAAATTGCTTATATTAATGAAAATAAAATAAAGGGCGAAAGATTCAAATGCTATCTTCCGCCCTTTATTATATCCTTTTTCTATTCCACAATCAAACTTTTTGTATCCACCCTCTTTATCCTTCCCGATATAAGCCATGCAAAGAGGAAGAAAACTGCCGCCAGCACAAGAACCGGCAGAGCACAATCCCAGAATCCGTAGCTTGTTAAAAAATGGGTGATTCCCATACTGCTCAAAGCCATTCCTATAAGGCTGTCATTCGTAAGTACATTGCATACTGCGCCGAATACGCCTCCCACAAATGCCACTGCCAGAAAACGCAGTGAAAACTGCAGCCTCAAGTGGCCTGTTGTAAAGCCCTGGGATTTGTAAATACCATAATCATTTCTTTCCTTTAGAAACACCTTATCGCATACCATATAGGCTGCAACAAGAATAAACAAAATGGAAATTCCGTATATCAGCAGGCAGGAAAGCAATGTTGCATCCGAAATAGTCCTTAAGCTTTCCACAATCCCCTGCACATTTATAATATAAACATGCTCCCCGTACTGTTCCTGCAGTTTTTCTGCCAGACTGCTTATCTGTTCCTTGTCAGAAACCAGATAATTATATTGTGCCAGCTGGCTTTCGGAAAATTCAAACCGGGAAAGCCCTTTTTTCAGCATTGCCAATGCCTTTCCTGCATTTTGAACCGACTGAAAATATCCTGTAATCAAAAAATCCCTGCTATCCTTTCCATGTGTAAGAGTAACTGTGTCCCCGATGCTTAAATGGTATGTTTTTGCAATTATCTCCGTAATTACCACTTCATTTTCATAGCGGGGCTCCCTGCCATTATATACATTGGTAAATTCTTCACTGCTTTCCGGAGCCATTACGGCAATGGAATCTCCATCCAGCATTAAATATACCATGGGACACATATAAGAACGCTCTATCCCTGCATATTCCTCTATCATGCTTTCGATTTCCGTTTTCTTTTCCATTGCATTTTCATATCCCACATTCAGGTCAAATTCCATGCCATAATAGTCCTTTAACATATTTTCTTCATCCAGGCTGGACATGGTAGAGGTAACTGCCATAATAAAATAAACAAGCATTGCTACAATCAACAGGCTGGATACATACTGTTTTGCATTGCTTGCAATCTGACGAAGCATCATGCGAAGGGACAGTCCTCCTTTTCCTAATGTAGTATGGATTCTAGGTGAAAAATAGTTGCTGTCCCTGCCTCCTGAAATAGCCCGCATCGGGGAAATCCGCCCTATCTTCCCGGCTTTCATCCATGCAAATCCTCCAATGCACCCCAGCATCAGAAACACCGCCGCCAGACTGAAGCAATAAGAAATTTTATGCTCCGGCAGTAATGCTGCAAGCTGCACCAGCTGTCCGCTTATAAAATATACAGAGGGAAATGACGCAAAAAAACCCAATATGCCGCCTATAGCTCCTGCCAGTAAATATTGGCAAAAATAAACAAACTGCAATTCCCGTTTTCGATAGCCCTGGGATTTTAAAATGCCCAGATTCGTATATTCCAGTTCTATCATAGAGGTAATGCTGTGTCCCACGATTCCAAGCACCCCTGCAAACATCAGAACTGCAAATACCACCATAACTGCCGAAAAGATATCTGTCATCATAGTCGCATAGGTTATAAAATCATTTTTGGATACCATAAAATAGGAAGCGCTTATAATGCCGGTTCTTTTATCTATCTCGCCTTTAAATTCCTTTTCCTGCAATTTGCTGTCCTTTTTTTGGTAAATCATCAGATTATCCGCAGAAGAAAGAAAAGCATCTCCCTTTTCATCTGCTTTTTTCAACACTTCATAATCGCTTTGGCTAATCCATACATTTTTTGCTCCGGATATCAGCGGATTTCCCACGGTGATATCCTCTACAAATGCTTTTATGTGAAATGTTTTATTAATAGTTTCGCATTTTACTTCTACCAAATCCCCTGCCTTGCAGGCATATTTGGTTTGATAAGAAACCGGAAGATAGATTTCCCCCTCCTTAAGAGGCTCCGCTTCCTGTACAAATTCCAGATTATTCTGTGCAAAAACAGGATATGGCATATTTTCCTTATCATATGTCTGAAACAGCATTCTGTCCTTTGTCTGCTGTTCTCCGATAGTAACGCTGTTTTCTGCGTATATCATTATACAGGGGATTCTATGCACCCCTTCCACCTGCTCATATGCCTTTGCCTTCTCTATCATTTCTTCTGTCAGGACGTTTTCTTTATAATAACAGCACAAATCTCCTGCTTTTGCTTCCGAAAGCGACTGTCCGGCACGCTTTTTGCTGTTTTCATTGACAGAACAGGAAACCGTAATCACCAGTGTAATTACAAACATTAACAATGATACACTGATAAAATTACTTTTTTTGCTGCGGATATTTGCTCTTAAAATTGCCAGTATACTCATCCCGCACCTCCTACCATGACATGGAAGCAAGCCATGCGGTTATTTGTGTTTCCCTGCTCCTTGCTTCCTCCATTTTAAAAGGCGCCAGCTTCAATTCGCCTGTGATTTTTCCGTCTTCCAGATATAAAATCCGGTTTCCGTAAACAGCGGCTCTTACATCATGGGTTACCATTAAAATGCTTTGTCCCTTTTTGTTGATTTTGGCAAGCAATGCCATAACGTCCTTTGTGTTTTTCTGATTTAAGGCTCCTGTAGGCTCATCTGCAAACAAAAGCCTGGGCTCGTTTATCATTGCCCTTGCAATGGCTGCCCGCTGCTGTTCCCCTCCCGACACCTGTGAGGGAAGGCGCTTCATGGCGCCCTGAATGTTCACCTGCTCCAAAAGCTCTTCCGCCCTTTTATTGGTTTCTTTTGTTGTCCTTGACTTATTTAAGTAACCCGGCACCGCTACATTTTCAAACAGGCTTAAATTGCTTACCAGATGCATCTGCTGGAATACGAATCCAAAGCCCCCTCTTCTGAGCATTGCCATTTCCTTTTCATTCATGCCGTTTAGCGACTTTCCTTCATACCATATATCACCGCTTGTAATAGTATCCATGCCGCTGATACAATATAAAAGGGTTGACTTTCCGGAACCGGAGGAGCCCATGATTACCGTAAAATCTCCCTGATAGATTTCCATGCTCACCTGATTTAACACATGATTCTGCTCTCCGTTATTGGAAAAGCTTTTGCACAAATCCTTTGTTTTTAATAGTACGCTGTCCATAAAAAACTTCCTTTCTTTTTTGCTTTTTCTGTTGTTTCTTACATGGTAGCAAAAAAGTGTTTAAGAAATCTTTAAGAGATTTCTCAGCAGGAATCGGGATGGAGCTTTGACAGAACATGTTTCCACGTCGTCACGCTCCTGCTCTTATAAAAACGCAGCAGTGCTAAGCTCGAAAGAACCTCGCTAAGCACTGGCATTTTTATAAGGACTCCTTAAGAAATCATGTTCTGTCAAAGCTCCATCCCGATTCCTGCAGGGAAAACTGCTACCTAAACTGTTACAATTTTCAGGTGCAAAGCCACCAAAAGCCCTTCTCCTGTATTGGCAGCTTCCACGCTGCCGCCCATCTGTTCCATAATGTATTTCACAATATATAGGCCAAGTCCGGCTCCTTCTTCCGTGCCTGCATTTTTTCCACGGTAAAATTTATCAAATATAAAAGGCATATCCTCGTCCGGAATTCCTTCGCCATAATCCAGAAAACTGATAACGGCTTCCCTGTTTTTTTCTCCCGAAGCCCGCTCCCTTACGGATACTTCTATGGTTCCTGCCTTGCTGCCCTTTCCCGTCTTCCCATACTTTCTGCTGTTTCCGATAATATTTCCAAAAACCTGTATCAGTCTTTTCCGGTCCCCTTCCACAAAAACAGCAGGGATTTCCCCCATAATATGAATATCTCCTTTGTCCCCGTTCATTTCCTTTACAAATTCTGTAAGCGCCTGCCTTACATCTATTGTTTCCACATCCAGCCTTAATTTTTCCAAATCCGCAAGGGAATGCAGGAACATATCGTTGGTAAGCTTTGTGACTTCATCGCATTTTTTCATAATGACAGAAATGTATCTCTGTCTTCTTTCCGTTCCGGAATCCATATTTGCTTCCAGCCCTTCCGCATAGGCGCGGATGGAAGCAATGGGCGTTTTGATATCATGGGATAAGGTGGCAATTACCGTCTTGTTATTTTCTATCGCTTCCTTTTCACAGGCTCTTGCCCTTACAATTTCCTTCCTCATATGGTCAAAAGCCCATGTAAATTCTCCAAAATAGTTGGTTCTTTCATAGGGCAGGGAAATATCCAGATTTCCCTTTGCGATTTCCCCGGCAAACCCTTCCAGCAGTTCAAAAGGTCTTACTACTTTGAAATACACATAAAGAAAAAGAAGCAAAAGAAAAAGACAGCAGAGAACTGTCATTCCCAAAAATATTCTTTTTGTTTGTATATAATACCCTTCGTCCGAAAGTCCCTCTGCTGTTTGCATAAGGGAATCTGCTGCATTTAAAAATTTCTCTTTTGCCTTTTCATCCTCAAACTCTGCTGCCAGTCCCAGCTGCTTCACCTCGTTTATCTGCACCTTTACATAATTCTTATCCGGCGCCTGATTGATAATGCTGTTATAAAGAAATGCTGCGCTGCCTAAATAAAAAATCAAAAACAGCATTGTAATCCATATGACTTTTTTCTTCATCTTTTCCCGCCTTTATTCGTCATGAAAACTATAGCCCACACCCCATACTGTTTTTATCATAAAAGGTTTTGAAGGCTCTCTTTCCAGCTTTTCCCGAAGCCACCGGATATGCACTGACACAGTAGAAAGCTCCGCCTCGCTGTAAACGCCCCAAACCGCCCTTAAAAGCTCCTCCTTGGATAATGGCTTGTTTTTATTTTTCGCCATATACACAAGCAGGTCAAATTCCTTTAAGGACAGGGCAACGATTTTTCCCTGTTTTGTAACAATGCGTTTTTCCACATCAATCAGAATGTCCCCTGCCGAAATGGGCTGTTCTGTCTGTGAAAAGCCATAAGCCCGCCGCATCAGGGCGTTAACTCTGGCTAACAGTTCTTTAAGGGAATAGGGCTTTGGAAGGTAATCATCTCCCCCGGCATCAAAACCGGTAATCCGGTCATCCTCACTTGTTCTGGCACTGGCAAACAGAATGGGAACCGTAGAGACCTCCCTTAGCTGCTTACATACCGAAAAGCCTGTTTCATAAGGCAGATTAATATCCAATAATATCAAGTCAAAGCTCCGTGATTTTAAAAGCTCATAAGCTGCTTCACCGTCACGGACACAGGCTGTTTCATACCCATAGTCCCCCAGCATATCGCCGGCTATCATTGCCAAATCTTCATCATCATCCACTATGAGTATTTTTCTCCTCATCTGCCTGCACCTTGTATGATTTCCACTAAAATACCGTTAGGGTCTGATAAAAAGAAATAGCTCCTGCCAAGCCTTCCTGTTTTTATGTCCGGCATGGCTGAAATCAATCCTTTATCCAGCAAATACCGGGCAGCTTCCTCCAAATCCTCTACATATAATCCAAAATGCTTGGAGCCTGCAACGGGAAGGTCGCTTTCCAACGCAAGCGCCGACTTTGGAATATCCTTAAATTCCTTATAGGCAAACAGCTCTAAGATGAACTCTCCGTTTTTCATATGGACAATGGACATGGAACCGTCCTCTGCCTCATAGCTTTTTATGATTTGAAACTCCAATGCCTGATAAAATGCTATGCTGGCTTTTAGATTTTTTACGCTTATGGCATAATGGTCTGCTGTAAACATGTTTTTTTCCTCCGCTTAAAGATTTTGAAACAGTTCATTTCCACGTGGGAAATGAACTGTTATAAAGCCTTGTTTTATGTTTAGGTTACATTGATTTATTTACTGGTTCTATCCGGCTCCCCTGCGCTTAAATCGGTATAGGCATCCAATAAATCCACTACTTCGGATGCGCTCTTTCCATAGATTCTGCAGCATTCATGTGACACTGTTTTTTCTTCCTTTTTTTCAGGGTCCATGTTGACGCTCATCCGCACCGTCCCCTGAGCAGTTTCCCGGTCTAAATGATTCATGATATCTTTTATCATTTCTTCGTCAAAGTTTTCGTCTTTTCCCATATTATAATTCTCCTGTCTTCTGGTAATTCTTTATTCTTCAATCATAACCTTCTCCAATGGGTTTATGGAAACAGGATTATCCTTTACATTCACATATTGAAGCTTTTTGCAGGAACTAAGCGGTGATAAATCTGAAACATAACAATCTTTCAGATTGATTTTCTTTAAGCTCACCAGATTTTCCGCAAAGTCCAGACGGCTGATTTTATTCCCTTTCAGGTTCAGCTCTTCTAACTTTCTGCAGTTTGCCATATTTTCTTTTGCAATTTCCTGTATCTCACAATCTTCCATAGAAAGGATTCTAAGCTGACTTAAATTATTTAAAAATGACAAATCCCCTGCAATGAAACCATCTAAATACAGTTCCTCCAAACCAGAACATGCTCCATATTGATTTAAAATATTCTGTGCGATTTCCTCATCATAATATCCCACAAAATAGTATTCACTTTCCGGTCCCGGCATAGTAATAAATTCCACATGGTCCATTTCCAGTACCTTTAATCGCTCACTCGCCGCTATATATGCGGGCGCTGTATAAAACTTACAATTCTGAATACGCAGCTGTTCTAAATTATCCAAGGCAAACAGACCGTCAACTCCATCCTCAAAACTCATGCCCTCTATGGTAAATGATTTAAGCTCTGGCAGCTCACTTAAACAGGCAAATCCATCCGGATATTGGGAATTACAGTTTGAGAGTGCAAGCGTCTCCAGTTGCTTCATATTTCTAATGGGCTCCAACAAATAATTAAAAAAGCAAAGATTTATCTTTAGTTCCTCCAGATTGGTTAGCTCATAGAGAAAATCCAGATCATATACTGTATCCAGGGATAACTGCTTTAAATTCTTTAAATTACCAATCCCTTTATATTCCGGCTGATTTCCATGTAATGCGCTTAAATCAAAATCCAGATACTCCAGACCTGTCAAATCTCCTAACGCGGAATAATCCTGCAGTTCTCCATTTTCGGAAAGCCTCAGGCTTTTTAACCCGGAAAAGCCCGCCAGAAAGTTAATGTCCAGAATATCCGTATCTACTATTGCCAAATGTTCCAGATTTGTCAAACCCGAAATCATACTCAAATCCTTTAACCCATCCGACGAGCCATAAATGTATAAGGTTTTCAGGTTGGTAAGCTGTCCGATATCATTCAGACTTTTGACTCCCGGCATATCCATGCAATAAAGTTCTTCAAGAGTCTGGCATTCCACAATGTTTTCTAATACATCCTGTTCACAGCAATCCAGACAAAGCTGTTTTAAAGATGTAAATTCTGTAATATAGGGAATGTTTTCTTCACGGCTAAGCTTAAGGGCAGTGATATTTTCTGCAGGAGCTCCTGCTTCCAGCACTTGCTCTAAATGGCCGTTACCGGCATTTACATAGCTTAAATTGGTAAACATGGATAGGTCTATGTAATAATAATCATTCAGACATAATCCGCTGACACCATTAAAATGCTGCACATCCAGATTGATTGCATCGCCATACAGTTCCTCATCCATATAGGTATTTGTCTTTATGGTAGCTAAAAATTCTTTATTGTAAGGAAACGTCTCCGGTGTCATTCCATCTGAGGCATAGTCCCTGTAATCTTCAAAGCTGTAGGAAATTGTACAGCAGTGGTCTCTGGCAGATATATCCACTTCCAGATAACGTACCGTCTGGATTTCCTGCTCCGTTACTTCCTCAAAGGGCTTTTGGAACATATCCTCCAAAGCCTGCTTCATGGCATTGGATTGAATCTGCTGCTGCCCTTCTCCGGCTTCCATCTGGTTATTGAAATCCGCCGTTTCTTCCTCCATGATAACCAGCCTGGAAAGAATTTCCTCCCTTTCTCTTCGCTGCTTTACCGCAATAAAACCATAGATAAATGCCACAATAAAGCAAATAAGGCTCGTTGCAACAACCACTATTATCCGCTGCCGCTTTTCAGACCGGCTTCTGGATGCATTGCCGGATACATTTGGTTTGCCTGCATATCCTGCTGCCTTTGCGTCTAACGATTCTATATTGGCGCAAAAAGAGCACCGATAGCCTGTTGATGTACGCATCATGGGGGAGCCGCAGACACTACATTTTCTCTCCATGTTTTTTCCCTCTTCTCTTTACTCTGTACGTTTTTGTTCATTCTAAATTATAAAATGACTTGGATATGGCTGTCTGCCGGAAAGGCAGAATATACTACTTGGCTATATCTTAGCATGGAGTGAGGTTTTGTTTCAAGTGGCTATGGATATCTGACAATAAGTAATTTTACAACAGACAGCGTTTTCATAAATATAACGCAAAAAACAGAAATCATTCACGGGGCTTTACCCAACGGGAGATAGCGGACTACCTGTACATGACACTCTCCACTCTGAACGATTACGTAAACAGCTACAGAGAACCCGAATACTGCCGAAGAAAAAACTTAAATTTCCAAATACCCTTGCTTCTTTTTCTTACTTATGCTAAACTCGTTTCAAGTTCAACAAGAGTATACCAATTATCATTACTTCACTTAATCCATTTCCGGACCATATCGGTTATTTTTTCAGCTTTATTTCATTGCTTTTTATCATTTTAAACGGAGGATTGCCTGTGACTTTATTTTTATAAAATATTTATTACTTTTCACGCTATTATTAACACTATTATTTCTAAATCACTTCGATATCGGAACATGGAACCGGATAACTCAAAACAGTTAGTATCTTTTTTCAATAACGTGCATTTTTGTCTTGCAAATTCCACACGCATTTCATATACTATGATTATAAAGACTTATCTGTTATCTCTTTTTCTGCTCTGGCAAATCAATACATTTCATTTCAGACAGAAAAAGGAGAACTGCAACAGATGAACAGTGAGACCTATGCCAAAAGGACAAAGCTTTTAAATCCTATAGATGATGATTTTTTAAAGAAGATGGCGGAAGATATCCTGTTTTGCCAGGAAGTCATCCGGACTATTTTAGAAGATGATACTTTGATAGTATTTGAAAGCCATACGCAGCATACCATCAAAAATCTGCAGGGACGTTCCGTTATTTTGGATATCCTGTGCAAATCCGGCACGGGTAGGATTATCAATGTTGAGGTACAAAAAGGAAACTATGTTAATCATCAAAAAAGAGTCCGATACCATGCTTCCTGCATTACGGCAAATATCACTGACACAGGTTCTAAATTTCAAGACATACCGGATTTATGCATTATTTACATATCGAAGTCAGATTTTTTTAGTGAAGGGAAGACAGTTTATCATATAGACCGTATTATTCGGGAGACTGGTACCATCGTAGAAAACGGCTTACAGGAAATTTATGTAAATGCCGCTAATAAAGATGGTTCAAATACCTCAAAGCTTATGACCATCTTTACGGAAAGCAATGCTTATGATGATGAATTGTTTCCGATCACATCAAAGAGAAAACGCTATTTTAAGGAAGATGAGAAAGGAGTGGCAGAAATGTGTGCTATTATGGATGAAATCAGGGAAGAGGGCAGATTAGAAGGAAAATTGGAAGGTAAGGAAGAAATGAGATTAGAAATGGCTGAAAATTTATTAACCATGGGATTCAGCATTTCTAAAGTTATCCAGGCCACCAGGCTTCTACCAGAAACTGTGCAGGCAATTGCTGATAAACTGCCTCAGCCCGGGTAACAGTTCAGCCCGGAAACAACAACTTTCTTTCCATTTGACACTCTTCTCTTTTCATGATATGCTTTAAAAAATTACAAAACATTATAAAATCTTCAGGGCAGGGTTAGATTCCCTACCGGTGGTAAAGCCCACGAGCCGCAAGGCATGATTTGGTGACTCTTAGCAGACACGACCTGTTTACTAAGCCAGAATTCCAAAGCCGACAGTACAGTCTGGATGAAAGAAGATGTAAAAGGAATAATTTTTTATTCCTGTTTATTTATTGATTACAAAGTGTCCTGAAGTGATTTGAGGGCACTTTTTCTTTTTATATCTCCCCTCAGGAAGGAGCTGCTAAAATGAACCATGAAGAATATATGCGCCTTGCCATAAAAGAGGCTGTAAAAGGCATGGGCTACACCAATCCCAATCCGATGGTAGGCGCTGTTATCGTAAAAGACGGCAGAATCATTGGAAAAGGCTATCACGAAAAATACGGTCAGCTTCACGCAGAGCGCAATGCCATCGCTTCCTGCACGGAAAGCCCGGCGGGAGCAGCTATCTATGTCACCTTAGAGCCCTGCTGCCACTACGGCAAAACTCCTCCCTGCACAGAGGCCATTATAGAAAATAAAATTTCCACCGTCATCATCGGTTCCTCCGACCCCAATCCTCTTGTTGCGGGAAAAGGGATTGAACAATTAAAAGCTCACGACATTCAGGTCATCACCAATGTGTTAAAAGAGGAATGTGACGCCATCAATGAAGTCTTTTTTCATTATATCCGCACAAAGACCCCATATGTAGTCATGAAATATGCTATGACTGCAGACGGCAAGATTGCCGCCTATACAGGGGAAAGCAAGTGGATTACCGGGGAAAAGGCAAGGGAGCATGTGCACCGGTCCCGCCACCGCTATGCCGGAATCATGGTGGGAGTGGGAACTGTCATTGCAGACGACCCCATGTTAGACTGCCGGATTCCAAAGGGCAGCAATCCTTTACGGATTATCTGCGACACTACATTAAGAACGCCCCTTACTTCCAGAATCGCAGTCACTGCCGGAGAAATGCCCACCTGTATTGCTACATCCTGTCAGGAAAAGGAAAAGCTTGCAGCCTATGAAGAAAAGGGCTTTGAAATTTTACAACTTCCCAAAAAAGAGGGACATGTGGATTTGGCTGCCCTCATGAAGCTGCTTGGTGAAAAAGGAATAGACAGCATTTTATTAGAAGGGGGCTCTTCCTTAAACTACAGCGCCCTGCAGGCAGGTATTGTCAATAAGGTCCAGAGCTATATTGCCCCTAAGCTGTTTGGCGGTGAAACTGCCAAAACACCCATAGGCGGCCGGGGAGTGGCATTTCCAAAAGATGCTTTTTTTCTGGAAAAAGGGCATATTACCTTATTGGAACCGGATATCCTGATAGAATGGGAGGTAAAAAAAGATGTTCACCGGAATTGTTGAAGAAGTTGGAAGAATTTTACAGATTGACAGAGGAAGCAGGTCTTCCATACTGCATATTGGCGGGAAGCTTATATTTGATGATTTGAAAATCGGTGACAGCGTTGCGGTAAACGGCGTATGCCTGACTGTCACTGCATTATCTCCCGGCTCTTTTACCGCTGATGTAATGAGCGAGACCTTATCCCGAAGCTCCTTAGGCGCCCTTTCCAGAAACAGCCCTGTGAATCTGGAGCGTGCCATGGCTGCAGACGGAAGGTTTGGGGGACATATCGTATCGGGGCATATTGACGGCACCGGAACCATTGAGAGCATAAAAAAGGATGACAATGCGGTCTGGTACACTATAAAAGCTTCCCAAAAGCTTATGCACTATATTGTGGAAAAAGGCTCTATTGCCATTGACGGTATCAGCCTGACGGTTGCCAGAGTCACAAAGGACACTTTTTCTGTTTCCATTATTCCCCATACCATAAACGCTACTATTTTAGGCACAAAAGGCATTGGGGATGTGGTGAATCTGGAAAATGATGTGGTGGGAAAATATATTGAACGCTTTTTGACAGATTTACCCGTAGAAACAGAAACTGCAGAAACGAAAGGCATCCCGCAAAAATCTGCCGGACAAAATCAGGGTATCACAAAAGAATTTTTGGCTAAATACGGCTATTAAACGATTTTTCAGCAGTTTATGCCGCCTTGAAAGGGCAAGTGAATTTGAACGGAAACAGAAGCTTAAGCTGCTGCTATTTTACCTATATAATAGAATCATAAATACTGCTGGTTAATTGAAAAGCATCCGGCAGCCACAATTTTGTAATTCACTATAAATAAACACCGGAAAGGAGTTCTACTATGTTTACATTCAATACTGTTGAAGAAGCACTGGAAGATTTACGGCAGGGGAAAATCATTCTGATGACAGATGATGAAGACCGGGAAAACGAAGGAGATTTTATCTGTGCCGCTGAGTTTGCCACCACGGAAAATGTCAACTTTATGGCCACCCACGGAAAAGGGCTTATTTGTATGCCCATGTCAGAGGAATACATTAAAAAGCTGCAAATTCCTCAAATGGTAGCTGATAATACAGATAACCATGAAACCGCCTTTACAGTTTCCATAGACCACAAGGATACTACTACCGGCATTTCCGCTGCTGAACGCTCCATTACCGCCATGAAATGCGTGGAGGAAGGCAGCAGACCGGGGGACTTCCGAAGACCGGGGCATATGTTTCCCCTTCTTGCAAAGAAAAACGGCGTGCTGGAACGAAACGGGCATACGGAGGGAACGGTAGACCTGCTTCGGTTAGCCGGACTGAAGGAATGCGGCCTATGCTGTGAAATCATGAAGGAAGACGGCACCATGATGCGCACCTCTGACTTGATTGGACTTGCAGAAAGATTCAATCTAAAATTCATTACCATTAAAGCCCTGCAACAATACCGGAAAGTACATGACAAACTGATAACCCGTATTACCGATACAAAAATGCCCACCAAATACGGAGAATTCAGAGCCTATGGCTTTGTCAACAACTTAAACGGCGAGCATCATGTAGCTTTGGTAAAGGGTGATATCGGAGACGGTAAAAACCTTTTATGCCGGGTGCACTCCGAATGCCTAACCGGAGATGCTTTCGGCTCTGCCCGCTGTGACTGCGGCCAACAGTTTGCCGCTGCCATGACCCAGATTGAAAAAGAAGGCAGAGGTATCCTGCTTTATTTACGGCAGGAAGGCAGAGGTATCGGCCTTATAAACAAGCTAAGAGCATACCACCTGCAGGACCAGGGCATGGATACGGTGGAAGCCAATCTGGCTCTGGGCTTTAAGGAGGATTTACGGGAATATTATATTGGTGCGCAGATATTAAGGGATTTAGGCGCAAAATCTCTTCGACTTTTAACCAACAATCCTTTAAAGGTAGAGGGGCTGGAGGATTTTGGAATTGAAATTCTGGAGCGGGTTCCTATTCAGATGAATGCCACTCCTTATGATGAATTTTACTTAAAGACAAAACAGCGAAAGATGGGACACATTTTAGATTATTAAAAAATCAGCAACAAATATTGTCCATATTCCACAACAAAATTACAGCCACAGAACATTGGGCAATTCCAGCAATTCAGACAATTATTTAAAAAATCTAAAAAGAAAGAAGGAAAAATACATGAGAGTTTACGAAGGAAATGTAGTATCAAAGGATATTAAGGTGGGCATTGTAGCTGCCAGATTTAATGAGTTTATTGTATCCAGACTGTTAGGGGGCGCCCTGGACGGACTGAAAAGACATCAGGTAAAGGATGATGATATCGACGTGGCATGGGTGCCGGGAGCATTTGAAATCCCGCTGATTGCTTCTAAAATGGCAAAAAGCGGAAAATATGACTTGGTCATCTGTCTTGGTGCAGTTATCCGTGGTTCAACCTCTCATTACGACTATGTTTGCAGTGAAGTTTCCAAGGGAATTGCAACGGTTTCCCTTCAGTCGGACATTCCGGTTATGTTCGGGGTACTGACAACGGACAATATTGAACAGGCAATTGAGCGCGCCGGCACAAAAGCAGGCAACAAGGGCTATGATTGTGCGCTCAGCGGCATTGAAATGGTAAATCTGATTCGTGATATAGAATCATAAAACAAATTTGCATACATTATCAAGTGCTCACCTATATATATTTTCTATATAGGGGAAAAAAACCGGGCAGCCTCCCCCTCCCCCGAAGACGGCTGTCCGGTTTTAAATATTCATGTGATTATTTCTATCCGTTTTTTCCTATCAGCTTACTATCGGCTGATTTACTGTAACTGCTTTTCAACTCTTTCTTTTATATCGGTACTGCTGTCTTTGAGCATCCATTCATCATTTTCCTTTTGCTGCGCTAAATGCTCCTCGTAACTATCAATCTTCTCATATTGGAAGAAAGAATTGTCTTTACATATATAGCTTAATGCATAAGCACTGCCATCTTCCTTCACGAAACAGAAACGTACCATATTCGTATAAACAGTATCGCTGCCTGTAACACAATAAGTATAATGAGTCTCCTTAAATTCATCTGAAACATCCAGATTATTTCTCAAATAATCCTCGGCAATTTGAGAAAGCTCCTGTATTTTTGCTTCTGCATCCGATACCTTCATCTCATTATCGAATCTTTCACTGGCTCCACCTGAATAGGTAACGTCCACCAGACTTCCGTCCTCTGCACTGATTGTAAAATAATAATTTTCATGAATAACACCATAATAAACCATATAGACAGGATGCTCTCCGGCATTTCCTTCTTCATCCGTCATCAGATAATGATTTGATTCCAATTCGTCCGGTGTCTTGCCAAACAGCTTCTCAAGCCATTCCTGTGCTTTGATAACGGCTTCCTCTTCCGTAATGCTGCCCTTTGATTCTAATTCCTCTTTTGCAGACTGCTCTGCAGCTTCTCTTTCCTGTATTTCATCCGCAAACATTTCTTCATATCTTTGCTGCAGTGCATAGTTGCGTTTTTCCTGGAAGTCAATCATCTGCAGCATCTCTTCATCTGTAAGCTCCCTGTCTGGAATATTGAAATAAGAAGTCTTTGCCGCAAAGAAAAGTGTATTCTTATCGACAATATCGCTTTCCTCTTTCACTTTAATAATCTCTTTTTCCGGAAATCTTCCGTTCAGATATTCAGAACGCAAAGCAACCTCACGTTCTATTTCCGCCGAAGTCAGCTCTCTTGAATACGTATCTGCCTCAACCTGTGCAGAATCCAACTCTTCTAAAATCTCATCCATCTCCAGGCTGGGCACTGCTTCCATTCTGGCTTTTACCATATTATTTCTGACTGCATTTGCGGAAATTCCCACTGCTCCCGCAGCAACCAGCGCAACTGCCGCCACAGCCGCCTTCTTCTGCCAGCCTGCTGCTTTATTTGACTTTTTCTCTACTTTCTGTCCCTCATTTTCATTCATCAGATTTTTCAATATCTCTTCCTCCATTTCACTTTTAATGTGTACACGATTCATAACTTCTTTCAATCTTCGTTCTTCCATAATCCGTTTCCTTTCCAGAACATAGTAACCGCAGTTCCTGTCTCCCCCGCTGCAGTCTTTTCTTTACTGCATCCTGTGAAATATTCAAAATGGAGGCGACTTCCTTTATTCGATATCCCTCTATATAATGAAGATAAATGACCACTTTCAGTTTGTACGGCAATTCTAAAAGCTCTTCCAATATTTCTCCATCCTGAGGGCTCTCATAATAATCTTCCAGCTGCTCAATTGATACCTTGGGATGTCTTAAGTAAAAGCGGCGCATATCCTTGGAAACGTTCACCGCCACCCTTATAAGCCATGCCTTTTCATGCTCTTCACTTTGAAACTCCGGCATGGTCTTTAAATAACGCAGGAAAGTTTCCTGAATGGCATCCTGCACATCCTGTTCATTTCCCAGAATAACCAGACAAATCTTAAACAGCATATTACTATATCTGATTACCATTTCTTCCGTCTTAATATTAACACCTCCTTTACTACTAACACGAGTAAGGGTAAATAAAGGTGACAATCCCTTTAAAATTTTCTCCTGCCCATTCAGCCCTCCGCTTTCCCACACAGGAATCGGAGGGCTGAACTGTCACGAATCCCAAATGGAAAAAGGCAGCATCCGCAAAAACGAATGTGCCTTTTTATTATCTCTTTACACCACTGGCTGCCATACGCAAACTCAAGCGCCCCTTCCAAAAAACTGTTTTGAAAAAGCAACGGCATTCATAGGCCTGCCATAATAATAACCTTGAATATAGTCCGGCTCCAGCCGTTTTACGCTTTCTAACTCCTCCTTAGTCTCCACGCCTTCATAGCAGACCATCAGGTTCATGCTGTGTGCCAGTTCTGTTACATGCTTTACTAATATGTAGTCATGCTCATTCTGCATAATATTCTGAATAAATATCCGGTCTATTTTAATCAAATCGAACATCTTTTCCTTTATGTACCGCAAATTGGAATACCCGGTGCCAAAATCATCAATAGCAAGGGCAATGGAACGGTCTTTAAAACCTTTTAACACATTCTGGGTTGTCTGGCTTGTTTCGATTTCCCCGCTTTCCGTTACTTCAAAGACAACATTATTCACATCGATTCCAATCCGCTTAATGCACTCTTCCGCATCTGCAAGCATGTTGCTCTTTTGAAGCTGCACAAAGGACAAATTGATGTTCATGCGAAAATCTGAAATCTCATCCTGCCATTTTTGACATTGCTTTAATGCAGTTTCCATAATCCATCTTCCCAAAGGAATAATCAGAGAGCTTTCTTCTAACAGAGGAATAAATTCAACAGGAGACATATACCCGTATTTTTCACTGTTCCATCGAATCAGCGCCTCTGCCCCGTGAATGGTATCCATCCCCACATCCATAATGGGCTGATAATAAAGCTCGAATCCCTTAAAGTCGTTTTCAATGGACCTTCTTAAACACTCCTGAATATCCAGCCTTCGTATGTAGCTTTCGTACTCCTTCTGTTCATATAAGACAAATGTATTTTTCCCTTTCAGCTTTGCACTGTGCAGGGCAAAATTCATCTGTTCAATCAGCCTGCCGTATTCCCTTTCCCTGGAATCAAAATAAACGGCTCCTGCTGAAATGGTATGGAACATCTTATAGCCGTTTTCTTCTATGGATTCATCAATAGAAGAACGAATGCGCTTGTATAATTCCTTTGCCTTTCCCGGTCGGACATTTCCATAATCGAAAATGACCACACAGTCCCCTTCCATGCGGTAAACGGATTCTCCATTCACAACATTTTTTCTTATGATATCCGCCATATTGGCAAGAATCCTGTCTCCGAAATCATGTCCGTACTTTTCATTGATTTCTTTAAAGTTGTCAATTCCAATTAGCATCATATAACCGCAGATATCCTGCTTCTCTACAATTTTCTGGTAATATTGCTTTAAAATGTTCTCATTGTAAAGACTGGTTATCTTATCGATTTTATTCTTTTTTCCGATTTCCGAAATGCGGCCTACCAGATAGAGGAGTTCCCCGTCTTCATCCAATACCACTTCTCCCCTGCAGCTAATCCAGACCGGCACTCCGTTGGGATCCAGCCATCTGTACTCCATATTATGAGTCCGCTGTCCCTTTTCTTTAATCGCAGTCAAATCCTCTTCCAGCTTCGGAAAATCCTCGGGATGCACTACCTGTCTGAACACCTGTCCGGTATTGTAAAATCCTGATTCTGAAAGCCTGAAATCCTTTACCGCCCGTTCTGAAATGGCATAATAATCCCGTTTCAAATCCCAGATATAAATATAATCATCCGTACACTTTCCCAATACCGAAAGGGTATATTTCATCTGTTCAAAATTTAAAAAAACCCTGTCATCCATATACATCCCACCTAGTTTTCCGCCACGCCATACTGTTAATATTATTCTAACAAACTTACCGGAAAATAACAAGGTTGTTTTCATACCAGTCCGCACTTTTTATAAGCCGCTGAAAACAAAAAAAGTACGATTGCTCCATTTGCCAAAAGCACACATACAGAATCCATATCCATGCCTGTCCCGCCCAATTGATTCAGCAGATGATTGATCTGTCCTGACCAGATAAATCTTGAAATATCTTTTACTCTGGAGTTAAACATGGCAATCATGGGGAGAAAGGAAAATATCATCATGACCGGAACCGTCACAGAGGTGGCAGACATTTCATTTTTGCTCCATGCTCCAATGGCAGCTCCAATCAGCAGGGAAATCAATATTCCTGCCAGCATGATAAAAAGAAAATTTAATAGCGTCCTGCCTTTATACTCCCCCGTAACGGCAAATACTCCTGCTCCCAGCATACATATCAATACTATGTAGCTTCCTACACCAATCAGGTATTCCGCCGGCTTCACATTTGACATCAGCAGAACCCGCAGCGTATTTTTCTCCTTTTCCTCTGCCAGAATTGCCGCCATATTGGTCAGAGGCGCCATTCCAATATACATAGTGGCAAATAGGGGAACAAAAAAATGTTCCGGCATATCTTTCATTTGAATAGAATGATCCATAATGACTACCAGTAAAGGAAACATGAAAAACTGTATCAATACTGTTTTGTTTTTCATAGTATCTTTTAGCTGTTTTCTGAAAATAGCGAATATTTTCCTTCCATCCATATCACTCAAAGCTCCTTCCTGTTAATTCCATAAATACAGTTTCTAAATTTGGCTCCGTAGAATGAATTGCTTCCACAACTCCTTCCCTCAGGCAGTCATATACCCGCTTAGCTCCCTCACAATTATTTTCAAGTAAAATCTGTCTGCCGTCTTTTAAGGAAAGGCATATTTTATTCTGATGATTGTATCTTTTGCAAATTTCTTTTGGATTTCCATATTCCACTATGCTCCCTTCAAAAAGCAGCGCAATATGGTCACACAGCTTTTCTGCCTCCTCCATATTATGGGTAGTCAAAAAGACTGTCGTTCCCTTTTCTTTCTGTTTTTGTATCAGCTTATGGATTTCCCTTGCGTTAGCCGGGTCTAATCCACTTGTCGGCTCGTCCAGAAAAAGAATTTCCGGCTCATTCATCATTGCCCTTGCCAAAACCAGCCTCTGTTTCATTCCTTTTGACAGCTTCTGCACCGGCCTGTTCTTTGTTTCCCACAAACCGACCCTTTTTAATGCCTCTTTGGGCTTTTCCACAGATAAGCCATAGATTCTGGCAAACAACAGCAGATTATCATAGCAGCTGAGCCTTTCATATACTCCGGTATTATCTAACATCATGCCAATCCTGCTGTATTCCCTGTCAGTCAGTTTTCTTGTATCCGTGCCCAAAAGCTTTGCTTCACCTTCCGTCTGTGGAAGCTGTCCTGTGAGAATCTTAATCAATGTGGTCTTTCCTGCGCCGGAAGGACCTAACAGGCCAAAAATTTCTCCTTCTTCTATCTGAATTCCAATTCCGTTTAATACCCTGTGGTCGTCAAACTCTCTTACTATATTCTTTATAGAAATCCTGCTATTCATTTTTTTCCTCCTCCCATTGCTTTCTAAGCCTTTTCAGCCCTTCTTCCATTTTTTTGTTTTCCATCTTCTCCCTTAAAGTCATAATCATCACACTTACGACTGACGAAATGCCAAAACAAATAAAAAATCCCGCCCATGAATCCCACATATTTACAGGGAACCATTGAAAAGAAAATATATAACATGCACAAATGATTATTATGGTAAGAAACATACCGGCTGTCCTGACTGCAATGGAGCCCCTTTTTATTAGAACATCACTAAAAAACAGATAACGTGCCAAGGTTATCAACACCGCCAATGTGAGAAACTGAGCCATCAGTTCCACCGGAATCCCTTTTTTCCCCAATGCAAACATAGTAGAAAACTCTTTTGCCTCTTCTCCAAATATAACTGTAAAAAGCATCATACATATCATGCAAAATCCAAAGGTGATAAACACCATACCGGCAAAATCAAAAATATTCTTCTTGTCTTCCATTTTATTTAACCCCCAGTCTTTGTTTTACATATTCTGCATATTGTCTGGAAACAATCAGCTGTTCCTGATTGATGAGCGTTACCCTGATACGCCTGTCGAAATCAGCCTTTAAGGATACAATTTTTCTGAAATTTATAATACAGGATTTGCTGGCGCGAAAGAAATCCGCCTTGGTTAACTGCTCTTCCAGCTCATAAAGCTTCAAGTTCGTTTCATATACGGAATCCATTGTATAAATAAAAGTTTTCTTGTCCACAGTATCAATATAGAGCACCTTATCTGCATCAATCAGATAGGTTTCCCCCCCTTTTGTTCCCGTCAGCTTTTTGTCCATCATGCGAAGCATGGAAATAATTTTTTCGATTTCCGGAGTCAGACAATTACAGGAAATTGTTATCTCTGTTTCCTTAATCTGTTTTCCTGAATGAATGGTTATCTTCAAATTTTCTTCTCCTCTCCTTGCTGCCTGTCATTATATATAACAGAGCATAAGCTTTTTCACAAGTCTCCTCTTCCTTTGTTGCCATTTTTTTCTTCTAAGTTGCCGTATGTTCTGACTTTCATTTTTTCTCTTTACATGCTAAAATAATTTTAATAAAAATCTACCAAAGACAGGGAGCATGAACCATGAACATTAAAAATATGATATTTTCATTCAGAAAAAGCTTTCTTCATTTTGTCCATTTATTAAAAAACAGAAAGTATGAAAAAATCTATCAGATAAGCCGTTATTATTTTATGGATCAGGTCATAAGGAGGATCTTTATTGCAGCCACAATAGCAGACGGAAGGCTTCGCCCTCCTAAACATTTACATACCTGTCCCTCCTGTGAAAAGAGCTTTCCCTATTTTTATCCTATTACCTCAGGAAGTCATTTCATTTTCCATTCTCAATGTCCATATTGTAAAAGCTATGAACGCCACAGGGCACAATGGCTTTATTACAACAGAGAAACAGATATATTTCATCCAAAGCATCCCATAGCTATTTTACATTGTTCACCGGAACAGTTATTTTATAAACAGTTAAAAAATATAAATTTCATAGATTATTATCCCATTGATAAATGGACAGGATACACAATCTGCGGTGAACGTATGAGAGACTATGCGGATATAACCAAACTTCCATATGAAGATAATAAATTTGATTATATTTTATGCAATCATGTTTTAGAGCACATTCCCGATGAACAGCTTGCCCTTTCTGAATTGAAACGGGTATTAAAGCCGGAAGGAGTAGCATTTCTCAATGTACCCATTGATCAAACCCTTACAGAGACTCTGGAGAATCCTGCATATAATACCGATGCCCTTCGTCTGAAGTATTACGGCCAGTGCGACCACGTCCGAAAATATGGCCTTGATTATGAAAAGCATTTGGAAAAAGCAGGTTTTCATGTGACCAGCATCATTGTCAGGAATTATTTTTCAAAAAAAGCAATTTATGAATATGGACTGACCCCTGACGAACTGATTTATTCCTGTAGAAAAAACTGATAAAAATTATTGTTCTCTATTTTTAAGTAAACAAAAAAGAAGTCTGCCATATGCTTTAACATGGCAGACTTCTTTTACTTGTTGCACTCAATCATCGTCATCTTCATAATATTTACAATGTCCATCTCTATCGGGATATTTACAATCCTCATCTTCATCAGGATAATTATAATCCTCATCTTCGTCCGTATCAGCAATTACCTTAACTGTAAACGTTACCTTTTGCTTCGTTCTGATGTTTTGGCAAGTCACCTGAGTTGTGCCTACACGCCTTGCTTTTAATTCTATTTCATTATCATAAATATCATCATCGTCAAATTTTACAATCCTTTTATCTTTAATATACCATTTCAAATGGCTGTCTCTGACGCCCCGTGACTTTTTTACTTCCAGTTCAAAGCTGTCCCCCACTTCTACCACCCGGGTCTTTTTTCCTTTACGTTTTATGCTGCCGGACGGCTTTTTAGAAGCCTTAACAGTTATGGTGGCGTAAGTTTTCTTATTAGTTCCCCTGATTCGGCAGCAGATTCTGGCTTTTCCGGCCTTTATTGCCCGAAACTCCATATCGTCTCCATCGTAATCATTATCTTCATCATCAAATCGCACCACATTTTTTCCGCTGACAACAGACCAGACCAGTTCATCCTCATCTGCATCAAAAGGGGTAGTCCTTACACTTAATTGAAAAGTTTCTCCAACTGCTACCGTCATCTTGCTGACTTTCATCTTAACCTTCCGCGGCATTGCGTCTGCCCTTGCCTGAATGACAAACATTCCGGAAAGAAGAAACACCATACAGAAAAAAGCAGTTATTTTTATTGTTGCAATTTTTACATTTTTCATAAGCTCTCTCCTTTTCTACCTGACATCCATTTTAAAAGCATCTTTTCCTGTAAAAAGCTTTCTATGATTATTATATAAGAAGAAAGAAAAATTGTCCAGTAATATTATTACCTTATTACTCTTTTATTCTTATAAGAAGCAAACAATAACAGAATACCGGATACCGCTCCAAGGAATAAAAAGGACTGTATAAGAGGCCCGAAATTATAGCTTCCCCCCTGCCAGAAGTCGATAAAATCATTAGCAATATAAGTCATGGGAAGAGTGTATGCTACTGCCTGCAAAGCCTTTGGAAGCTGGTCCGTGCTCACTCCCATCATGCCGCATACAATCATAGTCAAAAAATACAATGCCATGGAAACAAAAAATGTAGGACCGAACTTTTTCAAAATATTGGTTATGGCATGTGACAGAATAAAAAAGATAACAGCCAGCAGATACAGGCAGCCTGTCAGACAGAGCAGGGATAAAAATGCCGGTTTTTGTATATCAATTAAATTTGTAACCGCAATTGCAAAAATTCCCAATGCGCCCGTAAGAAAAATAAGCTGGGCAATGACCTTTGCCAGTATGACGCTTTTTTCCTTGTATCCAAACAGGCGCATTCTCAAGGGAACTCCTTTTTCCACCTCCTGGGAATAATTTGACGGATATCCGATTAAAATAATTGCCATAGGACAGATCATGCTCATACTGATTATAATCGATGTAACCACTTCCCCCCGAATTGCTTCCGGCACCTGGCTTCCTACTGATTTAGAAAGTATAAGAGACATCAGTATGGGAAATACGATTCCAAAAAAGTGGGTAAAGAAGTTTCCGCTTATATTCCGGATTTCATATAATATCAGATTTAAATTACATTTCTTTTCTTTCATGACTGCTGTCCTCCCTTTTGGCTTTTATAAAACTGTTCCTTTGCATTTATGGACATGATTTCAATATCGCTGCTGCTTCTTTTAAAATTCACATTATGTTCCACCAGTAAAGCGATTAATCTCTTTTCCTCCTCCTGATTGCGGCAGGACAGAGCAAGCAAATGTGCCGGCGCCTTTATTCTGGAAAATTCCTTTGTCAGCATTTCATTCTCTTTTTTATTATCCAGAATAAATATGGCATTGCCGCAAAATTCCCGAAACAACTCTTCCTTTTTCCCGAATGCCACTACTTTTCCTTGTTCTAAAATTAAAAGCTTGTCTGCAAGCTGCTCCAGCTCTTCATAATAGTGGGACACGATAAAAAGTGTGTTGTCCTTATTCTCATACCATTCCCCCAGCTTTTCCATAAGCCTCTGCCTTGTTTCAAAATCCAGCCCGGAGGTAACCTCATCATAAAAAGTAAGAGCCGCGTTTTGGAGCATCACCATAATAATCGTAAACCTTTGCTTCTGTCCTCCCGATAATGCCGTATATTTTTTAGACAGACACTGCTCAAAATCAAAAAATGCAATCAACTCCTGCAGCTTTTGATTTTTTTTGATTTTCGTATCTACCATGGCTTCCATAATGTACTTTACCGGCATTGTAGACACATACTCGTTAAACTGCATATGTGCCGCCATTTCTTCCGGCTTTAAACTGGTACGGATACTTCCCGTATAGTCAGTCAGGCCTAAAATCGATTTTACAAGGGTACTTTTTCCGGCGCCGTTTGAACCGATTACCCCGATTCTCTCCCCTTCTGAAAAAACAAGGGGACTGTCAATCCTGAGGGCTGTCTGCTTTCCGTACTGCACCTTCAAATTATCAATAGTCAATAACATATTCTGCTGCTTCCTTTCTTAGCAAATTCTTTTTTCCATGAAATTATCATAACAGCTTCATATGAATTTCAAATGAATATCCCGTGTGGATATGATAAAGATAACGGTTCGGCTTCAACTTTCCTCCGCCGGAAACATAAGCTCTGCCAGAACTCCTTTTTCCTGATTGGAAATACGAAACCTTCCGCCTAAAAGCCTGTTATAGTAAGATACCAGGTACAGGCCCAGCCCCTTGCCCTTCTGTTTTGTATTGCTGCTTACAAAAGGCTCGCAAATATCAGGAAGAAGCTCTTCTTCGATATGCGCTCCATAATTTTCCACGCGAAAGGTATTGTCCGAAAGGCTTATACAGATTTTTTCCCCTTCCGGAGTATACTGCACCCCGTTGGAAATCAGATTATCAATTATCTTTTTAAATATTTCCCTGTCCGTATACAGTCTGCCATCACCCTGTATTTCTATGGAAAGCTTTTTCTCCGCTGCCTGTACCCAGTAAGCGCCTGCCGCCTCCTCTGTAATCTCTTTAAGGGAAACAGGTTCTATACTTAAATTATCCGCACAATGGTTTAAGTACAAAATATCCTCAACGATTTTTTGCATGGACCAGAGCTGTTCCTTGACCTTGGGCAGATATTCCTGAGTATCCTTAAATTTCCCCACCTGATTCATCATACCTTCCACTAAAAGCAGCGCAGCCGCAACAGGGGTCTTTAACTGATGGGAAGATGCTCTTAAAAAAACCTCCTGCCTTTTATTTTCCTCTTCTAACATGCGGTTCTTTTCTTCCAGTTCCAAAAGATTCTGCCGGAGCTTTTCATACAATTCATTTAATGTGCTTCCCAATGCTCCTATTTCATCATTGCTCTTTGGCACAAAGGGGGCTATTTGAAAGCCCTCTGCCGCTTTTGCCTGCTCTGCATAGCCTGCAAGGCGGATAATCGGATTGACGATTCTTCTGGAAAATGCTCTGGAAGCCAAAAGCACCAGAAAAAACACAAGAGCCACAATCATAGGAAGGCTTCCCAAAAGTACCGGCAATAAATCATTCATCTGGGGAGACATGACCGGAAGGACAGAAATCACAAGGGAATCCTCTGTTTTTCCCATTGCCACATAGTTTATAAAAACATTGTTCCCGTCTGAAATGCCATTTTCATAAACAATCATGGAATCGGAAAGTATATGGAGCTTTCCGTATTCTCCTTTGTAAACATTCTCATACAGATTCTCAGCAGCTTGTGTATTCAGCTTTATTTCCAGAGGAAAATCCTCTGCCCCGGAGCCTTCTGCCAGTAATTTCTCTTTTATCACATTCCATGCGTTCATCAGCTCATTTTCAGACAATCCTCCTTCCATTTCCTTCCACCCTTTGGGACTATCTGTATATTTTCGAAAATCCTCCAGAACTTCCTTTAATTCTTCATCCTTTATTTGTATCGATACCTGAAAGAACTTGCCTGCTGCATAAATCTCATCTCCCCGGTCCGGTATTTCCACGGAAAAGGTTCCGGATGGATTTTTTACCGTAAGCTCCTTATAGCTCTTTGTCTTCATATACCCTTCCTGAATGGCTGCAATGGAGTTTAAGTTATCCTTTTTTACATGATCCACGTAAAGGGAAGGCAGCATAAATGCAAAATATCCTGCCACAAGGGAAACCATAATAACGGAAAGCGCTATGCTGTATAGAAACGTTTTTTTTGACAATCCCATGGATTATACCTCCCCGTTGAACTGATAACCGATTCCGATAATGGTTTTAATATAGTTTTGGGGAAGCTTTTTTCTTAAGTTTTTTACATGGGCATCGATTATCCGGTCATTTCCGATATAATCCTCATTAAAAATCCTCAGTATAAGCTGTTCTCTTGTAAATGCCCGGTTAGGTTCCTTTTTCAGAGTCTGCAGCAACAGAAACTCGCTCAAAGTAAGGGGAAGCAATTCCCCGTCATAAAATGCCTGATAAGAATCCTCCTGAATATACAGCCCCTTTTCCTTTTCTTTCTTCCCTTCCGTTCTCTTTACCCGCCTTAGAATCGTCTCCATCCGCTTCAAAAGAATAATGGGGGAAACCGGCTTAATCACATAATCATCTGCATAAAGATTAAACGCCTGCACCTGCGTCTTTTCATCCCCCAATGCAGTCAGCATAATGGTAGCCGTTTCCGGCCTGTTCTCCCTGATAAAAGAAAGAACCTCCAGCCCGCTTATTTTGGGAACCATAATATCCAAAACCGCCATGTCAAACTTCCTTTCCGCAAGAAGCTTAAGAGCCTGTTCCCCATCGCTTACCGCAGTTACCTGATACCCCTGCATCTTCATATATTCCGCCAGAACCTCCTGTATGGTAGGCTCATCCTCCAAAAATAAAATCTCCATATTTTATTTTCTCCTGTCCTTGTGTCCTTTTATTCTTTTCAGTATAGCACAGGCATATGAATTTGGAATGAAGATTCAAAACTGTTACCGCACTAATTCTTTTTCATAACACCACCAGTTCTCTCCATAAAGGTTAGATTCTCCTTTTTTCTCAAAATTCAGTTTTGCATAAGAACGAAGCGCCCTCACATTTGTTTTGCTCACAAGAAAATGCACGCTTTTATAATTTCTTTTTTTCAATTCCTCCATAACACTTTGCAGCATAAATCTTGCAAGCCCCTGATTCTGATAATCGTCTTTTATTGCCAGCCTTGCAAGCTCCGCCGCCGGCTTTAAGCTGTCAGACCAGCATTCCAGCCGCTCCACTTCACTATCATCATCTATGGATATTGCGCCTATGATTTCATTCTTTTCATTTCTGATAACAAAAATCGCCTGCCTCTTAAAATCATTTTCCAAAATCTCTTCATTGGGATAATCCATTGTCCATGTGCAGCCTTTAGTTCCGATCATGGAACGATACAGGGACAGTATTGCCTGTTTATCCTTTAAATCCGGCTGTAAGAATGTTATTTTTTTCATAAGTATGTCTTTCTCCATAAAACTCCTCCGGCCTGCTTTGGCTTTCCTTCATAATTTTTTTATTTTCATACATAAGCTTGTCCGCCTGCTGGTAAATGTCCAGCAGTTTTTTCCCGGCATTTTCTTTTTTGTACAGGGCATAACCGTATGCAATGCTGATGCGGAAAGCTTTATCCGGCTTCCGGTTATGCTCTGCCATCTTCCTTTTAAAGCTCATAAGTCCCTGCTCACAGCGTTGTTTCACACTGCTTCCACTTATGAGTACGGCAAATTCATCTCCGCCGATACGGAAACAATCCCCTCTTTGTCCTTCAAATGCAGACCTGATAATATCAGCGCTTTGCACAAGCATGCCGTCACCTAAATGATGTCCTAAATTGTCATTGACAAATTTCAAGTCATTCACATCAAACATGACAACCGCCACAGCTGAAAGCCCATCCTTAATTTTCTCAAGCTCCTCCAACTTTTCCTGAAATGCCGTCCTGTTTCCGATTCCGGTAAGCCCGTCACGGTATGCCAGCTGACTTACAAATTCTGTCTGGACTCCCAGCTTTACGGCATGGATAGTTCTCTCCAGACTGGAGCTTCCATAGCATATAATAAAAATCAAAAGGCCGATACGGACAAACATTGCCGAATCATGGCTGTTCCCCTTATAAAACCGGACAATATCTATCACAGTGGCTACGGAAATACCGCAAAGCCCGATTCCCCGCAATACCTTGTAAATACTTTTCGTCTGGCTTTTTCCTTTTACAAAGGAATTGCTGATAATCATATAAAGCATAATGATTGCCGACAATGCCAGCATAATATGGGACAGCGGCAGCGTCTCATGTAAATCGGCAATATTCAGTACATGCAATGTGATACATACTATAAATTCCAAAAACGACAATGCTGTAAATGCCGTGACTATAAATTTCTTTTTAAATCCATAGGCAGAATTCAGGTACATAATCATTGGAATGGGAATTAGTATAAGGGAATAGCATGAAATTACCTGAAGCATACGGCTGTCACCTACAAAAAACTGAAGCAGATTTGTCTCTGCAATACACCATACCGCAATGCTTACTGCAAACAATCCCAAATACATCAGTTCATGATTTTTCTGATTGGACATATTAATAGGAATGTCCGCAATAATCAAAAGAATCCCTACAAACAAAAGCAGTATACAGGTAACAAATGCTATGACCTTATTTCCCACAATATCAAATATAATTCCTGCCGGCAGCCCAATATACAAATTGTCCATCCCCGCTCTGGCATCGCCATATGCCAGCCTGATTCGAACCTCTATAGGTTTTCCGGCATCCTGAAGGGAAACAGGAATGCAGTTCCACCGGGTTCCAAATGATTTTGTATAAAACACATTGTCAGGCTCGTATGGTTCATAGACTAATTTTCCATCTATGTATACCTTATAAAATATATTTTTGCTTCGATAATAAAGGGCTGTACCCTCTTCCAGCTTTTCCGGCAATGTATTATAAATGCTGAATTCTTTACCTGATTCTGCCCCTGAAAGCTTATTCAAATGGGCCATATCCACCTGTCCTTCCTCTTTTGTACTCCAACCTTTTGAAAAGTCAGAAGCTTCTGAAAAAGACTCTTCCCGAAAGGTTGGCCCTTTATACTGCATGCACATCCATACTACCATACATATGAACACTGCCAGCATAAAGCCATACATGACATGATATTTCCTATTTGATTTTTCCATTTTCTTTTATTTGATTCCTTTCCCAAAGAATTTGTTACACATCGCAAAACTGCTGATTTTCTCCTTCGTAACTACTTATTCTTTGTTATTGATTATGGACTATTTCAGAAGAAAATGCAACATTGTATGACAAATTATACCATTTTTTCTCCTCTTTATCCTTTAAAAAGTGCAACTTATAGAAAGGCACTTGTTTTTGCATCCGAAAAATTATATAAAGGTATCAGGAAAGCATATGGGAAACTGAAAGTGAAGGCAGAATATGAAGATAACATTACAGCAGGTAAATAAGGAATACGAGGAAATTATTATTAAATATGCACAGATGACGGAACGCATTGACAACATTATAAAATATATCGAAGGGCAAAGCGGGCAGTTGCTTGGCAGCAGGGACGGACAGAAATCCGTAATAAGCATTCCGGCAGTGCTTTATTTGGAAAGTGTGGAAGGCGTCACCTATCTGTATACGGAAAAAGAGGTATATCGGCTGAATCTTACTTTGGCGCTTTTTGAAAGTCTCTATGCCCGGGAAGGATTTTTCCGCTGCAGTAAGTCTATGATAATCAATATTTACCGGATAAAGAGTTTAAAGAGCATATCCGGGAACCGAATCGACGTTACTATGGACAATGAGGAACATGTGGTGATTTCCAGACATTATGCCAAGGAATTAAGAAGTATATTAAGGGGGGATGCAAAATGAAATGGTTCAAAAAATATCTGTCTTTTGAAGTAAGAATTGATTTTAAGACCTGTATATATTTTTTTATGATTTTGTTTTATTATTCTGTTTACACAATTCTTCAAGGCAGCCTGTCTGCAAGCATCTTTATAATGGCGGAGATGATTGCCGCAGCCTATATAATTGGATATATACAGGTATATCTGCTGAAGAACTTTGATGAGGCTGATAAGCTTGGACGTCAGGAAATTGTATCGGTTTTGCTCTGCTCCCTACTGTATACTTTTATAAGCTATTTTTTTAACTGGTATGACAGGAACATTCCTGCAACCCTGATTTTTCTTTTGTATATGCTGCTTTGTTATTTATCCATATTTCTTGCCTATAAAATAAAACGGGATATGGAAACAGCTGAATTGAACCGGGAACTGGAGTATTTTAAAAAAATGAAAGAACAAAACGGAAAGGATGAGCCATAAAGATGGAAAACAAGGAACCTGCAATAGAAATTAAGAATCTCACAAAAAAATACGGAAAACACAGAGGTGTCATAAATCTGTCTTTAAAAGTGGAACGGGGGGATATTTTCGGATTTTTAGGTCCTAACGGGGCAGGCAAGTCTACCACCATCCGAAGCCTGTTAGGATTGATTGCCTTTTGGGAAGGCAGGGCTTCCATTTTAGGCATGGATGTGAAAAGCAGACAAAAGGACATATTAAAGGAAGTGGGCTATATGCCTTCAGAGGCTATGTTCTATCCTTCCATGAAAGCAGGGGACATCATACGTTTTGCTGCAGATATTCGGGGGCTTGATTGCAAAAAGGAAGCTTCCATGCTGTGTGAGCGGCTTGGCGTTGACCTGCATAAAAGAATTGATGAGCTTTCCCTTGGGAACCGGAAAAAAATCAGTATTGTATGCGCCATGCAGCATAAGCCGAAGCTTTTTATTTTTGACGAGCCTACCAGCGGCTTAGACCCGTTAATGCAGGCAGAATTTTTCAAGCTCATTTTAGAATATAACAAACAGGGGGCTGCCTGCTTCCTTTCCTCCCATGTACTGTCAGAAATCAAAACCTATTGCAGACATGCGGCAATTATCAGAGAAGGACAGCTCATCTGCACCGATACGGTGGAAAACCTTACAAAAACCAATGCAAAACGAATCCACATGATCAAAGACGGAAAGGAAGAAAATTTTGTATATAAAGGGGATTTGGACAAATTATTTGCAGGCTTTTTTGGACATCACATTGAAGATATCACCATTGAAGAGCCGCAGCTTGATGAAATCTTTATGCACTATTATGAGGAGGGGCAGAAATGACATTATATAAACATGAAATGAAGCAAAATAGTAAGGGTTTTCTTATCTGGACCCTTTGTGTAGGTCTCACATGCCTTGGCTGCATTCTTTTGTATAGCAGTTTGGAGAACTCTGTAAAGGACATGGCTGATTCCTTTTCCAACATGGGCTCCGTGTCCACGGCACTTGGAATGGATAAAATGAGCCTTGCCACCTTAAGGGGATATTATGCCACGGAAATCGCCATGATGCATAATCTGTTGGGAGCCATGTTTGCCGCCATCCTCGGAACCGGACTTTTATCCAAGGAGGAAGCCGGGCATACTTCGGAATTTTTATATACCCTTCCCATCAGAAGGGAATGGGTGGTTTTCCAGAAATACCTGGCATTTTTAAGCAATATCCTGCTGTTCAATCTGATTTGTGCCGGAATGTACCTTCTTGGATTTTTGTACATGGGAGAGGAAATAAACGGAAAGGAAATGGCACTGTTCCATTTTGCCACAAGCCTTATGCAGATTGAAATCGGAACTGTCTGCTTTCTGGTTTCCGCCTTTGTAAAGAGAAATCTGACAGGAGCAGGGCTTGGAATATCCATAATGCTTTTTGCCGCCGATATGATGTGCCGAATCTTACCGGCAATTGAAAACTTAAAATATGTCACGCCCTTTTATTATTCCAATGCTGCCGATATTTTTACAGAGGGAAGGTTAAATGGAGCCATGTTGGCAATTGGTGCGGGGATTACGATTGTTTCTTTTCTAATTGCATTATTCAGGTATCGCAGTAAAGACCTGACACCTTAAAAACGATATACGAAAAAGGCTGCTCATAACGAAGCAGCCTTTTTTATACACTGTTTATTTGATGGCAGACATATATATACAATACAGACTATGTATTTTCTCCTGAATCTGAAAATACGTACTCCTGACCCGCTCGTCCTTTGACAACAGCAGGTAGCTTTCCGCTTTCAGACGCTGAATCAGCTGGTATTCCTTGTCATAGTAATAGGGGTCGTTTCCTTCTCCCTTTGTAAGCTTCTTTAAATATATCTCCAAAGCCTCCAAATACTTCCCGTCCGCTTCCCTTGCCCTGCACTTTTCCTGCTGCGCATTTAACATTCTTTCCATGTCATATGCAAACAGCCGTCCATGCTGCTGTATGTCACATTGCCTGTAATATGCTCCGGACGACAGCTTCCATACCTTCTCCGGCTCCTTCTCATTTCCCCGGTCATAGCACTCTTTATAAAAATGACGCCACTCCTCATAAGAAATACCTATGGACTCCAAAGCCCTCCTTGTCTCGGAAACTGTTTCAAAAGACCCGCCGGCAAGATAGTTGAAAATCTGTTCATTTTTCTCCCTGTCATCCGCTTTTGTTTTTGAAGCCCAGTAAATATAATTATTATCAATCCAGCCAATGATAAGCAGCTCATTCTTAATGTTTAAATATGTGATAATGGAATTTACCCTGCCATCCAGTTCATAGTTTGGCTTCACTTCCGTACTTTCATTTACAAGATTCCACTGCTCTGCTCCCATATCTCCTACCCCTTCTAAAAGCACTGCCGTTTCTCTTCCGGCAAAAAACATGTTCTATCAAATTTCTATCCATATTCTCATAGGAAAACTGCCTGCAATATGAATCATTATAAAGCATTTCTTGACAATTCATAATTACCACAAATGTCTACTGAAATAATTAATGTTTGTTCTAAATGATCTATACATTCTATTATATATTTTTTAGAAAATCTATTTGCTTTATCTGCTGACCATTTCTTAAAACTATCTATTAATTGCTCCTTATTCTTAGGCTTCCCATTTTGTACTAAATACAGCACCGTCGAAACTCCCTCCAACTTCTTATCCGTTTTTATTTCATTAACATATTCAGTCGATTTTTTTACAGCAATATGCAGTTTTTCAAATTTGCTATCTACTTTTTCACTACAAATTATCTGATATATCTGTTCAAAGGTTGCCTGAGAATTATCAATCCCATAATATTTCTGGTACTCTTTTATATTTCGTGCAACAATATCTACAGAATGAGAATATGGTCCATATTTCCATTTATCATATTTGAAATATTCTTCTTCCAAAAATAAATTTGTAAAAAATCCTGCTTTCTGCAATCTGATATTATTAAACCTTTTTAGATTTAAGCGTATATCTAACAATACCAGTCCAGAAACACTAATTTGTGGCGGTTTTTTGGGAATTGCACTATATGAAGATGACGGTTCAAAAATAACGAAGTCATAATTATCTGATACATCAAATATTTTATTTTCTACTATTTTCTTTACTTCTGCCCAATCCAGCCCACCATTTCCACATCCCAGAGGAGGAATAGCAATTTTTTTGACTGCTAATTTCGGAAGCAATTCAACAAAAGACTCCATTCCTTTTTCAATATATTCTATTTTTGAATTTTCCCGCCATTTATTTTTGGTAGGAAAATTAATTATCGTAATACCTTCCTCAATAAAGGAATGAACCTTTCCAACAGTCAATGTCCCTGTTCTACAAGCCTTTACATATGACTTGTTATTTTCCGGAAATCTCATTTTAAATTGATATGCAATACCCTTCCCCATAAAACCTTCACAATTCACTGTGTTTATTAAACAATCTGCATTGCAATCAAACATATTTCCCTTCGTATACTCTATCATAAATTCCCTTTCTCAAAACCATTTAGATTGAATACTTATATATGGAGGTTGCTCTAAAATTCCTTTATCTTGAAAAAGTCCTTCAATATATTTTTGTGTTTCTATATCTGGCACATAAACACACTGAAACAATTCTGCCGGAATACATTTATCCGTCAAGCACTCCGCCATTTTAACATTTCGTGAATACTCATCAGTCCCACCAACTCTTTCCATTGTGTCCCAATCAATATTTCTTATTCCATCCACATAATTATATAAAATACATTCTTGTTGTGATAATGGATGCTTTATTAGTATTTTAAAATCATTAAATTCAGCCAATGCTCTTCTAATACATATATACACAAATTTTTCTGTTGAATATGTATTTTTAACAGCAACATCAAAAGCAGAATATGGATGAAAATGAAAAGGAGTATATATATCCAAACCTAATTCTTCTCTTTTACTAATGATTTGCGGATCCGCAACATCTCCAAAAAGCATTTTATGCTCTAACAGCCGTCTTCTCGACAATAAACCATAATTAATTATCATCTCCATGTTATCCACTCTTGTGAGGTGATACAACAACTTTTTATCTCTAACTCCCTCTAATCCCATTTTGTATTTTTCCCTTTCATCTCACCGTTTAAATTGTATAAAAATACTTAGCACTCGCACCATGTCATTATACCATCAAAGATATAATAAATATTGCTCTCCGTTTCATCATATTATGCCGGAGCAGATATTCCCCCCAATATAGTTCATTAAAAACACTGTCAGTCTGCCTAATACTTTGTCCATGACAATTCTGACTTAAAATAATTGTAATGAACAAAAAATGGATGAATTTGCAAATTTGATTATATCACGTCTATTCCCAATTTGGGCATTATGGCTCCAATGAAATTTTATAAAAAGAGGCTATATAAAAATACCCGACGCAACACACCATTTATCAGCATTTCTGGGATTTTATCCGTTACTTAAACTCATCAATTTCCGGCACTTTCATAAATGCTGGTTCCTTTCTGGAACAAGGCATATGCCACAAACCAGAATACGGCTGCAATAATACATTCGATTGCTACAACCCCGCCGCTTCCTCCGGTTCCAAAGGGACCGTCCACTCCAAGAAAATAACTTGCCGGAAGGTATGCCACAAAAGCAAAGGGGATAATCCATGTAATAATGAATCGAATGCCTTTTGCATATATTTCTGTAGGATACTTGGCAAAATTCGCCATTTCATATGCCACCTGCAAAAAGGGGCCGCTTGTTTTCAGCCAGAAAGCCAGAGAGGCAAAAAACAATTTGATGGCTGTATAAATCACTGCTCCTGCAAATATGGAAACAAAAAATAATGCAATATGAACCCCGTCTGCCACAACAATTCCTTTCATCATACAGCGGATTACCAGAATGCTTCCTACCAAAAGCTCCCCAAGGGCATCCGGCTGCAGTTTTTCACTGATTACCTGAAAGAAAATATTCATGGGCCGCAGCATATATCTGTCAAAATTCCCGTTGAGTACAAGCCGCCATGCCACCAGCCAGATATTATCAGTAAACAAATGGTCGATTCCTCTCGGAATCTGGGCAAATCCATAAATGAAAATCAACTGGTCCAGCGTCCAGCCCTGTAAAGACGGAATCTGTTCAAATACCAGATATAAAAAGGCAATCCCCATAAACTGCGATAAAAAGAACCCGAACAGCCCCATGAGGAAGTCCACCTTTGACTGGAGGACTACTTTAAAAAACTGTGCGATCAAAACCTTGTACAGCCTCCAATATCTTTTTACTGTATGTATCATAACTACTCCCTTCCTAATGTGCTGACACATTGCTGTTTCTTGCCAATACACTAACCGCCAAGCACTACAAGTTGTTTCGTACCAGCACTCTAACCGCCAAGCACTACAAGCCGCTTTGTAACCTGCTTCCAGATAATACTGCCCAAAACATATAAAATCACCACCCACGCCGCCTGCCTTGCCAGCACAAAACACAGCTCACTGCTATTGTACTTTCCAAGATAAATCATAACCGGCGTATATACCATGGAAGAAAACGGAAGGAAATCAAACACCTTCTGCACGACTCCCGGAAAAAAGCTGAGAGGTATCAGCTGCCCGGTTAGAAAACTGATAAGCGCCTCCTTTGCCATAAGCATTCCGAAAATATAGGTTGTAAAAAATGCAACCATTCCAAAGCAGAAATCAAACAAAACACAGATTAAAAAGCTCATGATACAGCTTAACAGATACAATAAAATACTTCCAATGCCCGTCACCTGCATTCCAAGCGTCTTTACCTTGTAGATTTCCAACCCAATCCAAATGAATATTCCGGGCACAAGAAAGCGGTAAACTGCCTGCCCCATTGCCCTTGAAATCAGGCTAATCCGATAATCAATGGGCTTTATCAAATTCATTGCAATCATGCCCTCTACCACATCCATGCTGACCCAGTCTGAAATGGTAATCATAACCATAGAGCTGGTTACATATGTCATAAATACATATACAATCATTTCATTTCTCGTAAGATTTCCCAGTATTCCATTTCCTGAACTTCCATATATGGCCATCCAGAGAAAATATTGAATGAAAGAACTGAAAAGACTGATAAATATGAACAAATAAAATGCCCCTTTATATGCCATCTGCCGTTTCAGTTCATTGGATGCAAAGGGAAAGTAAATCCGTAATTTCTTTTTCATATGCCCTCCCCATCTCTACACTGCCTTGCCGTCAATCCCATGATTGTAGATTTCCTTTACGATTTGGGCAAGCTCTGTTTCCTGTATCTGAATATCCTTTACCTCCGTCACTTCCATAACCGCATTCATCACCTGAGGAACCTGCAGCTTGTGTTTGTCAAAGGTAACTGACAGGATTTTATTTTCTTCATCAAACTCCATACAGCATTCCTCTGAAGAAGCCCCCAGCTTTTCTGCCAGATTAAGCCCCTTGAGCTTTTCCTGCTTCTTTACTTCCATGGACACCTTCCGCCTTATACCGTAAGTGTCTTTTAATTCCTCCAGAGAGCCATCATAAATTTTCTTTCCCTCATCAATAATGATGATTCGACTGCACAGCTCCTCAATATCCCCAATGTCATGAGTGGTGAGAATAACTGTGGTCTGATACTTTTCATTTATGATTTTAATAGCCTTGCGAATATTGTCCTTTACCACCAGATCCAACCCTATGGTAGGCTCATCCAGATACAATACCTTTGGATTATGTAACAGCGCCGCTCCCAAATCCGCTCTCATCCTCTGTCCTAAAGACAAGGTCCGCACCGGACTGGAGAAAAACTCCGGCAACCCCAGCACCTCATTTAAAAACTTCATGCGCTCCTTATAATCTTCATCCGACACATTATAGACTTCCTTTAAAATGGTAAAGGACTCGCTAAGAGGCAAATCCCACCAAAGCTGGGTCCTCTGTCCGAAAACAACGCCGATGTTCTGGGCATTATCCTTCCGGTTCTTACTTGGGTCAATGCCGTTTATAATGCATTCTCCAAGTGTAGGCTTCAAAATCCCCGTCATCATTTTAATGGTGGTGGACTTTCCGGCTCCATTGCTTCCAATGTAGCCTACGATTTCCCCATCCTCAATGGAAAAGGATATGTCCTCTACCGCCTTTTTTACCACCTTTTCATTGGAAAAAAGCCCTTTTATGGCTCCCTTTAAGCCCGGGTATTTCTTTGGAGACACAAACTCCTTACTAACGTGCTTTACTTCTATCATAACTTCCTCCCTGTTACGGTGCCTTTTACCTGCAGACGTTTTATTATACCATTATCTTTACAAAATGGGAATGTTAAAAGGTTTCCACTGTATATTCTACTTTACATTTCCAGCAACAATTTCCAAAGCAATCTCCTTTGCCCTTGTACTGGACACGTTTTTCCCATCTGTTTCTCCCAGATATACGCAAAAATAAACATTTCCATCGGCAGTATCCGCAAACCCTGTAAACCATGCATCCACTACAACTCCGTTTGCTTTCCCCATTCCGGTTTTTCCATACACCGGCATATTTGTCTCCTGCTGTTCCAATACCCTCATAACTTCTTTCAATTGATTTAACGTCTCTTCCTTATATCCAGAATTGCTGCCAAAAATCCGTTCCATTACCTCCACTTGCTCTTTCGGGGAAATCTTTAAGGAGGATTCAATCCAAAATCCCGTTAAATCCCGGTTATTATTGTTTGTATTTAACCTTCCTTCCCAATCGGATATATCACAATTACCATACTGAAGCCTGTCCAGTTCTGCCTGCATCCTCTCTTTCCCTATTTCATCAACCACTTCTCTGAAATACCAGACACAGGAAGCCCGAAAGGCTTCCGGAAAATCAATATCTCTATTCCATTCCTCATTCCAGAACGTCTCACCGTTCCATATGTGCACAGAATTATCAGGTACGATAACTCCATGCTCCAATGCTGATAAGGAAGATACAATTTTAAATGTGGAACAGGGAGAGCGGCGGGTATCTGCCAGCATCTGGTTATAAATCATATATTCATTTTCAGCAGGATTATATAAAACAGCAACACCGTTTATCCCTCCAAAATATTCTGACCAGTCCTTTTGCGATATGACCGGAGGCAAAATAATTTTACTGATTTCTTCCATACATAATTCTGTTTTTTCAAGCAACTCTTCTTCCATCCTCAGATTGCTCCCAATATTACCTGCAGAAACTGCCTCTGCTGCCAAGCCATTATTTCCATTAGCGCAGCCTTGCAAAGTTAAAATAAAAAGTGCTGCTACAAAAAAACCTATTTTACATTTCATATTCCCCAAATTACCTCCTGCCCTGCTTTCTTTTTTATCATATCAGTTCAACAAACAATTTCCCTCACTGACTCCGAAACGACCTTCAGAGAGAACATCTTTTCCACTCATCAAAAGCTGATTTTCTCTGGAAATGCCGTCTTTCTCATAATCCCCCACATTTTATCAATATAGGAAAGGGTATAATACTGTTCGTAATGATGGTAATAAAAAACGCCTTTCGTAGTCATTTGATAAATTCCGTTTTTTTCAGTCAAAAATCCCGCTTTCTTTGCCAGAAAAAGTTCCAGTCCATACTTTTTCTTCAGGGAAACTCCAAAAAATTTCCGAAAAGCCGCTGCAGACACTCTGGTAGTGTATGCAGTCCAGAAAAGATAATATACCATGCGCTGTCTTTTCAAAAAGCGCAGTGTCAGCGACGTAGGAAGCATGCCGCCTTCAAGCCGCTTATGATATTGTTCCGGGGAAAAGGTATTGATTTTGAACTGGTCTTTTAACAGAGTGGTTGCAGAACATCCAAAACCAAGAAAATTATCTCTTGTCATGGAGGAATACTTTGCTTTTTTATCTTTTGAAAAGGTCCAGATGGAATCCCTGTGATACCCTTTTTTATCACAATATGCCGTAATCTGATTAAGAAGCCTGCGCTTTTGATTTTTGCCCATGACCGGAATCCTGCTGTCTGTAAATGTAAAATCAATAAAAGGATAAATGGCAATATGATTGGCGCCATTTGCAAAGGCGGTTTCTATATCATGCCGCAAATCTCGAAACTGCTGCCCGGGCAGGGCAAAAATGAAATCCATGGAAACAGTCTGGAATTTTACCTGCTGTAACGCTTGAAACATCCTGCTATAATCCGTCTCTCCTCTTCCAAGGACCTTTAAGAATTTATCCTGAAAGGATTGTATGCCTATGCTGATTTTGGTAATGCCAAGCTCCTTCAGCTTTAAAAGAACTTCCGGCACAACGTCCGCGGGATGAAGCTCCAGCCCGATACCATCCGTGATGATAAAGTGGCAGTTTATGGCATGGATGATTTCACCAAGCCTTTCTATGGCAAGAGCAGGCGTCCCCCCTCCGAAATACAGACTGGACACATACTTCTTTCCTTTATTCATGCTTCCCACCATATGAATTTCTTTTATAAGGCTGTCCACATAACGGTCTAAGGCTTCCTTTTCATAAAACGCCTTGCAGTATGGACAAAAAGAACAGATGCTTCTGCAAAAAGGGATGTGAATATAGAGCCCTAAATTTTCCACATTCTGAAAAGACAATTGCTTATCGTACTCATTTGTAAATAAAAAGGGCTTCCATGTGCGGGTCAGCCACATTCTTGTGATAGTGGTTAAAATACTCATGCCGTTTTCCTCTTTCCATGTACTTTTCTATATCCTAATGCAGCAGCAAATAATAAATAACCGCCACCCTGGCTTGTCTGATTTTTCGCTATACTAGATATATTTTAAATAGGTTTTCAGCATCTCAAATATAATTTTTAAATTTCCCTGAAAAAGAAGGGTATATTCTGCAACAAAAAAGTAACCGCATTTCTCACATAAGCCCGGTATGTCAATGCACCGTCCGCAGGTACTAAGCTTCCCCTCCTCCATGACCACGCACTGATAACAGGGAGTTGGGAAGCTGTTGTTTATTATATAGGGAAAAGCGCTTCGCAAATTAAATACCGGACAGCCCTCATCCATCATTCCGGATATGATACAGCAACACTTCTGTTTATCCTTTTTTGACAGTGCCAGTTTTGTTGTTTCCGGATACGGTGTATGGAAATTAAAGGATACTGCACGGATATTCTTTTTGTTTCTGGCAGTACGGCACACATGGCTGACTGCCCCTTTGTTGATTTGATTCACCGCCATATACAGACAGATATTATCGGATGTGGCATTTTCAATATTTTTCATAATGGTCCTGTATGTGTCGCCCCGGATTGCATTATGACGGCTTTCATCTCCATCCAGACTTAACAATATCAGGTCAGCCTCAGGCAAATCAATGGGAAATGTACCGTTTGTCACCACATTTACAATGAGAAAGCCCATTTTCTTTGCTTCCGCCACAAGATGGCGCAGCGTTTTTTTCCCCTCCTTCCAGAGAAAGGTTTCCCCGCCGCAGAAAAACAGGATTCGCACGCCCATCTGATAGAGCTGGTTCATTTCTCTTTTTATCTGTACATAAGGATACACTTTGGCCTTTAAATTATTTACAGAACAGTGTTTGCAGGACAAATTGCATTTATCTGTCAGTATAATGGTTCCCAGTATGGGCTTTTTCTGCTTAAATAAAATGGTCCGTATTCCAAAGGCCGCAAAATATAAAAAGGAGGCTCCTTTCATAAGCTCCCCCTCTCATTTCCACAAAAGGATTTTAACGCTTCTAAAACAGCTTCCATGCCTTCACTTCCCGGCAAATGCCCTGAATTGCCTACAATCCGGCATTTTAAAAAATCATTCTCTGACTGTTCAGACAGCTCCTTAGCTTCTTTCGTGGACGCAACTATATCCGTATCGCCCTGTATCATAACATAAGGAATCTTAACACTTGTTAATACTTCTGATAAATCCATTGCCAGAATTTCTTTCCATAACGCTATATTTCCCAGATAACCATTCAGCACCACAGCCTTAAAATCCCTAAAGGTATAATCAGGACTTGTAAACAAACCATATATCATGCTGCCCATAGGCGCTTTTTTCCCTTTCTTATTTATATATCCATATGTATACTTTCTGATACTGCCGGAAAGCAGTTCCATGTCTTTTGAAGAAAAGTTCTTCCTGTCAATTCCTTTTATCCGCTCCATTTTCTTAGAAGGCAGCTTTGATGTTTCCAAAGCATGAAATACTTCTTCGCTAAAAAATACCTGCTTTATAATCTGTCCCCATACCACAACACCATCTACCAGTGCGCCTGCGTTTTCCAGAACCTTTGCGCTCAATATAGAGCCCCATGACATGGCAAAAAGATAGAGAGGATTCCCGGGAAACAATTTTTTTACTTCCTTTATTAAATCCAATGTCATATTCACAAAGGAATCCACCGTAAAGCGCTCATCAATTTTATAATCATTGATTCCACAGCCTAACTGGTCCCAATACACCATAAGAAAATTGTCCGTGAATTCAGGAAACATTCCTCTGCAGCCTGCCGAAAAAGGAATGGGCGTGCCGGGACCTCCATGCAATGTGATAACAACCGGAAGCTCCTTGCTTTTTCCTTCTATTAAAACCTTTTGCTCATAGCCGCCAAGAAAAAATGTATACATTTCTGAAACATTATTTCCGTCAATGACTGTTTTTCTTTTTTTAGACATACTTTTCTCCGTAATTCTTATTTTTATTGCACCCTCATCTGCCGATTCATCACAGTTTGTCAAAAAGTAAAGCATTCCATTATCTATTTGCCACAAGCAATATTCCAAGCATAAAAACAGCCAATACTTCAACTGTTAACCCAATACTGTTTATTATGGTAATGCATTTTTCTTTAAAACATCTTTTAAAAAATAAAAAGACTGCTATTCCTATGATTCCTCCTGATGTATTACCAATAATGTCTGTTATGTCGCTTGCACCGATGGCAAATACATATTGAGTGATTTCAAACAAGAGGCTAAGAAGAAAACAGGGCACTGCCTTTTTTGCAAATGTCCAGTTCTGTTTAAAAATACTGATATATACTCCCAAAGGAATAAACACCAGTATATTCCACAAGATTTCTTTAAAAGATATTTTCCCATTTATAACTGCAGAGTCTCCAAAGGGAATCAGATTTATGTTTCTGATATAGGGTAAATCATGTAAATTTGTGGAAAACTTAAATAGAATCAGCCATACCAATAAGAGGAAGTAAATTCCAAATACCACATAAGATATTCTTTTCTGAACCTTTGAACAAAACATGTCTTCTCCTATCAATTATCCATTATTTTGCACCATTATAGCATAATTGCATGTTCAGCACAATAAAACTATATGGTACAAAATTCCATGCTAACTTTTCATAAACGCTGCCGTTTTCTTAAGTATCCAGTTTTTTTGTAGTAAATCCTTATCTTTAACAAACATATTTTTCCCTTAAATAAGCAAAAACTAACTGCCTCATATAGCATCACACTACCATGAATAACACTTTTCTTTTTATAAATAATGATATTTTCTGCGTTTTACAATTAACAGCATAATCGTCACAATGACTGCCAGGGCTTCCGCTGCTACAATAGAAAGCCAGACCCCGTCTATCCCCCAAAAGACCGGCAAAATCAATACAGCGCTCACTTGAAATACAAGTGTGCGCAAAAAAGAAATAAGCGCCGATATAATACCGTCATTCAGGGCCGTAAAAAAAGAGGAGCCCAAAATTGCAATACCTGAAAACAAAAAGGAGAAAGAAAATATCTGAAAAGCCCAGTCCGTCATTTCCAAAAGTCCCTTATCATAACCTACAAATACAAAGGATAGAGGCTTGCCCAGAAACTCTCCCGCAATAAACATAAGGATAGAAAAACCACCTATTATAATGCTGCTCCTTTTTAATAATCCCTTTAATTCTTCATGGTTTTGTGCCCCGTAATGATAGCTGATTACCGGCGAAGCTCCCACAGAATAGCCAATAAATACAGCCTGAAATATCATGCTTACATACATCAATACCCCGTATGCGGCAATGCCGTCCTCGCCGGCATATTTCATTAACTGAATATTATACAGCATGCTTACCAGCGACATGGAAATATTACTCATCAATTCTGAAGAACCGTTTGTACAGGCTTTTACCAGTGCACTGCCGTCAAATTTGCATTTCACAAGTCGAAGCAAGCTGCTGTTTTCCCGCAAAAAATAGATTAGCGGAATAGTCCCTCCCATAAACTGGCTCAAAGCAGTGGCAATTGCGGCACCTGCCAGCCCCCACTTGAATACTGCAACAAACAAGGCATCCAGAACCATGTTGGTCAAACCTGCCATTATAGTTATACACAAGCCAAGCCTGGGCTTTTCAGCAGTTGCAAACAGACATTGAAATTCATACTGCAAAATATAAAATGGAATTCCAAGCAGAATAATCCTGCCATATAAAATACTATCTTCCAAAAGCCTGCCTTCTGCTCCTATCAGCTTGGTAACCGGGCGTAAAAACAGCATTCCAAGCACAAGCAGTATGGCTCCGCATACAAACGCTGTATATACAATCAACGAGAATATTTCATTTGCCTTTTTCCTGCGTCCTTCTCCCAGGGTTATGGCAATGAGCGCTCCGCCACCAGTACCAAACATAAACCCGATACAGCCCAGAATCATCAAAATGGGCATAATAAAATTAACAGCCGCAAAAGCTGTTTTTCCGACAAAATTAGATACAAAAAAGCCATCAACCACGCTATAAACAGAAGTAAACACCAGCATAATGATTGATGCAAATGTAAAGCGTAATAACCGCTTACAGGTAAAGTGATCAGATAATTGAATCATTTTGTACTCCTTTCAAACCAACTGTTTACAAAACCTGCGATTGTAATCATCCTTATAGTGTTTTCTCACTTATAGCTCTGCTATATTCTCCTTCAGGCACACTAAAAAGCGTTCTGTCAATTCCAGATATTTTTCCACCTCTTCCTTTTTCCAGGAAGCAAAAATTCTATCTTCCATCTGCAATATTCGGAATGCTGTCTTATCCGCCAGCTTCCTGCCTTTTTCTGTTAAATAAACTGATTTTGATTTTAAATCGGAAGGCTTCAGATAAACAATAGACTCCTTTTCCAGCTTTCGAATTGCAGAGTTAATTGTCTGTTTGCTAACACCTGTGTAAATGCTGATATCCTGAAGCGGACATCCCTCTCCATTGTCACAAATTGCATATAATATTCTCATTGCACTGTCGGAAAGACCCAGCTTTAAAGCTGCTTCATGATAGGAAGCCTCCATCTCTCCAATCAGATAATTGTAACGTTTCATTTCTTTTGAAATATTTTTAAACATATTTTTCTCCTTTTCGGTACGAAATCATACTATTGTATTATGGTATGATTTCGTACTATTGTCAAGGGTTTTTAAAATAAATTTGTATTATGCTGTTATAAAAATAAAATGCGGAACAGGCACCTGCTCCGCATTTCATTTTCATATATTTTTTTGTATTACCATTTTTACATGCTTCTTTTATTCATCCTGTTTCAGCAATCTTCTCATTTCATCAACCATATCGTTAATGGCACTTGCCTGTGCTGCTAACCGGGTAGTATCATTTGTATTACTCTTTGCCATGGCATTAATGGAATTGTGCGATGAGTGAAAAGCTGAATGCCGCAAAAAGTACACATAAACAATTTTTCAATTAATTAAATTCGATTTTTCATATAAATTTTACTTATTGACAGCATTTTTCTCTATTTCCCCAATGGAGGCACCGGAGGGCGCAATGCATCTATGATTTCTGCTGCATCAAATAAATCCGACACATTATCCTGTTTCCCCACAGCATTATAGTAAAGCCGATAACCATCCAGATTTCTTCTGCCCTGACGTAAATAGTCCTTGCCAAACCAGGTCCTGTACTGTCCCCCATCCACATTACAAAAAACATGAAAGCCCTGTTCCTTCAAATACCGAAACTTTACATCGTTCTCATTATAATTTCCCCAGTTTCCAAGGTCCTGTCCATGGGCAAAAATAATTGTATCGGTCTTTCCAACCAATGGCTCCACGTTTTCATGCCATTTTTGAGTATCAGACATAAGACGTGCTAAATTCACATCCCCAATTCTTATGTGACCCCATGTATGACTGGCAAATTCCCATCCGCCTTCCTTCATGGCATCTGCAACCTTCTTTGCCTCTGTCCGCTCTTTCCGCATATCAAAATCAGGATGCTCCTTAAGCCAGTCTTTCTTGGCATGACTAATATCACCATTTATATCCAGATAACTGTTATCTGTGCGATATCCCAGAATTCCATTGTACCCGGTAAGCGCTATGGTGCCTTTTGCCCCCCGATAGGAAGCATCCGGATGTTCCTCAATAAATTCATCTAAAATAGGCACCACATCATAAGCCCCCGTTACAATAGTTCCGTCTTCCTTTATGTATTCACAGGTGACCTTTCCTTTTTCATCCAATATTAATTTTGCTGCATATCCATAATTGTCATAGCTATGATAATAGCTTAAATCATCCTGTGACAACACATAAGCCTTCTTGCCGGGAGGCAGCATTATTGTTGCAGGCTGGTACACCATGTCCCCGTTTTCATCCACACTGCTGTCAATCAAATCATGAAGTCCCACAAGAACATATCCTCTGTCATACATTTCCTGCGTAATCTTCTTAAATTCATCCATGGTGGTCATCCACTGGTTATTTCCCACAGCCTGAAAATCCTTATCCTGATTAGCAAAAGCACGTTTCGGCTCAACTACAAGTGTGTGGTAAAACACATGGGTTACCTCATTTATATTTACCGGCACGCATGTTGCCTTCATAAGCTTATATGTATTGATTTTTATCTGAAGCTCCAAATCATTTTCAAATCCATCTATTCCCTGTATCAATGCAATGGCACTGTCATAATCATAGGCTTTTGCCAGACGGTCTGCCTGTTCAACTGCCTCACGGTGTTCTTCGGGTACTGTCTCCATATCATAAGAGTCTCCAAAGACCAGATTGGTCCCCGTTTCCACAACATCCCCTCTACCCTCAGGCAAAATTCCTTTTATCAACAAACATGCCAGCCCTAAAGCCACAGCCGTACCTGCTATAATAACAAAAACAGGCTTCTTTGCAGTTTGTACTTTTTTTTCTCTTTTTCTCCTTTTCTTCTGCTTGTTCATTCCGGTTCACTCTTCATTCTTCCATAATAGTTTTTTCTTTACTTTATCATATGCTGATTATATTGTACCATTCAAATTATATAATAAAAAGCAAATATTTTCTTTTTGTATTTTTTTCCAGATATTTATTTTCCTTAAATATATATAAGTCACTCTCTTCTTCCTGATTTTTTATCTATATTATTCTTCAGATAGAAATATCCTTATTTTATCAGCTATTTTTTCATACGCATAATTATGTACATAATGAGAACAATCCAGTTGAATATACTGTCCATTATCTGTCTGTGAAATATAATCTATTGCCATGCTGCGCCATTCCTCTTTATCAAATCCGGTTCCGGCGCCATTAGAAATAAACAATAACATTGGAACATCCGGAATGCCTGTCATACTCACAGTTTTGGCATTATCTGAACACTTTTCCCCTTCATTTATGAGCGCTTTGGAAACACATCTTTGACTATATAATGCTTTAATAACTTTTTTATCCTCTTCGTTTAATGTACTCCCGGCATATAGTGTATTGATATGCTGATTGGAAAGCAATCGCACAATTCCTATTTCACCTAATACTTTATTCAGTTTTAATTTAAAAGAAACGGTACTGATATTCATCTTAGCATAATACTCCGGTACAGCCATATCCAGCCCAATGATTGCAGACACTTCATACGGATATTTCTGAGCCCAATATAACGCTTCAAGTCCTGACATGGAATGCGGACAAAGTATATACGGCTCTTGAATACCCGCTTTCGCCAATGCCTGTCTTGTATCTTCAAGCAGGGTATCAATCTCCCTGCTTCTGTCCGAATCATCGCTAAAACCATACCCAAATTTCTCTACAACCACTATCCTGTATTCATCCTTCAAAAGACTGTATAGTGACTTAAAATCAAGTATTGGCAATGGTGTTCCAGCTCCCGCCATAAATACAATTGTCTTATCTCCAGTACCCTCCGTATAAATACTCATATTGTTCCCATCCACATTTACAAGCTGACCACCAGATGTAAGCAATGTCGCTTCCTTATGAGATTTTATTTTTTCTTTCTTACCCTTTTGCTTTTTCATTTTTCAGCTCCTCCCAAATGTGTTTTACAAACTCCTGTGCTTGGGACAACTCTCCGTCTTTAAAAACAATATTTTCAATGGATTCCATTGCTGTTTTTCCAAGTCCGTCATAAGAAACCCTCTCACATTCCTCATCTCTTAAGAATTTTATTCCCTGCATGGTGTATATGGGTTCTTCATCAAATTTCATTGCCAATGAATATGCATTCCGGGCATATTCTCTTGCTTCATCAACACATCCCCTATTGGCTTTCCAAACAGCACATTGTGCCAGGAGTACAGCTTTCAGCTTATCTACAAATGCATTCCCCGCATCACTGGATTTAATACTATCAAAAAAATCACATAACCATACAGCTGCATTCATGCCATCTTCATCATTTAATTCCGTGTACATAAATGCCATCCCTGTCATTGTCAGAAGTACATTGTTGATAATTTCACAAAAAGAATCAATAAGATATTTTCTTGCCTCCTCAGGTTGTTTCAATCTCATCGCATATGTAGAACCAATAAGGCTGCTATTGATATTACAGATATTATTTTGTTTTAAAATTTCCAAGCCTTTATCTACTAATCCGGCTGCCAGATAATTGCTTGCAATATAATTTGAAATAGTTGTTTCATTTATACTCTTATCCATGTTCTGATACAACAAAGATATTGCATTCTGAAACAATTCATTAGACCTTTTCATAGCATTTTCACATTTATATACTGCACCCACTGTAACTCCTAATGCTTCTGCAAGCTGCTCTTAGGTAAAAAAATGAGCTTTCCGTAAGTTTTTTATATTTTCTGATATTTAAATTTTCATTCTGGAATTCCTTTCTTACTTTTATTTATATTTTAATATTATTATAATGCTATTTGAACATACCAGTAGTATAAGTTGTTGATTGCTTTTTATACTATTGGTATGGGTTTTGTTACGTTACTTTCTTTTACTTGCAGGGCTGTTTGAGCGATATTATAAAAATTATCAGAAACAGATTAAAGAATGATAAAAACTGCTCCAATGAACACATATATTCGGTGGAGTTTTTATTTTAGGCACTATTAAATCTATTTTACATACTTCAATCTTTCTATTTCAAGATACAAAAAGGGCTTCCCTATTTTTAGGAAAGCCCTTAAAATCTAGCTTTTTGTAAACATTATCAAAGATTAGTCAATAATCGTAATCACACGACCCGAACTTACAGTACGACCATCCTCACGGTATTTGAATAGCGTTTTTTATGGTATTTTCTATGTTTTTTATTGCAGAAAACAGCGTAAAATCGTTGTTTTTATGTGACATATTTTTATTTGCTTGATTTCTTGGCACCATTATGGCACCAAAATAATTTTCTCCTTATCTACTCTTATTACGTGGTGCTAGCACCATGTATAAATAACATTAACAAGGAAAATATCAATTCGTTGTCCTCCACCACTCTAATCAACAAACTGAAAGTTATAGTAAATAACCTATAGCGATGAAAAGATAGCTATACAAGCATTTTCTACTTAATCTTAAATACATTATCCCACTAAGAACAGAAAATATCATAGTAGAAATTCCGTTCCATATTTCTAGTCCTACTCCTCTTGATACGAAATGAAACGCCCCCCATGTCATAGCCAAAATAATACCACCAAAAGGAATGAGGCTTTCTTTTTTCAACAAGGTTTCAATCGCTTTTTGCCCATATATTATGATTAGAACAACAAGTACCACTTCAAATATATAATACAAATATTGCGCACAAAATTGAAATACGGTTTTACCCTGTGCTTCTCCAATAATCTTTAATGTATGCCAATCAATGAAAGTCATAATTTTGCAGCCAATAAAACAAGCAAGCGTTACTATCCAATTTTTCAAGGAAATTATGTCTCTTTTGTTTCCTCTTACCGGGAAATGATACTGTTTCCTTGAAAAAAGCAGGAGAGCACCAATGAAAAACGCCCACATGAAAACCATTATAATACAATGAATACTTCTTTGGTGCGTTGTATAATTCTGTATATCTACATGTAGAAATATCACTTCAATTCCGAATATTGACAGTAATTCAAGCATAAATGCTCCAAATGAGAGCAGGCTCATCCATAAATATTTTGTCCATTTTACTTCTCTAACCATTATCCTCACCTTATAAAATTCGTTTTCTTATTATACTTGACTTCCCGACAAACCGGGATTTTACTAACCCTTAATTGGTAACCATATTTCAATAATTGAATTTTCTCTATTCCAGTGAAAACGGTAATCGTATCTTTCAAAGTGTAAAAAGTTTTCTTGTAAAGGCATAATTATCTATTTCCCTTCATAAAATCCCGATAAATTAGAAAAATTATGCTTCTCTTTTTAGTAGTGAGTACATTTTCATATCAATAACTTTACCGTTTTTTACGGCATTACTTCTCAAAGTACCTTCATACTGAAAACCTGCTTTTTCAAGCACTCTGCAAGACGCA
>CANCYR010000013.1 GCA_947382355.1 uncultured Lachnospiraceae bacterium
GCAATCTCCTTTCATTGTCGTATACTTTTGCCTTTACTTCTCCGTACCCGTCCAGCTTAATTTCTATCGTTTTAAGCCTGTCCAATACTTCCCTTTCAAATGTTTGTTCCATCCTTCTCCCCCCTCCTTAAATTGGCGCTTCCACTTCTATAAGTCCATCCGTAAAATAGACTTCGTGTATCTGCAATACGCTATATTGAGTTATATTATTATTAAGAGCTTCGATTCGTAACGTACCATCCATTATATTTGTCACTTTAACCTTAGTCCCCACGTGTGTACAATATATCTTGTCATATGTCGTGTCTGTTTCAAACCCCTTTGGTACTTTAACCAGATTCAGAGTTTGTCCACTGTCAAGTTCTTTCTTAAACCTGAAAGAAAAAATGAGATTTACTATACCTGCTTTTTTTTCAATCCTGTTAACCCATACCATTTCCACAAAATCATCATATAAATCTGTTTTCTCCAAGGTTCTCACTGTCTTTTTAAAACTTGCTAATTCCTTAATGGCTCCTGTCAGGCTGCCATCCCCAAAACCTAAAGTGGTATGCCCTATTTTCCTTATCAGATTAACAATTTCTCCACGTGAATTATCCATTATTTCAATATGGACCTGGGTCCCAGACTGTACCCGTATGCTGCTTATTTCCTCTCCCACTATACGTCTAAGCACTTCGCACACATCATAGCAGTACATGTTACACTTATACATACATATTACTGGTACTTCCACTTCTGTTCCTGACAAATTACTGACCTTCACACGTTTAGTTCCAACGGTCCACTTTAGCGTATAGCTTTCCGCATTTCCATTTGCCTCCAGTTTCGTTGTTATACTACTACCTAACACGTCATTTCCCGTAAAGCACAGACTATCTCCCAATATTTCCTGTAGCTCACCTGTTTCAAGCGTTCCAAAAATGCACCCTTCCACTGATTCCCGTTTCTGGTACTTTTGAATTTCTGAAATCATTTGCTTTTCTTCGATAGTTACGTGTATATTGGTATTTTTCCTGTGTGATTCAAATTCTTGTCCATTGGCTTTATTGCCAATAGCTTCATTTAAAATTTCCACCACATCTTGATTTTCTTCCATGGCGTCCGCTATTTCTTTTAGCGTGTCCATGGTTTCCGGTGCACCGTTTATCAGTTCCGCTATTTTTAAATCTGTATATTCAGTGGACTGTGTACAATTTTTTTCAATAGTTCTTTGCTGTTCCATTATTAGCTTTCGATTATCCAACGTGTTCTGTAGCAACTGTTTAGGTGCTGCATTTACATTATCCGCATGTGCAGGATCTGTTGTTTCAACAATTTCAATACTTTCAGAAAACATTGGTTTACTTGTTGTATAATTCTTCATCAATTTCTCCTTTCTAAGACCTAGAAAACATCATCTAATGCAAACGTCATTTCCAGATCACTATCCTTGCCTTTTTCCTTAAAAGTTTTAATACAAATAATATCTCCATTCTCATCATAAAGACCAATTTCGCTGATTTCCTCACCTGCAAGCTCACTTTCTGTCAAAGTGCATTCATACCTGCAAGTCGTATCTGCCGGAAAACTATACCCATCAATTTCTTTCCGGAAGATTTCACTGGTAAGCCTGCTCTGAAACTCCATAGGAGCTATAACCATGCCGCTTTCATCTACACCGCCATTACCAAATGCCATCCCTACTATTTTCGGCAACGCAACAGCGCCAGCACTTGCCTTTACTAAATTCTCTCGTCTCTTCTTGGTTATAATCACATTTTGAGCCACTACAATTTCTCCTCCCTTTTCATTGCGTTGAATAATCTCAAGCCATCCATTTTCACAGAACCATTAAAATGCCATAAATTCCTACGTGTTATTACTTCCCCGTTCCCAATCTTTTCATTTCCTGTGTTTACCTGTACTTTTATCTGCATTTTTGTTTCCATATTTCTGCAGGTATCAAGTAAAGCAGAACCATCAAATTTCCATGAACCATTAAAACAACGAATATTCCAAAATACTACCGACATTTTAATCCGGATATTTCTCAATACCATTCGTTCCAATATTTTGTTGTCAAAATTTATTTCTATCCTGTCATTAACTGTATAGGTAGTATGTGACTGCTTCAAGCGATTTAAAATCTCAAATACCAGCTTGGAATCCAATGTTTCTTCGCCAATAAAATAAACTTTAAAAACATTAGGATGAGGTGCCACAAACCCATACTCTCCTGGGTCAGCCACGTCTGCAATATGTACTTTAAATCCGGTTACATCTTCCAGATACTTTTCCATGTGGTACGGTGTCATTGGTACCCTGTAATCCCTTTTCTGATATATCAGCCTTCTCCGTTCCTCATATGAGAGATTTAAACGCACCGGCAGGCCCCACTTAATCTCATGGTATTTCAAACCCCATGTAGCAGTTTCCGGAAAAAATTGTTCTGGTAAATTCTCAAAAATATTCCGTACCCTGTCGTATTCAAGCCCAATAGCCTGGTACATCCACTTCCCAACGTAAGAATTGTCATAAAAACCATCCGATACATAATTCAACATCCTATTAGCACTTAAGCTGGTTGGAAAATTCTCCAAATCAAGTTTTTCCATATAACGCCCCCCCTAACTAAAATCAAGAGTACCGGTTTCCGGGTACTCTTCAATATCCAACTTAATATTTTCTGTTACTCCATTCATTAAGAATTCATCAAAATCCATTATCCCAGCAATTTCCGAAATAATTGGTCTTACGTCATTATATCTTAATATGCTCTGCTGCTTTGCTGATGAATAAACAGTTTTAACAGCGCTGGAAAACTCAGCCTTAATCTGTTCCATATTCGTTGTTTCATCATACAAAAGTCCAGTTATTGTAAAATTCACCTTCATAGTCGTAGCCGGTACACAAATCAGTTTAGCGCAAGCTGTTGGCAACAGTCTTTTGCTTCTATCGTTCGGGGAAACGATATAGTTGTATATATTTTGTACTAATTCTTCATTTGCAGGTTGCCCATTTGCATCCACTAACACCATTCTGACCGTTCCCGGTCCTTCTGCTGCCGGGATTACAATACAATCACCAGCTCCTGCCTCTTTAGCCCATCGGATATAATTGCTATCATTTCCCAAAAATGTCAATCTATTTTCGTATTCGGCAGCAATTCTATCATAAAAATCATTATCACTTTCTTTTTCAGTGCCACCTCTTATTGGTTCCGGGTTACTTATTTCTGAGATGTTCTTATCTGGTTTCGCCATAAGCACTACTGTATTTTCCATTACATTGGAACCTGTACCACTTTCCACTGCTGATACAGGAATCAGAACCGTTCCAGTTTCTTCAATTTCTGCCATTTGTAATGTCTGAAATTCTATGGATGGTCCGGTTTCCGTCGCTGGCGTGCAGAAAATTGTGCCAGCCGTTATTATAGCTCCGGCTTTTCCAGTTACCTTTACTTTTCCAGAAGCATTTTGAGGTAGCTTCCTTTCCAAGTGCACCTGCTGTCCGTGAAGCCCAAGCCATTCATCCCATGCGTACTGTGGAAAAGCTATCATCAATGCCCTTACCAGATGATAATTTATAAGTTCGTCCTTTTCTAATGCTGCCGGCATAGTAAAGTCATATGGAAAACCGCCCGGCATATCGTCAATATCATCCGGCAGGCTATTCATCATTCGCTGGTGTATTTCTTCTGCTGTATTATTTTCTATAAAATCTGGATTCAAAAATTCCGGTTGTGCCATTTCTTACCTCCTATATACTGACTTTAAAAGCTTTGTCCTGCTCCACACCTTTTACAGTAAATGTACAGTGCATGACATCTCCATTCCAGGAAAACTCAAAATCACCAACCCATTCTGTTCGCGGATTTACTTCTATGGCTTCTGTGATTGTCCTTTCAACCTGCGATTCGATAATGTCTGCTTCATCGTCGTCCGTTGCATCTTCCATCTCTGCTCCAATTTCATCCGGATATGCAAGACAGGCATAACGTTCTGTCATGGCTATTTTGTAACACCAAACCATGTACCCTTCCTCTCCAGAACATTCCTGTACCTTATTCGCCCCGTCTCTTACAAAATCTCCCTTTTCTATGTCCCATTTCATTGTTCGCTTATATTTTGTATCATACTCTGTACTCTCCTCAAGAAATTCCGGAACATCAACTGTTACTATGTCTTCCACAATATTCTCCTTCCTACGAACTAGTTATAATATCAATAACAACAGCCTCATTCTGTACCCAGGCCACTAATACCCTGTCGCCGGGTAAAAGTCCTCTCATTTTCTCCGGTATAACCACACTATGCTGTGGCGGCCTTTCTGCTGTGGTGGTTAGCTGTGTCCCTGTGTTCCCAAGGGTCAGTTGCCTGCAAACAGAATAATCACCTTTCGGAATAGGCACAGGAAACGTATTTGTCACAAGACTTCCATTTACCTGTATCTCTCCAAAATCCAAAACCAGTGGGCTGGCATTTTCTTTTTTTATTCTACTGCTGATAACATTAGCCAACTTATTTGTTCCTGCGTTCTCTTCAAACGACATTCTCCTGCCTCCTACTTAAATGTTCCGTCGTCTACCCATCCATATACATCACTACTGCTATCTGCATGGACAAGATGCCACGGATGTGCTGTTCCAGAACTATTTTTCTTCGTTATCTTTGCCTTTCCAGCCCTTGACGAATATCCCTTAGAGGAATAAGACGAGAAATAGCATTTACCGCCCTTAAAATTTACAATATCCCCAACATTATAGTTTCTTTCTTTTTCATCCGATTTTTTCTTTTCGGCTGTGCCTGCATATTCTACTTCCATCGTCATGCCGAACGTTTCGCAATCATGCCGAATACTTTTTACAAAATAATACGCATCTTTTACTCCTGCGGTTATGTATACCAAATCCCCTTTTCTGATGTACGGAACATCAGGAGATTGCAAAGTGATTTCCCGCTTTATTACTCCGTCCTCATTCAATATTTCTTGTGCAGCCGACTTTGCATCTTCCAGAGTTTCATCTGAGCCTCTATTGTATATCCTCTGCCTTACACCGTATTTTGTTAAACCGTCAAGGGTGGCCTCTATACTTGATTTTCCGTCATTATCTGCCTTACCAATTACCTTTACCCTGGTAACAAGCTCTGCAGTGTCTATTTTTGTGCTTACCGACTTTGTAACGCTGGACCTGAATACATAGATTGTTTTATTGTTGCCTCTTTCCACAACATCTGCATACCCCTTATCGGTTCGCACAATATACCGCCCAGCACCTTTTTTATGAGCATCGTCCAATACTTCTAAAATAATATCAGAAACATAGGAATTGTTATATTTCAACTTCCCATGAGCCACATCAGGACCGCTATATTTCTTTGTCGGTATGCTCCATTCATTAAATATTCCATTTATAATAGACTTTGTTCCTGTTCCTGCAGCATAATACTTGTTATCTTGACTTTTCTGCAAATAATAAAGGATATCGTAGCATGTGCATTTTAAATTGTTGCCACTATTCTGTATCTGAGGATTCCAACTAGTAACATATCCTCTTGCCACTTCCCTGTCCTTTTTTCCAACCGCAGCAAATATCCCAACAAGGCAACCGGGCTTTATCAGGGACGACAGCCTGCCCTTAGTTGTCTCATCATTTCTAACCGTAAACGAAATTCTTGTTGCTATTTCATTCTCATTTTCTTCCCACCCCAGATTAGTGACAAAATTGCTTATATCGTACTTCTTGCTTTTTTCCGTGATAACCACAAGGCGGTATGAGATTTTTGCTAAATCAAGCATTGCATTCCCCCCCCTAAAGCAATACAATTATTTCGCCTGGATATATCCAGTGTCCATGGTCGGAACTTGTCTTTCCATGCCTCTTTGCCGCTGCCTCTATTGCACTAGCATTAGCATTATACAGTTTTGTCCAGTTCGTCCCTCCTTTACAGTGATTTGCGGCAATCATCCAGAGGGTATCACCGCTTTTTATTTCATATTTTTTTTGGGAAGAAACTATATAATTATCCTGAGAATTATTATCCCTTTCTTTTAGGACATAGACATAGGCTGCGGTTTTCAATTCCTTTGTTGTATGTATCTTGAGCTTTCTGTACTGTGTTAGCGTAATTGTGTATTTCACATTTCCATATGCGCCGTATTCTTCCACATGCAATTCCGAAATGGTAACATCCATGTTTATCCATGTCCCGCTTATTACAAGATTAAGTACAACTCCGTGATTCATCCACTTTTTTAACTGCTGTACACTTTTTTTTGGAGACTTCCATTTTTCACTTTTTATAATTGGTTCATTCTTTTTTGATTTGCCAAAAAATTCCCCGCTCCATTTTATTTCTTTTGCACCAGTACCTTGGGGAACTTTAACGTTCCCCTTTGATATAACATCGAAGGACTGCATGGATGCGTCCATGTTTCCCTGTATGCTTTCCGGCAGACTGGCAAAATAGAAAGCTGCACCATCCTTTTTTTTCTTTGGTTTAAGTTTAATATTCATCTATTACGCCTCCTTCAATGGCATATTTGAAAATACCTCTTCCAGTTTTCCAGCAATTTCCCCGCCCAGTTCATCAGCTATTTCATTTATATGGCGTCTGATTACCTGCATTATGCCCTCTTCGTTCTGCCCTTCTCCGCCATTTATGATAAACTCCGGTGTCAAATTTACGTTTACCTGCACAGAGGAAGAACCAACACTCCCTTCCCTCGTTGGTGACAAAGCCTCATATGTTGATACATCTCCACCATATTTATCTTCTGTGGTTTCGTTATAGGCTAAAGGAACGTTTCTATCCGTATCTTTGGATAAATTATAGTTTGCGGCAGTATTGCTCAATTTTGAGCCTCCCACATAACCGCCTGCCGCATGAGCAGACACACCTAATGCGACTCCCGCCTGCTGATACAAATCCAGCGCCCTTGCCCTGCGACTCGGATTCGTCGGGATAACAAACTCTCCGTAGCCTTCCTCTGCCAGCCATGACAGCTCCGGACTTCCTACATAACCACCGGCAGCATGACCGCTTGCCGTGGTATTGTATGTTTTCAGCAGTGTCGGACCTGTAATATTGTATTTAGGTGTCACATTGACCGTTGGACTGATTGTAAACGGACTTGCTGTTGCCGTATTTAATGCTGTCTGCAAATCTGTCCTGAGAAGTGATGAACCTGCCAGAAGGCTTGTTGACGCACCATTGTTCAGCGCATCACCATATGCTGTCCCTGCTTCCTGCCATTCAGTTATCAACTGCCCATGGTATTCGCTGGAAACCGGACCATATTCCTGCATAACATTGCTGAAATCAAATCCGCTTGTGGCTTCTGTCATATACTGTTCCATAAATTTTGCAAGTGTTTCATTATTCTCACTTCTCTCAAGAGCATTATGCAAAGCCTCTGAATAAGATTGTTTGATACTCTCAAAATATTCTCCATAATACTCTGCCATCGGCTTTGCCGCATCCTCAGCGGACAAGCCAATAACAGGCCCTTCAACCGGTCCGGTAACGGACTCCATAAGTGCGCTCCATTCATTATTCGTCATAGAATCCCAATCTATCGCTGCTTTTATCTCTTCTGCTGACGGTATCTGGCTTTTAAAATTTTGAATTATTGTTTCTTTCGTTCCTTCTGGTACCGCAAATGCTGTCTGGATTAATTCTGCCGCAATCATAGTCTGTTCAGTTGGATCAAGATTTAATTTATTGAGCCCCATCCATTTAGCAACATCCTCTGTGCTCCATGTGGACACATCCGGATGTGCCAATATCGCATTATTCAATGCCTGACTCAGTTTTTCCGTTGTGCTTCCTTCAATTTCCGGCATGATATTCGTCAGCTGTGATTCCCAGGCCGTAGCAATGCTGTCCAGATTAAATGTGCTTACTCTTGCGTTAAGTTCATTTATCTGCGTATAATACCCCTTTGTTGCCTCCGCAACCGCTTCATCATATTCAGACTGTGTAATTGCTCCATCCGCAAGTTGCAGGTTCAGATTGGTAAGTGTCAGTGTCAAAGCACCCTCATACTGCTCAGATGCAGCCGCCACATTCGTCTGCAATTCTTCCTGCAGGGCATTAAAGCTATCCATATCCAAAGCAGCTCCGTTATACTTAATCTTCAAAGCCTGCATTTCCGCATCTGTCTTTGCCTCCGTCAGCTTATTCGTAATTGCTGAAATCTGCTCCTGCAGACTTTCTAGCTCTGCCGCCTCGTCCAGCGTAATAATACTGTCCTCCAGGGCAATATTCATAGAATCTGTTAACTCTGCGCCCAAATTCTCAATCTTGCTTTTCAGCCCGACATAATAACTATCCAGACCAGTAGTGTTTGTCTTCTCTCCTGTCAGAAGTTTCAGCGCAACCGTGGCCTGATAATGGTTATCATCAATAAATGACTGGCTTGTGCTGAGAAAATTTTCAATGGCACTCTTATAACCATCCTTATCTGTTTCCGATAATTCCATACCCAGACCGACTTTCCAGTTTTCTTTTTTCAAGCCGGTTACTGCGGATTGCAGATTGTTTAATGCCGTCTCAGTATCAGCTGCAGCACTTGAAAACTCATTCAATTCTTTTGCCATGCCAGCAAAAGTAATTTCGCTAGCAACTTTTTTTACTTCAGTCAACGACAAAGATATATCTCCAAAAGCTTTCTTGGCAACATTTGCACATTCTTCCTGGAACATCAAAGCAAACTGTGATGCAGAAACTTCGGAGTCATTCATAGCCTGTGTCAGTGCCTTATTCTTAAATGTAACATCCTCAATTGACAACCCTGTAGCTTCAAAAACCTTTTGTGCCTTTTCAGCTTCTTTTTGCATCTGCTCTACATTTTCCTGATATTCTTCTTTAACCTTGTTTCCCTTGATCCATCCGGCAATACCTCCAACACCGGCACCGACTAAAGCGCCAACTGCTGTACCTATGCCGGGTATGATTGAGCCTATCGCTGCACCAGCTGCCGCCCCTGCTGCTACACCACCAGCTTTCCATGCTGCAGATTCTCCATAGGCTTTTGACTCTTCCTTGTTGTCAGATTTGATTGCTTTGTATGCGTCCAACGCACCGCTTACCATCGTTGCGCCTGCGGCAATTGCCCCGCCACCAGCCGCCATTCCTGTCGCACTCAGAGCAGCGGCACTCATAGATGCACCGCCTGCCAAGTTTCCGGCTCCCAGATTGATTGCCAACAAGCCGGATTTTCCTAACAATCCGGTACTGGCTGCCGCTGAACCCAAGAATGACCCCATGAGGGAAGTACCTGTTGCCGCATTTGTACCGAACAATCCTTTTCCAATGTTTACAGCTCCCTTTCCCATACCGACAAATGGCATGGCAATCTTACTGAGCAATACGGCTGATAATACAGAGGACAAATCTGCCGATTCTCCACCCGGAAGTAATTTCCCGGCACTTGACAGCAGATTCTTAAATCCTTGCCATAATTTTTCTGATACTGCCTCAAAATCAAATCCCTCTGAAAAGCCTTTTGCAAAGGAAGCCCCGATACTCACACCTTCATTCATGGTTTCCCCGACATCTATTCCTAGCAAAGTCATGACTCCAAATTTTAATCCGGCACCAATTCCTGAACCGATATTCTCCGCAAATCCTGCAAATTTTGCCTTGCCTGTGTCGTTCCACCATTCTGAAAACGGTTCTGCAATAAATTTATCCCATGCAATGTTTACTTTTCCGAAAAAATCAGCCTCCTGCCATTCTTTTGATTCCATTATTTCATTAAATCTTTTCTTCATCCTGTCAGCTTTTGTATCAACCCAGTCCATCAATTCGTCTAGTCCCTGCTCAATTGCAGGCATCTGGTCTGTAAGCCAGTCTGCCAAACTTCTCACATATGGAGACATCCTTTCACCAAAAGAAATCTTGACTCCATCCACTGCACTCTGCAACAGTGTAATAGAGCCTTGCAGATTATCCAGCATTGTTTCAGACATATTTGCTGCTGCACCGTCTGCGTTATTGATTGCATCAGTCAGTTTGTTATAATCCTTTTCAGAGGCATTCAAAACAGCCAGCAATCCCTTTTGTGCTTCAGTACCCGCAATTGTATTTGCAAGCTGGGATTTCTGTTCCGCTGCCATATTTGCTGTAGCAATTCTTAACTCTCCTATTACATCCGATAAATCTCTTGCATTTCCTTTGGACGTAAAAAACTCAATCCCTAAATCAGACATTGCATCAGCTGCACCGTTAGTATTAACGGATAGTCTGGTAAAGATTGAGTTCAGCGCTGTACCTGCCATTGTTCCTTTAATACCGGAATTTGCCATCAGACCAGTCATTAAAGCAACGTCCTCTATGGAATAACTGAGCGCTCCTGCCATGGAACCCGCATATTTAAAAGTTTCTCCCATTCCAGAAACTGTTGTATTTGCATTTGATGCAGCCGCCGCTAATACATCTGAGAATCTTCCTGATTCTGACGCTTTCATTTTAAAAGCCGTCAATGCATCTGTGACAATATCCGATGTTGTTGCCAATTCCTCTCCTGAAGCGGCAGCAAGGCTGAGAATACCCTCTATACCGCCCAGCATATCTTCTGCTTTCCATCCAGCCATAGCCATATAATTAAATGCTTCTGCTGACTCGGCTGCTGTAAATTTAGTCGTAGCACCCATTTCTTTTGCTTTCTTCGTTAGTTTTGTCAATTCTGAACTGGTGGCACCGCTTATGGCCTGTACCTGTGACATAGCAGCCTCAAAGTCCTTATAGGTTTCTATCGTATCTTTCAACCCTATACTGACTCCAAGGACTGCCCCTGCTTGAAAGACAGGATTTTTCAGCAAATTTATAATTCCCCTCACGGGCGAGGTAACAAGGTCAATGGCTCTCATTGTGACACTCCACGTTTTTCCGAAAAAACTCCGAAATCCACCTCCGAGTGTGGATAAAATCGGTGTAATCTTGTCTTTCGCCTCCAACATAATTTGGTACTTTTCTTTAGACCATCTAGCCAGGCTTTTTTCTGTTTTCTGAGCCCGTCTGTCAAACTGTGTTACCGTGGAATTTGCTTTCTTTGCCGCACCGTTAGCATCCTCTGCTGCTTTTTCCATACGTTTAAAACTCTTTGTAACATTGGAAAGTTCTGGGTCGGTATTGTCTATTGTTTCAATCGGTATTTCAATCCTAAGTGTTTCAGCCATTCTCTTCCCCTCCTTTCGTCCGTGATTCCAGGGTTATTCTCATGGAGGCCAGCATAAACGCCTGTACCCCTTTTGGTTTTTCATAAAATTCATCCAGAGTAATGCCGGTTGTCTGGAAAATGTGATGCAACAGACAGGCTTTTCCCCCGGCACTGATTAGTTTTTTGCCACTTCCTCCAAATTGTTGGGTTCGTAACCGCTGAGTTCGTCTATTGCCTCCAGAATTTTATCCTTTTCACCAGCCTTCAACGTATATTCGATTACATCCAGCCCATTCATAATGCGTTCCTTCTTAGCATTAAGTGCTTTCCAAACCTTGCGGTTATCCCACAGTTTTTCCTTGTCCTCATCAATCGTTGCCTCATAGATAATTGCAGACTGATATTTCACCCGGTTGGTGTCCTCTGGCATTTTCATACCGAATTGCTTATTACGTACAAATTTTGTGTGCTTCTTACGACACTTCTCATATTCCTCAGAACCGAGAGGCCGGATATTAAACGCAAAAAACAGCCTTCCTCCCCTGACAATCTCGATACGCTGTGTTTCATCCGAGACAAACTCTGCGGCATCAATAAGCCCTTGGATAAAATCCTCTTCATTCGCCCGAATCAATTTTTGGGTATCTTCCTCCCCGGTTTCATACTCTTTTTCATACTGCAATTCCGTTTCCTGCATGTTTTCTTTTGCGTTACTGCCTTCTCCTGCAGTTGCACCCTTTGTAAATTCTTTTGACATCTGCTTTTCCTCCTATTTTGCATAATAAAAGAGGGCGGCTCTTTGCCACCCTCTAATGTCTTTTTAATTTAATCCCTGTCAATGCCCAGCAACGACTGTAACTTAGGCGCCCGGTTGACAAAGAAATTCCAGTTGCGCTTGATTACATCACCTACAGACACGTTCTGAATATCCACCTGTCCGGAAGGGATGCAGTCACGGTAAATCACACGCTCTTCTGAGCCATTTCTACCGAGTAACGAACCCTGAAAATCCCATACAGGCATAACCTGCGTTTCAAGAGCTTTCATCAGCTCAATAATAAATTCATCATCCTCCACCACAATCTGCGACATGGTAAGGTTGACAGCAAAGGTGTTCGCCGTCTCATGTTCCTGAGCATCACCCAAAACACTGTACTTGGCATTGTTCCAGCTGACATTTGATGTGAACTGCTCTACTGTTGCCAGCAAAACGCCATCCTTGCTGTAAAATGCACCATCCTTACCAGTCCTTCCATGTCTGGAATCACCTGCTGCTCTTTCATTTCTCATGCTTATACCTCCTCGTTAGTGCTGAACCGGAACAGGAACGTCAGATAGATATGCTCCATCGAATCCTTGTCGATTACATCAATATCGAACCACGCACTGTCTCCATCAGCCTTATATGCACTGCTTTCTGTCACGATACATGCTATTAACTTTCCTTCCTCACGCATGGAATCCCCGACACCCTGTATCTGACTGATAACAGTCGCTCTTCCATTATTGTCGTTGTCAACCTTGCCAACCAGATTATCAGCAGTGGTGTTGATACGTCTTATCAGTTCAAAACGTGTCTTTACCCTTCTGATTTTCTTCCAGCCGTCATCCTGATTGTCCGCCGGTGTAATTAGAGTATTGATTGCATTGTCAATCCACACCTGCTTTGCCTTGTTATAACTCAGCACGATGCACCCTTTTTTTTCTGCAGAAATCATATCCGTGTTCGTGAGTTTTTCCTGAATCTCGCTAAATCCACTTATTACAGTATGAGTAAGCGAAGAATTGGCAGATACTGCACCAATCATACCTGCTACACGTGCAGCCGTCTGATACCCGTCAATAGTGGTACCCTGTTCATCCACCCAGGCATTTAACACATAGTTCATTTTCTCGTCATTAAATGCCGCTGCGTGCTTTATCCTTGTTTCCAAATCAACCGTATGCCGTTCTGCCACAACCGCCTGTGCAAGAGAACCTGCGTCAAAAATGCGGTTCACGAATGACTGCAGAAGCAAATGAATTTCTGCATCTTCTGTATCCAGGCAAATTGTATTGAATTCATACGGCTCTACCTGCGCAAAAGCATTTGAGTAATCGCCTGTTGTAGTCTGTGGATTCGTTCCTTTTGTAAAAACACTCTGAGAGACAACCTCCAGCAAAACATTATCCTTGTCAGCCTTTAATTCTGCCTTGAAATTCTTGGAAGATGCCAGAGCCTCTGCCAGAGCCTTTGCCTCTCCCTGACCGGATGCAAACTCAATTTTCTCAAATTCCGCTGTTCCAGTATAAAAAATACACTCTTTTAAAGCTGAATCTGACAATTTTTCACGAATTGTAACTGTGAAATCTTTATCCCCCGGATATTTTGCGGTTATGCTGATTGCCTCTTCCTTGTCAATGTCTTTCAGGGTGATTGTTCCCTGCGTCCCCCCATTGCCTACACGACAGGCTATAATAGTCTTTGCTCCACCTGCTATAGCCTCTTTCATTGCATCTGTAGTAAGTCCGGTTCCAAATACCTTCTCATAGCCATCTTCGGCGCTTAATTCTATTGCTGTATTTAACGGCCCAAAATCTGCCCTGAATATAACAGCTGTCACTCCGTTCATAACACCGGCGGCAATGTTGCCGCCTTTTTTTTGAACGTTGAAATAAGCACCTGGACGTACCTTTGTTTCTCCCAAAATAAATGTACCTGCCATTTACTTAACCTCCCTCTTCAAGAATTTTTCCACAATTGCCTTAGCCTCATTTACAGTGCATTCTGATTTGCCAGAAGCCTTTAATGCTGCCATAACACATTCCTGCCTGGTTCCAAAAATTTTCCTCGCATTGGCCGCCAGTTCATTAACTGGATAAACAGATTCCTGCATGACTCTTTTTTCTTTCTTAGCTGCCTGTGCTACTTCCACCTGATTTTCATCCCCAATAGCTTTGGCATCCTTTGATGTTTCCTTTGACATCTTGTTACCTCCTTATGTGTATTTAAGATGAACTGTCTGCGATGAGTGAGGCTTAGCCTTATATCTCAACAGTCCATAATGACCTGTAAAAAAAATCTGACCGTCTTTCAGATAGTCAGATTTATAGTTTACCTGTAACCGTTTGATAAACATGGGGGAGTAGTCCAGCATAATTATTTCTCCATTAAGAGACATTCTGCTTGCAATTGCAGCAGACATCTTAATCCTTTTTTCACTTTCTGGGCATAAAATATGGATGGCTATCCTGCCATCCATCCATGCCACTGTATTTGTTTCTTCAGACTTATCCACCGATACCAAACGGCAATATATTACGGGTCTTTCTCCTGTTGCCTCTGTGATTTCCTCCATACTGTCATATCCCATAATCATACATTCAGGGTATAATTCTTTTATATACTTATTTGCTGCCGTAACCGGGTCCGGATCAGACGTTTCCTGCGAAGGATATTCCAAAATGTCAAATCGTATTTCACTTCCAATCGTGGCATTGCCTTTTTTCTCGTCTATAGTAAACGCATCTGTCCTAGCCCATGCAAAACAGTATGGTGTTTCTCCTTTCGGCTTTAATATCACATCCCGCAAACAATCCTTTACCAGCGGCTCGATTGCCTCCGGTATAATCTCAGTAGTATTCTGGCACAGCAGCGATACTGACAAAGTACCAACACTGTGCCTTTCCTCATTTGCCTGCAGGTCAAAATTATAAATTATCATTGGGTACTGCGTATTTCCGTCCCACCCATCCTGACTTTCATCCGGTGGTTCCGGACTGAAAACAGCAGGTACGCCATCAAATGATGCAAGCTTTTTTACAAGATTTTCTGAACCGATGAACCTTTTATATATCAGTTCTTCCAGCACCATTATTCTCAGTTCCCTCCTCTTCCTGATGTTCATTATTTACCGTTAATTCTTTTATCTCTGACAAATCAGCAGACCATCGGATTTCCCACTGACCCTTTGCTGCCTCAGATACAGGTATAATAAAATGATTTGTTACATTGCCGATACCCGGATAATACTGTACGATTAGTTGTTCTTCCGTCGCTGCCGTTACAAACCCAGCTTTTCCTTCGCTCCATGTGGAATGCCTGCCCCAAAGCAGATACCCACGCTCAATCTGGGACATATCAAAAGCAACTATCGGCTTTTCTATTACCAGTGCCATACTCTACCCTCCTATGTGTAAGGCTCGCTATAAATCCTCCGAATTTCCGGTGCTGCCTTTTCTTTGATTTTCTCTACAAACGGTCTTGCTGCCATTTTAGATGTTCCGTTTTCCAGATGTTCAGCATAAGGCTCCTGGCTCTCCAGTTCCGCAACAATAGAAACTCCATTGCCCGAAGCATTTTCACTTTTTACCTGTCCGTTCCAGTGCATACGAAGGTTTCCTGTACGTCTGGCTGGTGGCTCCCCTGGTGCCGAAGCGGTGTAGGTTGCCTTCGTATAAGGCTTTCTGTAAACCCTTCCGCTACGTTGCCCTTTCAATACCTCCAACTCTGCGTTCCTTATGGCATTTACTGCCCGGACACCCCTCGAAATCACCTTGCGGTTGATGCTCGTTACCTGCTCTTTCACGGTTGCCCTGATAGCACTGCCAGCGCTACCGGTTTTTCCATCTACCCATAGTTTCATTTTACATCCCGCCTTTCCTCAGCATAATATATCGTTGAAATGCCGAGAGTTCCCGCATCGTTAATATCAACGATATAAAATACACGGTTTTCAAACACCAGCTTGTCGGTTCGCTTTGCTTTTGGACTTCCTGCCTGCACTATAGTATGGGTAACAACATGATCCTTCTGACTGTGGTTTGTTCTGTCCTCGTCAGATGCCTCAGCAAGACACCCCTTTAAGGTCTTTGTTCCATCGCTGGTATGATTATTTGCCACTCTTCCTGTGCTTGTAATCACTTGCTCATTGCTCTCAATAATAAAATTCTTAAACAGATTTCCCGGCTTTACATACATCATCCTCGTATTTATCATCCGTTACCTGCCCTTTCATTCTGCTGCATACCTGCATAAAAATACGGAGGCTTGCCAACTACCCCATTGCTAAAATGAGGTACGCTGCAAGACTCTGCCGACACTTCCTTTTTTAGCTTATCATAATCTGCATGCCACAACTTTGCTCTTTCCTGTAATTCTAATGTCAGCGGACCGGTTTTCGTGTTGACCTCATAAGCAAAGCGCCTACACAGACTCTCCAGCAACATGAGTTTTGCCCTTTTCCACGATTTTGGATAGGTATTGATTGCCGCCTGTATTTCCTCGTCAGTCAGTGCCGTGGTATCAGATAACCCCTCCACCATTACATCGCCCAGCTCAAACCTCATTCGGTCCTTACCTGCCTCTCTGACATTTTCGGGATTGTACGTGTATGCTCCTTTTGCCATTAGGTATCAGCCCCCACCGTATTGGTTCCTGTGATTTCGTTACCCTTGCTGGATTCGTTTGAATCGTCTCCAACTAAGAATAATTTGTCTTCCTGTTCTTTTGCCGCATTTTTGATTGTTTTACGACTGTCTGCTGCATGAAGAAGAATCAGCACGTTTTCGCTTGTGACCTCTGCAATCGCTTTGGCACCTTCCTCTGCGTTCATCTGCAGAATAGAAAATACCTGCTGAATTTCTTCCGGCTTTGCCGGAATTGCAGTAATCTGCTCATTCTCTCCGTCAGATGCAGACTTTACAGAAATCTGAACCGTTCTCGTAAGCCCCGACTCAATTTCCTGCAATTCTGCCGCATACACCTGCAATTCCGCAAGCCTTTTCTCATTGTTCTTTTCTGCCTCCGCCACTGCATCAGCAATCATAGCATCCACCTCTTTCTCGGTGAATACTTTCTCCTGTCCGGATTCTGGATTTTCCGGTATTTCCAGATTTAACTCTGAGATATACCCACTTTTAATCAGCTTGCCACTTCTTTCCGGCAAAATAACCCCATCCGGGATAATTTCCCCCGGATGGTATGTCACTTCACCTGCAGTAAGCTGTTTTTCACACAAATACTGCATACTAGTCACCTCCTTATACGCAACTCTTCATGTAGCAGGCCAAATCGTCACAGGTCTTTCTCATATCTGTAGAAAGTAAGCCCTCCATGAACTCAGCATGGGTGCCGCCCTCTCCCTCGAAAGTGTCAGTTGCCATGAAATTACCATTACCCAGCATATCCCATGTAAAGATATATCCAGCCGATGGCTCGTCGATACGAGGATTCGGGGTTGTATAAGAAAACAGGGCTCCGTCCGGCTCACAGATAAATTGCATATCATCCTCCTGCCCTTCCTCTGCCGCATTATAGGTAGCGTACAGAACCTTAACCTCGTCTACACCAAACAACTCCGCAAGAACCCTTTCATTGACCTTTGCAGGATTCGCCGTACTTCCGGTATATTTCACACGCTCCAACAAATCTGGGTGCTCTTTTAGCGCAAGGAAAGTGTCATACCCAAGTGTCAGCTTATTTGGTGTTCTCCTGCCGTCAAGTCTAATCTGGCGTTTGCGTTCATCAAAGAACTTGATCGGGTCCGAATTGGCATCGGAAAATTTGATAAACTGACTTCCACTTATTGCAGTGCCACCCGATACAACGCCGGTAAACTCATTCTCCCACACACCACTTTTAAAAAAACTGTTTGCAAAAGTAATGTCAAGATGAAGTAGCTGCTGGTCTGTTATGAAACGGTTCTTTGCCCTTTTAGGGTCAATAGAAGGCGGCACATTGGCACGTCTGTAATTCTGGGCTCCAATCTGGTCGATTCCTACGATAATCTGATCCACTTCACAGCGGTACGTTTCGTCCGTGTGACCCATCTGAGCAGCAGCAACCTTTCCAAACTTCGGCTTTCTCCGCACATTATCCCTCGCCAGATCGCCCTTGTTGTAGATGTAGTAATACCCGGTGGAAAAATCTACCGGACAGATAGGGAAAATGCTGGTCGCCACATAATCCCCGGCATTTGCAAAGAACGCCATGCTCATATTAGTAAGATAGCGGTTGGGTTTCCAACCTTTCGCAATACGTGCCATTAATTCCCCGGCACTTCCTACTTCTCTTCCTGTACTCATTTATCCTTTACCTCCTTATGCACTTGCTGCAGGCTTATATCCTGCTTTGATAATCTGCACCTTAATCCACGTTCCCGCCTTTTCTGCACTGCTCAGCGCAATGCCAACGATAAAATCACCAGCCTTTGCAGCTACTGCTTTTCCGTCAGCGTCAGTTGCAAGTTCGGTCCCTGCGGCAATCTCTTCTCCGGCTACCCACTTGCCTATGTCTTTAATCTGGATGTCAACATCTCTGCCTTCCTCCACGATTTCATCCGTCTCAATGATAGATAGACCAATCACATGGGCACCCGCCGTAGGTTTTATCACTTTTCCACCACTAATTGTCAAGGCAATTCCCCTCGCATTTTCCAGCTTTTTCCCTGCTGGCAATACAATAGTCGGGCTCTCGTTAATACTTGTTCCAAAATAAGTTGCCATACCTTAATCCTCCTTCTCACATCTTGCTGCCAGTTCAGGATTTGCCGCAAGGACTTCATCCAATGCCTGCGCTTTGGATAACCCTGTCTTAGATTTCATAAGTTCAACCGCCTTAATCTCTGCCTCAGCCCATGCACCGCCATCCGTAGTGCCACCGTGTCCGGACTTTCCAAACTCAGAAAAGACCCCTGATTTCTCCACGGCACCAACAGCCTGGTCCAGCACGGTAATCATGTCATTGTAGGCTGTGCCGCCTGCTGCTCTTAGACTCTTTAACAGAGGAACCAGCTCTGTCTCGGACTTACCGATAATTGCATACTTCTTTGCAATGTCTGCCAGTTCTCTGTCCTCCGCCTCTTCCCGGAACTTCTTTAAGCCTTCCAACTCCGCCCTTACTGCAGGATGCAGGCCCTTATAGATGTCCTCCGCTGTATCTGCCTGCTGTGCAGGTGTTTCCTCATGCTTTTCCTGTGCGGACTTTGTTACTGCCTGCTCTACAGGGGGCGGTGTCTGCTCTGCAGATGCAGGATTCACCGCTGTATTGCCACCGCCAGAACCGCCTCCTTCCTGCATACCACAGCGCTTTTCAATGTTTTCCAGAAAAGCTCTCTCTGCATCCGTTAACTTACTCTTGTCAATCTTCATTTCCTCTTCGTCTCCTTTCGGTTTTTCATTATTGTCTGGTCCATCTTCCTCTGATTTCTCCTTTTTGGTATCTTTGCAGGCTTTTTCGATTGTTTCATTCAGCCTTTCCACAGCCGATTTCATAATCTCTAGGTCAGCCTCCGATACCTCTTCATTCTTCCTGACAATGCTGGCCGACTTGCCGCTGGACCACTCCTTAATTGACTCCTGCACTACTGCATAAAACTCGTCAAGACTTTCCTGCATTGCTGTTGCTGCACTGGTGCTATCCATCTCTTCATCATTCAGAATTGAGCAGAGGGAAGATTGCAGGGCATAACAGGTGTCCCACATTTCATCAGCAATCTTATAGTTTTTTACTTCGTTGATTTTCTCATTAAAACTCACCGAATCGCCTTTCTGAATTTCATCCATTGCACTGTCTATTTCTTCCTGGTTCATACCTGCTGCTTTCCCGATAAAGCCAAACATCCTTTTAAGTATATTACTGTTCCCTCTTTTGACGTCCTCTTCTGCGGTCTGCGTTTCCCCTTCTTTTCGCTTTAACATTCTGATGTGAGCATCCGGATTTGCACCTTCGTCCACAAAATCCACTTTCTTGATTTTGAGATTTTTCAGTTTTGTTGCCACTTTGCTGCCTCCTTTCCGTAGATTTATAAAGCAAATGGCACCCGTTTCCGGATGCCGCTTGATTTATCAAAAAATATGTGCTACCTACGCCTTTTTTACATTTCCATAGGTAGGATTATTAGATTGTAACTGCTGAAAAACTCATACACTCTTTCTACATGGTGTTTTCGTCCCCCACCTTTACCCTCTCAGCCTCTCCCTCAATGGAGAACATCTGGTAGGTTCCATCCTTGACCTTATCCCATACGTTTTTATCCATGACCTTAAACCCAATCCACCAGCCAATAGGAAGTGTTCCTGTCGGTATTCCCATAGCCCGCATTTTTTCCTCAGTGAATACCACGCTCTCAATCAGAACAGCGGTTCCGCCTCTTTCGTGCATTTCCCCGCCTTCACGGTACAACCTCACAAATTCATAGGCTGCATTTTCCAGTTCATTCGGCTCTATAATATCCGCCTGCCAGTCCTCAATCAATTCTCCGTCAACTCTCATAGACACATTCGCCCATCCAAAGGCAAGCATCTTTTCATCATCTGATTTCATAATCTTAAATCGACTCTTTATTACATCTTTCTGTTTTTCCCTTGGGCTTATAGATTCTTTTTTTATCAAATCTGAAAATTTCTTTATTCCTGTATTTTTCTTTTTTTCATGACAAAATTCTGCTTCTATTGCCATACGGTCTGCTATATTATAACTCATTACCACAATTCCTCCACATCTATGAATATCTGTAAGGTTTCATCATCCTTCCATTTTTCTACAATGTCTTTCACTTTTAAAGATGTCTTATCAAATAGGACTTCTTGCTGACCTTCTATTTCTGCATACTTTGAAATATCTATGCCTGTTTCACAATTTTTCATTCTTATTGTAACTTCTACTGCATACTCACATTCTTCGTCTACAAATGTTCTTGCAGAATGTATGCTGCTTAGAAAATCTTCACTTTTTGTCCAACTTGTAAATGTATCAGTTTCAACAATAGCACCTTTTTTATACAATTCTCTAAAAGATTCATAATCCCCTTGATCCATCGGACCACCGACGTCAAAACCCAGTCCACGAAATACTTTTCCTTCATATGCTGGAGAATTTTCAATAAATTCCTCAATGTTCTTTACATCTAACAGTGCGCTTGCTTTCCTTTCTTCTGACATAATAGAACCATAATTTGTAAATCTTCCTGTATAATTGGTCTGAGCAGCCAAAATATCCGTGAAATCACCACCAGTATATGTATTTACAGAATTCACCATTTCCACCACTCTCTCAGGATTTATGTCAAATCCTAATTCTGCCATGCCCGAAGCAGCCTCTATATATGTCTCTTTATCCAGTCTTTGTCCTTCAAAGTGAGATTCGTATTCCTGCTGTGCTATGTTTATGCTCTCTTCGTATGTCACTTCCTGCTGAAATACAGGAGGCTGAACCTCTATATACTCAACTGCACACGCACATCTTGGATGCACAGGAGGCAACATATGCTGTCCGCTGAATAGTAATCTGCCCCCGATATTAAAATCCGAATCCATATCAACCTCCATCCCCTCTAGGGATGCACATAATTCACAAACGGCATCATCTCCGGATGTACTAAAACGTTTCTTAACTGTCCCAATCAGATTCTGGCCTTGTGCTTGCCTTATTCCTTCATCGGCGCCACGGTTATAAGCAAAAGCGCTTTCTGTTTGAGCAATGGTCATGGCTCTTGCCCGATGTTTTTTCTCTGCATACTTCTGTGTGGCGTCAAGTGCTTTCTTCCTTATGCTCTCCGGTTTCATTCGTGGATGTTCCTTTTTCATAGTCGCTACGATATTGTCATAAAACCTACTTGCTGCCTTAGCATCACTTTCAGTTAAACCAATACATGGTCGAATCATGCGGGCCAGTTCATCAACAGTATGGCTTTCTATCATTTTTTTTGATAATAATGCTGCAATCGCATCTTTCTGTTGCCTTGTACACGATGTAACAAACTCTGCCCCTTTTTGTTCAAGCCATGACAGAATGCCTGGAGATTGCGTATTAAAAGTAAAGCCTCCTGCAATTGCCTCTACAAGAGGCTGCTTTGTTGCACCTTCCTTCATGGCATTTTCCCATACATCATTGAGTTTTGCTTTCACCAAATTAGAATAATCCTGCTCCCACTGACAAAATGTTTCATTGCTGATATATCCCTCCTTGACTGCTTCCCTTATCTCCTGATATGTTATAGCGGTCTGCTGGTCTTTCCAAAATCCACATAATATTTCAACCGGCTCTCCTGTCACGTCTGTGCTTTTCAGAAACTTCTCCAGCCTGTCAATCGCCTCTTGAGCACCTTTTGATTTTACTTTTCTTACCCTTTTTGGGGCAATCATCCAGAATCCCATGCACCAGTCTCCCTTCCTAACCGCTTTTTAGCCGCTTTTACCTTATCCTCTGGGATTTCTTCATCTCCTTCTTTTGGTTCTGTTCCTGCTACCGTTTCCGGCTCTGGCGGCTGGTTCTGTTCCTGCTGCTCCTGTCTGGTACGATCAAGCTTTCTTGTATCAGAAGTTCTTTCTGGAAGATGCCCAACCTGTCGGATATAATCCTCCAGACCATCATCCGGTACCAGAACACCTATACCCGTCATATCCTTAATGAACGTCGCAACCTTTGTAATATCAGCATCTTCAATATCCCCATGTGTCATTTTCGGATATTCCGTAATGCCTGCAAAATGCTGACCGTTAATGTCAATTAGTGCCGGTATGCCTTGGCTGTTGAACGTCTCACAGATAATATCCAGGAATGTTCCTATAGCAACGGCAAATAACTCCGTCTTATCAGAACTTAGTGCCCAACTGCCTGTTTTGTCGTGTCCTAGAAAAATAAAATCCGCTAGTACCGTCATTGCAATTCTGGTATCATAGCGGTTTATAATTGCGTTTGTGTCAAACTGCCGGGTACCTCCGGAAGTGAGTAATTCCAGCTTGTAGCCAAACGGAAGGACGACTCCCTCCATTTCATCCCTACGGATATTCCTTACCATATCTTCCAGACTAGCTACAATCTCTTGATTACTAGAAATATCTTTATTCCACAGGTCTGCTCCTTCTGGTCCGTAAATCACTGGAAGTCCCGCCAGGTCTCTCTCAATGCCAATGCCCTCAATTTCTTGGATTCTCCTTTTGAAGTACCAAGGCCGGTAAGCATTTCTCAGAATACTCCTGCCCTCCGGATTATTCTTGCGGCTTTTCGTCCGGAACAACAGCGACTTTTCTATCGGAATTGTAAACACCCCATAGTCCGGGGGCGGCATCTGAGTCATTCCGAGTAAATTATCCTCATTGTCGTACTCCCACTGATAAAGGGTCTCTTGTGCCCTTATCGGCAGTTTCTTCCACCCAATCAGTCCGTCATTAAACTTACTCTTCGTCCGTGAATCTTTCGTGTTTCCCATACGTCGCTTATACACAATCTCATGAAAGCTCCAACCATAAGTAATAAAAGACAAGATTTCGGAAATGGTGTCAATCCATGTGTCCTGCATATCATTCATACAACTCTCCACAAACTCAGCCGCCTCCTTATCCTTTGCAGTATCTCCGCCAGGTTCCACATTCCAGCAGCATTGTCTCACCAGCATTTCTATCGCAAAGAGGATAGCTCCCACTACATCGTCATTCTCAGACATTTCCCGGTAAACCTCTATCCCCCTTTTGCCTCTCAGTTCGTGCAAGAACTCTTCGTAAATGGTTCCACCATACCTTCGCTGTCCTATGCGTCCGATTTCTTTACTGTTAGCCACCTGTTCTCACCTCACTTTCTCCAATAACTGCTCTTTCCTAAACTACTGTCTGAAGGCGGAGCCGAATATGTCCCGCCGTTTTCTATTTCGCTGAAGGCGGAGCTGCTTGCATCCACCATATCCTTGAATTTTGACTGTGGGAAATTCTCCATCTGATTGAAGTACATCTCGTTCCAGTCAGCAATCAACACATCCACATTTCCTTTATCCATTCCTTCCAGTCCAAGCCATTGTGCTGATAGCGGCTCTGCCCTTGTGACCTTATCTCCGGATTCCGGCACTATCTTCACCGTAAAGCCAGAGAGAAATTTCAGGAAACTTTGTGCCTGGTCTTTTCCTGCCTGGCCTGGGTCCTGCGGAAGTCGTGTTACCACTCTCCCATGCTTTGCCCTGTCCGTTATGCAGGTCATTCGGATTAACTCCCTTACCTCTGCGGAATCACTACGGCGGTTAATGACATCTGCTATGATGTACCGGCCATTCTTCCGCTTGCCTATCAATACGCCCGCCGTATATGCTGGCTCACCATCCTCGTCCTCCGAGGTTGCCGCCAAATCCCATCCTCTTGCCCACAAAATAACATCCGTAGGCAAAGTCTCCAGCATATTGACCTTTGTTCTCTTGAACATCAAGCCCGCTGCCGCCTTTATCTTCCAGTTGCCGTATAGCAGTCGCTCCCTTTCAACAAGCGCCAGAGCCATGAGATTCGCCATATAGCCGGGGTCGTTTTTCATCAGAATCTTGTTGTCCTGCAAAGTGCTGGCTATAAATGTGACGCTTTTCGCCATAATCACAGCTTTCTCGTAATCCATGCCATTCTCTATCGCCGCATCAATAGCCTCCTGCCTGGTATCAAACCAATAGATTACCTCATTCAACCGCACCATCCAGCGTACTTTCCCGGACCTTTCCGGAATCGGATAGCCGGTGTCTTGATCTATCCACCACTTTATGAACTCCGCAACCCATGAGTCTGCGTCCGGATTGCAGGTTGCCCTTACATACGGAGCCACTCCGGAATCCGTCCTGTTTCGGGAGAGCATATAAAAAAACTGATACTCGCTGAAATGCGTCAACTCGTCAAAACCTATCATTGTTACCTGGGAGCCTTGCCATGACAGGCAATCTTCATCACTTCCTAAGTGTGCGAAATTGACTGATGCACCACTTTGGAAATTCCAGTGTAGTTTTGGTGTCTTTAATGGATAGCAACCTTTCACGTAGCTGTAAATTTTTTTACTGCTATCCCACAATCCCCCTGGGGATGTTACCTGCGTATAATCCCTACGGAAGATAACGGAATTGAAATCTTTATTCTTCATGTGCCGGAGAGGTTCCAAAAGCAGGCCGAATGTTTTCCCTCCACCCGCTGCGCCGCCATAAATGCAGATGTCGGCAGATGTAGCAAGAAACCTTTCCTGCGGACCTTTCTGCGGCGCCAGTATGATTTTAGTCATTGTGGATATTCTCCCTTCCATTATCTGGTAAATAAATTTGAACATCGTCTTTTACTTCTACTGCTTCTTGCTCTATGAAATTTTCCGGATTACGTTTGTACTGGCTCGATTTTCGATTATTTAACCAGTACATTTGAGCCAATACATCAGGCGGGCATTCTTTTTCTATCGTCCTTATTTTTAATGGTTTTCTATTTCCATCTGCATCTACCTCAATTACACTTTCCTTTTCCGTGTATTTATATCCCACAGCTCGTTCATACAGTTTCTTCTCCACTTTTGCGTCTGCCTGATCCTTCCCAGCAGATAATGCCTCCGAAAAACTCTCATGATCCTTTTTCCATCTGTGCAATGTTCTGACCGATATACCAAAGGCTACGGCTATTTCTTCGTCGGTAGCACCTTTTATAGCCAAGGACCATGCCCAGTCATCGTGATATTCCTTGTTATATTTTAACGGTGCCGCCATACCTTATACCTACTTTCCAGCCAAGTAGTCTGCCGCTAAGTATTCAATGGCCTGCCACTTATTTTTACTTCCAATCACACCTTCATCTGCCATCTTCTTTAATGCTTCTCTAATAATTTCTGCTGATTCTACCGGAATGGCGCTACTGCCAAATAACCCTGTCAATGGTATCCAATCTTTTCCTTCTGTATAATCAACATTTTCAAGCATCTGCTCTGTGCTTTTAATCATGGCATGTATAGCTGCACCTGTATTTTTAACATTTGCAAATTTCTGGTACTTCGACAGAGTTTCTATAAAAGGTTTATGCTGCTCAGTTAAGGCAACTCCAACAAAATCCGGTTTTGTATTTTCCAATACCTCAATGAGTTTTTGCAAATCCTTCAACTGATGAGGCAAAAAGGTGAACGTCATATTCTTCCACTCAAAATCAACTGCTGGAGATAAGTATTTTTCCAATTCTGCCTCCGGCTCCATCAGAATATCTTTTCCTGCGTAACTCTCTATCATATCGTCCACATCTTCCAGCATTTTTGCCATTTCTTTTAATGTGGACTGATCGTCAAAACCAGAAATTGCATTATGCGCTATCTGTTTCGCTACAATCTTAGACCGATTCAGACCACTTACATCCAGAACCACAAAAAACTCTTTTATACCTGCGTCTTTTCCTGATCTAATTCTGTGATGCCCTGAAATAATTTCTATTCTATTTCTGTTTTCTGTCAAAACACAGAATGGCAACGATTCCAACTGTCCACGTTTTTTTATATTGTCTGTTAATTGCCTTTGCATCTCATTCTTCATAATCCGGGCATTAATATCCTGCTCTCTAATACATTCTGCGGGAACTTTTGCAATAATGAGCCCTGCTTCCATGTCTGCTATCTGTTCATATTGGATTTTGCTTTCGCTCTTTCCTTCTTCCACTTTTCTTCCCTCCTTAGCCACTCAATAAGCGTCTGTGTTTCTGTCCTATCTTTCAAATCCGATTCATACGTTAAGCGAAATCCCATTTTTGCATCTGGAATCCTCTTAGTAAGTTTCATAATCCCACGCATTTCTTTCGCCTCTGGGTATTTTGTCATTTGCACTGTTTTAAGATGCCCAACCTTCTCTCTCTCTAAATCATTGCATAGTTTGTAGATAAATTCTTTGTTCTGTGCAAGCATGGTAAGCAGACGGCCTAATCGATACTTTTTATGTGAAATGGTCATTCCGTACATTAAAAAAAGAGCATCCGATACCTGTGTACCAAACGCTCCCATTGTAAGTGCAGACTTGTCTATCCCAAACACTCCGGCAATTCGCCCATCAATCAGAACAGCTATATTTATTGGGGCAGACGAACCAACAAAATTATGAGTCCACAATTGTCTGTAATACTGCGCCTCTGTCCTCTCTATTTGACATAATTGTATTTTTGTCTTTGTTGTTATTTCATAATCTCTTGGCAACATTGAGCATTCCAGACATGACAATTTACTCTCATTCGGTCTGGTTATTTTCTTTCCATCAGCCAAGATTTTTGCTTCTTCTGGTCTGTTAGAAATGATATATGAATTTACACCATTTCTTACACCATATCTTGCAAAAATAGGTTCTGCTGCTGTTTCTCCCGGACAACTTTCTTGATAACATAATACTAAGCATTTTGCGTCCTTGGTTAATTTCATCAATTTCTCATATCCGTCCTTTGGATTAAACAATTCATACTCTGGCTCTTTCCATGTCATATTGCCAGCTGTATCATAAAATTTTTCATATCCAGCAAGATATGTAGGCGGATTAACAATCGCAACTGCTTTTGGATTATCCAAGATTTCTTCTATGTGTTTCCACATATCTAAAGTTCTGTATTGCATTCCATAAAGAATATCGTGTGCCCTATCCAACTGCTCCTGTATGTAATTGATATGCGCCTCTTTTCTATATTCCATATCTAGTAACATGTTGTAAAAATACTCTTTTCCGGCATTTTTAACTGTCCTGAGATATAGTTGAGCATATAAGACTGTCGCTGGATTTTTTAACTCATCAACTCCGAAACCTTTTGCTTTAATTTCCAAATCATCCAAAGGCTTTTCTTGTATTGCATATCCCAAAACGGAAGTCATTATTGATACATCACTTGACTCGATATGCGATGGTTTAAAACCCGACTGTACCGCTAAATGCGACATGGCAAATGTTCCCGCACACGGTTCTATAAATTTGTTGTACCCGCTCTTGATTGCCGATTCCAACAAATTTTTCAAAAACTTCTGTTCTGCAGGTACTAATGTTCCACCTACAAAAAATGCGCCTGGATTTTGAAACTGCGGCATCAAAATCACTCCTTCCCTTGTTTTTTTATAAATCTACGCAAAAAGCCGAAGCGGTTTTCTGGTGTAACTCCAGAAATTTTTGATTCCGCTTCGGCATAATGCACAAAATTATTCTATTGGATTTTTTCTATATCACCATTATCAGGATACACAACATATTCTTCAAGTATCATTCCTGAAAATAATAGTTTTGCGTCATACTCCTCTCCATCCACATACTCATGTACAGTAACATAAAGTAATCCGCTCATATATTGAATACAAGTAGTCTTATCATAATTAATATTTACAATAGCATGAATTTCATCGTCATTATAAAAATACTTTTCATAATAACTTAAGGCGTAATCAACCATTTGCACATCCTCGGCAATTGTTGAAATTTTCCACTTACCCGTCACGTCGTTTCTAACTTTATTTCGTTCAAATATTGAGGGAGTACCTATATCATGGACATCTTTATCACTGATTCCATACATTCCTTCCCTATGCGTTACCTCTTCTTCCATTCCTATTGTTTCCTCTGTGCCCGTCTCTTCCACCGGATTTACACATTCACCGCTAACGTAATCGAAAGCATTTTTTGCAGTTATAGGATAATATAGATTCCCATTTTCAGCATCGTTTATATATATCACTTGCCACTGATTATTAAGATATTGATTTCTCACTACTATACTTCGTAAATCTGTTACAACATATGTATCCAGGTTTATACAAACCGATCCAATCATATCATAGTTTCCATACACAGCTCCTTCTATTTCCTGAACACCTATGCTTTCCAATACAACACTTACCACATTTACCAAGCTATCTGCGTCTGGCAATTTCCTCAACTGTTGTTCCGTCAGTGCCTCAAACTCTGATGGAATCTCAATATTAGTTTGCTTTGCTGACTTTGACTCCTCTGCTAATTCGCTTTCTTTTGTTGTTTCTTGATATTCAATAGCAACATTTTCATCATCAGGTTGTCCTCTATCTCCCGAACACCCATTCAAAAGGCAAATGCAAATAATTACTATTGCCAAGATTCCGCTTTTGCTTATTTTCACGTTATTTTCCTCCTCGTAGATTAATTACATTTTACGCTTTTTTTTAAGCAAAAGCAATAAGAAAAGGGCAGTTACACTTGCAATTCTAATAATTAATCACAAATGCAATGCCCATTGTTTTTGGTCCGCCGAGCAGGAATCAAACACTGCGTCCTCCCGGTAAAGAGCCGGGTGCTCTAACACTAAGCTATCAGCGGCTAAATATTGTAGTGAGGAAACATATCACGGTATAAGTCATCCATAAACGATAATTGTTCATATTCTTGTTCTCTCCGTTTCTGCTCCTCTTTCTTCCTCTGCTTTTCTCCAGGGTCTGGCGACGGATCAGGAAGTTCTTCTGCTTTCTGCCCTGTCTTTTTATACCACCATTCAGCAAAGACCAATCTATGGCACCATTCACCAGGTTTGCGAACATCTTCGTAACAGCAAAGAACCACGTCTTTTCCTTCATCCAGATAAGACTGGATGATAGAACCAATGACTGAATATCCGCTTTTTTCTAAATGCTTGAAATATGGTTCCGTAAATATTTCTCTATCATTTTCATTCCAGAGATATCCTGGCGGTGCTATCTGCCTTATGTTGCCAGCAATTCGATACTTCACTTTGAATTGTGGCATACTTCGAACGATTCCTACCACCGTATATTTTCCTGTTTCCAATTCTTTATTGCTAAATCTACTTGTATAAATTCGTGCCATTTCTAGCATTCTCCTTTCCCGTAAAGAATCTCGATAACTTCTATTCCTTCTGAAATACAAAGATTGATATTCTCTCCTAGGGACAAATAGAAACGCTCATGAACCATACATTCATACGCTTTCTTCATTTTCAAAGACTGGCTAGGTGTTATGCCAAGCCTGAAATCCTTTGCTATGCAAAGCGCCTGTTTATATTTCTTTTCACTCACCAATTTCCTAACAATGTCACTTTTCCTTACCATTTTCTTGCCTCCAGTTATTGTAATTCTTATCATCATCTTAGCTTTTTACTAACTGGATTCAATCAAAATAGCTTTATTTAACCGATTTTTTATATTTCCTCCTGGCATTGCGGCAAGCCTTCTGACCTGCCGCCTACATCCAGAAAGAAAAAATAACTGGCTTTTTTAGGGGTGACATATGTGGTATTGGCTGATTACCATATTAGCACTTGATAATTCTACTTGCAACCTACTCTTTTTCTACTCATTTTCTTGCTCCCCCTTCCCGGTAAAATACATATAGTGGCAGCTTTTGTCTTAAGCATTGCTAAAGGCACTTCGCCTACAGTCTGATGGGAAAATCGCCCTCTTTCCTTACTCTGTATCTAAATCTGTTTTCTCTTCTATTTGTTTTAATTTTTTCTCTATTGGTATGTAATGCATCTCAAGAGGCTCAAATGCTACTTTCACATCTTCGGGAGAGTCGATAGATGAATATATTTGCAAACCTTGCTCCAGCAATTTTCCCATTTTTTCAAATGACTGTTCTACTCTTCCCATTTCATCCCCATCGTTTATGTAACATTCTGTGCTTTCTTCCAATTCTTTTATTGCATTTTTAACAGAAATCTCATACAATCTCTGAATATTTTTAAGTAATTCTTCTTTTTCCTTTTCTGCAATTTCAGCTGACTTAATTTCCTGTTCCTGCCTATCACATGTTAATTTATGACTTTTTATGACAAAGCATTTATCAATAAATGCAGCAATATTGTTTAGCAACACACTTCCTACAGTTACAGAACCTGCAACATAAAAAATTAACCATATGGAACCACTATCTACACCCTGAAGTTTCAGGCTTGCTTCATCACTTTGAAAAAAAGGACATTTTGTAAAAACAAATTCTAAACTGTCAATACATTTTTTTAAATCAGTAATATTATCTATTTGTGGTATCTTAATGTCTAAGCCAATACCTCCTTTATCCTTGTTTTTCATCGTTTCATAAAACGAAATTATGCATTCTATTTTAGTCGAAATTAACTCAATTATCTTCATCATATAATCTGGCTTTGGATTAAATTCAAGATTTAGCAGTATGCTCTGCATTTCTTTTAAGGTTTCATTCAAATATGATATGTCTCCCAGTTTTCTTGTTAGATAATTATAAAAGCTTTCGTACACGTTATTAAATTTCTGCTTTGAAGATTCGTCATTAGTCTTTCCAGATTCGTAATACTTTTTTATTCTGGTAATATAATTATTAATCTCCGTTTCTTCCTTTTTACATTTTTCATAAACTTCTACAATCCTCATATGTTTTCTCCTTTTTATCTAAATATAATTTGCCAAGTTTCTGGTTCTTTAACAGAATATTTGACAATTATTTATTAAGTTTAACATAAAAGAACAAAATATAAAATATCTGAAAAGCAATAATCAAGAACTACATTTTATCTATTTTGCACAAAAAGGAAAGACAGCTTATCCCTATCTTTCCTTCTACTATTTTTTAACTATCCTTTTTTCATATTCCCAGCAGGTAAACAGCTACTATCCCACATGCTATCCCTAAATCCTTATACACCGTCTTATCGCTTACCTTTTCTACCTGCGAAATCTCCTGTACCGAATATTCTTTATCCTCCAGATACATCATGCTCAGCTCCCGATACCGGCGCTTTGCCTCTTCACTTCCGGACTTTTCACACTCTTCCCGGTACATGTCTGTCGCTTTTTCTATGCGGTAGATGCAGTATAAATCCTCCTGCCTCCGTTTTTCTCCCTCCTGGATTACCCTCTCGGACTTACTTACGGTCTCCCCTGTACTTCCCATGAGGTCCTGTATGAATTTCCATCTGAGTTCAATTTGCTCTTCCTCTGTAAACTCCACCTCGTCTGACAATGTGGTCTTTATCCTCCGGTACGAACTGAGCATCTTTTTGGTTTTCTTAACTTTGTTCTCTTCCCGGGCCCGTTTCTTCTCCACCTTAGCCTGCTCTGTCCGGAATGTCTGCACCGCCTCTTTCCCCGCTATGGCAGCAATCTGGTTAATCTGCTCCTGTGTTATAGCATACATAGGTATCTCGTTATTCGTTGCCATAATGTCGCCTCCTTGACTTTCTCGCATTTGTGAGATATAATATTTTTAGTCACGAGTCGTTCCGTCAAGGGGCGGCTTTTTCTTTTTACCTACGCTTTTTGGTACAGGTGGCAAAGTGTGATATATAGCCGAATCCTTCCGCATCCATGCCATCGGTTCTGTCCACCGCTATTGTTTCTCCCTGTGGAGTCACTAACTTTTCCTTGGCTTTCTTCCCGTTCTCCGGCTTGCGGTAGTTTATCATCTGTGGATTGACAGGCATATTCTTGCCTGCCTTTGTCCGAATCCACATAATCTGCTTTCCGCAATATGCGCACGTTCCAAACGAATTACTTGAACTCATGGTTTCTTATTCCTCCTTTCCAACTCTCCCTTCTGTTCTAATTGGCAGTTCTGGTTCCAAAGCGGTATATCCTGTCATTTATGTGACTGCTGCATCGCATATTCCTTATTTCTTATATCTTTTCCCGCCTAACTCTATTTTTTTTAGTCCTTCCATGGATATGAGCCTGCAGTTTGGCAACATAATCAGCGGTTCTCCTAATACTACCTCTTTACCTTCAATATGTACCTTAGGATAACTTACAATTACTGAGCATTCCTGCGCTACCAGATAATTGGAATAACTGATTATACTCCGTACACGCTTTATATCAGCAGGAGTTGTCTTTTTTCCTCTTATCGGGATTTTCCGGAACTCTGCTTGCATGGCGTTCTGCTCTTTGTATATCCTTTCGTACACATACATGAAATTTCTGGCCATTTTATCATCATTACCTCCTATTCCCCTTTTTAACTTTTTCAGTCTCAATGAGGGATGGAGCATTGACACATTTTTTCATTCCTTCATACAACTCCTTGGCTCCCGGATTGCCTCTTTCCACTTCATCTGCAAGATGCCTCAGGACTAATACAATTAGCCCTGCATCTGCCTTTGCATACGGTGAAATTGCCTTGATAATTTTTTCAGAATAATACTTTAGTCCTTTTTCCACCAGCTTCATAGCTTCTGGTGTTTTTCCCTCAGCTATCAGCTGATTTCCACGACCTATATATCCAATCATTCTATCTTCTCCAAACTTCATGATTTTCTCCTATTCCTCCGTATCGTCTTTCGGCTCTTCGTAGCCATATCCATCATCCTCTCCATTTTCCTGTTCGTCTCCGCCCAGAAGTTCATCCGTAATATCCTCCAGACTCTCTCCTAGCTCCGTCTCTTCCCCAGGATTGCTTTCGGTTTTCTCTGTCTCCTTGGCATCCACTTCTCTAAATTCTCCGTCAATCACTTTTCCATCATCCGGTCCCGGCAGCATCTGAACGTTCCTGCCCTCAATGGCATTGGAACCAGCAGACTCTTCACTTCCGCTTTCCGTATCCTTATCCTGCTGCTGGAAATCCGAATCAAAAATACTCCGCTGTGAGGTATTGGCAATCGGTACAAGCTTAAATATCCCTGTATCTTCATCCATCACCAATTCCATTTCATTGTTGAAAGAACCTGTTTTCTCGTCATTAATTTTTACGGATGATGTTACCTTATGCTTGAACTGAGGCTTGCTGATTTCCCTTGTTTCACCCCTGATGTCCGGATTGTAATTCGGGATAAATTCCTTTACCATAGTGACATCAATTTTCAATGTCATGCTACCCTCGTCGGTGCCCTTATGCTGCATATTGCCAATAAGCCTCTGGAGGACAAAATTCATATCTTTTTTCATTTCCTCAAAGGTATCGCTGTCAAAGTCCAGTTTCTTTTCAAAATCTTCGCTCATTATTTAATCCTCCCGTACTCGATATTATTTTCATTCATAAACTCAATCAATTTCTGCAGTTGCTCCTTGGTACCCACTGCACAGAACTTTGTGCGGTACCGCTTTACCTCTTCCTGCTTTGGTGTAAACGGGTCAACTGCCGTTGCGTAGGCCTGTTGTTCTACGCTCTGAATGACTTTTCCCATTTCAGATACCGGCTCAGTTGCACTTTCCTGCACTTCTGATTCTTTTTCCATCTCGTTTGATACATTTTCAGCAGATTTGGTATCACTTTCCTGCTCTGCTTTTCCCTTATTCTCCCATGCTTTTCTCTGCTCTTCCTCTGCTTTGGCTTTTTCTTCTGCCAGACGTTTCTTTTCAGCCTTTTCCTCTGCCTTGCGCCTTTTTTCTGCCTCCAGCTTTTCTTCCAGTTCGGACAGCCTCTTATTCTCTGCCAGCGCTTTACTGAGGTCCAGTGTCTTAATGTAGACGTCTTTTGCGTTCAGCTTGTACTTACTCTCTAAACTGTCAATTGTCTCCAAATCGGTACGTACCTTCTCAATTTTTGCTTTTACCTCTGCTTTTGCTGTAGCCAGTTTATATGTCTGGTTAAGATATCTGTTGTCAAATACCTTTTCAAATGGCAGCACTTTTGCTAAATCCCCAATCACTTCATCATAAGATTTCTGGATGCTCTTTTTCTTTTCTTCCTTCTGCTGGTCCTCAAATGCCTTTACCTGCTTGTCTATAATACTTACCGGCTCCTGAATCAGTGCCAGAATCTCCTTCAGCTCCGCCTCGAACACATCATACGGCTCATTGATGATTTTCTTAACCATTTTCCGACGTTCTTCAATGGCCTTTGTCAGCTTGTTTAACTCTGCCCTATCTGCCTTTGCCTGTTTCATGTTGTCCTCTGTATAGACAACATTCTTGTATTCGGCTATCTTATGCTTTACAGCCGTCTCTAGTTCCTCCTTGTTCCACTTAATCACCCGAAGAAAACCATCCTCCGTAGGATTGATTAACCGAAACTCCATCTTTTCCTCCTGTGCTACTGCTGCCTCGCTCACAACCTCTGCCTCCACCGTTTCCGGTATCATCTTCTTACTTCCTGCCATCTGTCTACCTCCTAATTTTGATTTAACTGCCTTATCAGATCATTAACTTTGTCAATCCATTTAACCAAATCTGGTCTTTCATACTGATAATTATGACAGCAGCCAACTTCTTTCAATTTTTCGCATACTTTCAAAGATGCGATTGCCATATCCAAACCCTTTTGGTCGTACTCGCCTCTCATGCTCTGTTTTGCAAACGACACAACTTCTATCGCATTTTTCTCAGTCACCACTCTTACCTCCTATCTGTAGGATTGTCACATCAACCCTCGGATTCTCCGAATAGAACTTCCTTACCTGTGCATCCACTACAGCCGAATCGTCATGATATGCAACCAAATTCAGACTGTCGCATATAATCTTGCCGATATTATCCCAATCCGGCTTTTTGGATGGCCGGATTTTATGCTCCAGCATAGCTCTCCGCTTTTTCTTGCTGGTGGATTTTGGAATGTCATAGTAAGCTATAATTCTCACATCCAGCATTGCATCCTGGCTGAACATTTTTCCTTTTGCTGCCTGCTGGTACATTACCTTAACTAAATTCTCATAGTTTACCGTTTCTTCAGGCGTATAGGTTTTCACATACTGTCCTGCTCTTGAAAATTTTGGTCTTTGCTTACCAAACGGCTGACCCGGTACAGAAAATTTAATTTGCCTCATAATTTCATCCTCTGCAGTTTGCTCCATACTCCCCTCCTACTTGCCACTGGCCGAATCTTGTTCGCTTTCCTTATACACCTTCAAATAATAATCCAGTTGCTTTCCGGTTGATGTCAGCTTTCTTTTCCCCGGTCCTACGGTATATCCATTCTCATGCAAGATTGCCGTAACCATTTTCCTGTCCTCCAGCTTATTGATACTCAATTCTGCCACTTTTTCCAATGCCATATTGTTATTCCTCCATTAACTTTTTCATTTCATCAAACCTCTTTGCCGCCTCTTTTTCTCTCCATGACCTCCCATTCACCCTTACAGGAAAACACATTTCAAAAATCCTATCATATATCCGCTTATACTTAACATCCGTATTTTCCTGCATTTCTTTTACTGTCATATTGGTAGTTAAAATCAGCGGCTTTCCTGACCGGTACCTGCTGTCAATAATGTTATAGACCTTTTCTAGTGCATAATCCGTATTTCTTTCAGTACCCAAATCATCTATAATGAGCAGTCGGGCAGCATTCATCCGGTTCATAAATATCTTTTCTTCTTCTGGATTCCCCTGAATGTTCTGCAGGATTTTCACGAATGAGGTCATGATTACTGGAACCATCCGGTCCATAAGCTCATTTGCTATGCAGGCAGCTGTAAAGCTCTTCCCTGTCCCTACTGTTCCCCATAGCAATATGCCCTGCCTCTTCTCATACATTTCCTCGAACCGCTCCACATACTTCTCTGCCAGAGCATACACTTTCTGGTTATCCTGGCCTTTCCGGAATGAGCGCAGGCGTACTTCCCGCAATTTATCATCTATCAGACTGCTGTTTTTCAAACGCTCTATGCGTTCCATAGCCTTTCGCTTTTCCTCTGACTCTTCTCTTCGCCTATTTTCCTCGACCTGGCATTTGCAGAGGCATCTTACGACCATTCCCCTGCCATTCGTAAAATCTGATGCTGGGAGTCTGGTCTGCTTTTTCCCTTTACACTTTCCGCAATGCAGGAGTCCATATTCGCCTATATAGTCGCCTTCATCTGTCTGTATCTCTTCGATGTCCTGCGGAAGTTTCACTACATCTGCCAACTTTACCGGTTCACCAATCATATACATCACCCCTTCCGAAACGGATTCTCGTCGTCTGTGACTTCTATACTGGCCTGTGGAGCGTTTTTAGGAAGATAATCAAGGAATGGTGTTGCCTCCCCTAAAAAAGTCTTTCCATGCTTGATATACTTCTCTTCCGTCCTGTCTCTCCTGCACTGATCCGCATAATTCTTCGCCGCCTCTAACAGCTGTTCATGAGAGAATCCATCCTCCAGCCTTGCCTTGTATTTCTTGTACGCCTGCGCCTTATCCGCTTTTCTGGGGTAAACGCTCCAGAACTCTTCAAAATCCGTTGAATAATCGCTGATTGCCTTTCTCGGCTTCGGCTCCGAACTTTGATCCTCCGAAAGAGCAGAGGCATTTTCCCCAGGCTCTCCCGAAAGCGCTTTTTCATTTTTAACCCGGTTGTAATACTCCCTCTGCCGGTCCGCCTCTGTTGAGGACTTCCCTATATAGTTCTGTATGTCCATCATGTAGATAGCCCCGTTATCCAGAACTTCAATCAGTTCCAGCTTTCGGAATGTCTCCAGCGCCTTTTCCACGGTACCTACCTGGTGTCCTAACAGGGTAGCAAGTATCTCCGGCGTGTACGGTATCACATTCCTATACATCAACCGGCCCTCATTCCTCAGACTTTTCAGATAGAGTTTCAAGAGGATATTACTGTACATATATCCGTCCTTCATGCTCTCCAGTATTTTGATCTCTTCCGACTCGAAAAACCCCTCCTTCAGCTTTAGGTAATAATACTTTCTATTGTCCGCCATGTGTTCACCGCCAATCGTAACTATATTCCGGCTGTTAAATCCATAATCGAAATCGGCTTTGTCAGCACCCGGTTATGCCTGCAGCAATCGCACAGCTCGCATCTGTCCGGCTGATACTCGCCGCTCTTGATCCGCAGAATCCTCGGCATATTCGCCTCGACCACATGCAGCGCCTCCTGCAGATAATTGTCCGTCACATGGATAATGCGGATGTCCGGCTCTTTCTCCTTTGTCGCACCCGCAATATAAAATGGCAGCTTTTCCCCGGTGTTCTGTCTTACGATTTCCTGGTAGACTGCGCCCTGGATGTCATAGCCCCAATACCGGACAAAATCCAGATAGCCCAAATCCTTAACCCATTTCAGCTCTGTAATGGATGCCATGACCTTCAAATCCACGATTGCCACCTTTGGGATGTAGCTGTCGATCTTAATTTTCCACTTTGCCCCGAACAGCTCCCCGGTCATAATGACCTGTTTCTGTCCGGACATATATTTCATGAAATACTTGTCACGCTCAATGCGGGCAATGATCTCTTCCGCTTTCACATAGTCAGCTTTCAAACCGCCGTCCTTCCTGAACAGTGCCGGATGCTCTGCCTTGAACTTCTCCAGTGTTCCCTCAAAGTAAGCGTCCACATAGCTGCCTACCAGAAGAGCAGTAGTCTCTTCATCCTCCCACCGCTCTTCCAGCTTTTCCATCGCCGCAAACTCGCAGGCCAATCTCCCGTATGTACCCGCAAAATCCTTGAACTGAGAGACACTCATGTACTCCCTGTTAGCCTCCTGGCTGTAATAATTTTCTGCTGTCAGTTGCATTTTTTCTTTCCTCCTGTTCTTATACCTCTTCCAGTTCCAAACCGCCTATCTGATCGTTCTCCTGCTCTTCCTGCATTTCAAAAGCATCATACGCCTCTATGGCATCCGGCTGGTTATCACCATAATCACCGTTGCCGTCCTCGTCATAAACCTTTTGATCGTCCTGGATGGCCCTCTGCATATCAACCGATAAAATGCCCCATTTGCTGAGGAGCAACTTAATTACCGTTTTCAGCGCCATAGCCTCAAAATCTGTAGTCCACTTGCTTGACTTCTTATTCTGGTTGATGTCGTACCTGTATGCCTGGGAATACTTCTTTGCATGGTTGTCAACCTCTGCCCTTGACATAAACAATTCCTGACTGAACCCTGTCTTTAAGCGAAACCATGCGTAATAACCTACCACTTTGCTTTCATCCCCTGCCTCCCGCTGTTTGCATTGGGAAAAATCCTTCACAAATTCAATTTCTCCAGTAATCGGATTGTATTTTTTCAATTCATCCTCATACACAACCGCATAATTCATCTTCTCGTAATATCCGGAACGGATTGCCAGCTGTATAAATCCCTTATACATCATTTGGAATTGCGCCCTCGGTATCTTGTCATAGCTCTTTGTCTGAGGATTATATATGCTCTCGTTATATGGGACAATCGCACTGAACCCCAAATTACTGTCAATTGGCAAATCGTAAGTTGCCGCAACAAATGCTGCGCTCATAATTGAATTTGCACTACACTTTTTCAGCTGTGCACTGCCAGCCACCACATTAGTAATAGATGCAAGAAATTGTGGAGCTTTCTGTCCTAATACTTCCGTAAATTTCTTCTTTACTGAATCTGATGCTATAAGCTGCTTTACCTGCTTTGCTACGCTTACACCAGTCTGCTGCTGTCCTGCTTGTTGTTGCTGTGTTTCTAATCCTTCCATACTTTCATTCCTCCTTTTCTACAGAGAATGTTTCAATCACTTCATAATCATCCTCCATTTCAAACAGATACCTTATTGTATTTCCAACAGCCCTTGCCACTTCCACAGCCATAAGCACCAATGGTAATGTAAGCCACTCTCCGCCATAAGCTACAGCTTCTCTTTCAGCATAGGCCATCTTTACAAATACCTCAGTAAGAATCAGTCCTACCACAATCCATATCCAATTTCTTGATATATACCTTCTTATCTCGCTCATTCCTTCAAATAGGCATATTGCCAAGATTTTTAGTCCGGAAAACAGCTTTAGCCTACTTTTTCTCTTCATAACCAACCTCCTTCGGTTAACATTCAGTCTCTCTTAATTCTTTAATAAGTTTCTCTCCGACAATTTTCATTTCACTTATGATTTCTGCCATCTTCTCCAGCTTTTCCAGAATTATTTTCAGCTTTGGAAGTTCCTCTTTACTGATGATCCCGTCCTCTGTTATCTCAATCAGATTCTCCTTCATTGCCCTTAATTCATCCTCGTTAAAGCCTCTCAAAAGCCGTAGTGTAATACCTTGTACACTTTTTTCTTCTGTTGCCAGAGGCAGAAAACCATGTACCGGGCATTCACCCATGCAGTACCCTGTAATCAGTTCCGGGGCATTGTACAAATCCGCCATGAGGACCACCTTATCTACCGGAACAACCTTTGTATTACCTAGCTCGTAATCAGCCAGTGTTGATACCGAAATTCCCAAAAGCTCTGACGCCCCCTCCCGGCTATATAGCCTCTCATTGTATACTGCTGCTCTTTTCCTAGCCTTGAAATACACATTGTTGTTCTCGTTTATAGGACCTTTTCCCATTTCGTGTTACCTGCCCTTCCGCTATAATCTAATTATCACCAGAGGGTACAGCCGGTATATTAATATTCAAAAAGCTGTTGACAGCATCAACGATTCCCTTATTCATCATCTTGCCGTTGATAACCAGTGACAGTCGGTCTCTGGAGACATTCAGCTTTTTTGCCAGCTGATTAATGTTTACTTTTTTCTTTACAAGTTCAATCTTTACGCATTGGCACCATTCATCTGATGGAGTATCAATTCGTTCCGGCACCCCTCCTGTACCAAGCACTCCGTTAATTTTCTCTGCGATTGCTTGATAACTAGCATTAGAATATCGCCCGTTAATAACCGAGGAAACTGTCGTAACGCTGTAACCGATAATTTCTGCCAACTGCTTTAATGTCATATCCTTATCAATCACAGCTTTTCGGACATCTTTACTCCATTGTGATGTTTCCTTTCCCATTTAAGTGTCTCTCCTTTCTCGCATTTGCTTGTTATTTGTTATTTATTTTTGCGTGTCTGCGTGCTATAATAAAAACAAATTTGTCTGCAAGCTCGCAAACACTTTTTGAAATACATTATTCTCTGCTCGCAACTTTGAATTTATTTGTATTTCATATGTTTATTATACCACGTAATTGCGAGTTTGTAAATATTTATATTCGCATTTGCAAATCATTTAACACTTACGGAGGTATGAAATGGAAATAATTGAAAGAATCTATCAACTACTGGAAGAAAAAGACAAGCGTGCCTATGCACTTTGTGAAAAGCTTGACATCCGAACCTCTACAATGTCTACCTGGAAGGCACGTACCAATGACCCGCCTGCAAAATACATGAAAACCATAGCTGATTTTTTCGGTGTGTCTCTGAATTACCTTTTGACGGGACAGGAAGCTCCGGTACGCAAGAATACCACCCAAGAAGAGGACGAACTGTTAGAATTGTTCCGTTCCCTTCCGGAACCAAAAAAATATGAATTTATAGGAGAACTTAAAGGATTTTTAAAAGCCTATACAGAGTCTCAAAAATACCTTGATTCTGAAAAAAGATTATCAGTTTAAAATGGTACCGGCATTTTGGCAGGTACTAAAAACAGGAGGATTACCTATGACAAATGCGGCACAATATTTCGAGTTGGCACGTGCTGAAGAAATAAAAGGAAACAAGTGTGCTGCACTTCTCTTTTACCTATCTTCTTTCTGTGACAGCTTTAACTCCGCTACTGAATATTATCCCTGTGGCACTGTCGCCAAAATCCAAAGTCTGCAGGACCAACTTTCTCTTTCTAACCTGCAGCTCCTTACTTTGGTACACTCTTACGGACCTCTCTCAGATGCAGAATGCCGGGAACTATTATCCTGCTCCCTTTGTGGCTGCACAACCGGAATTAAAGAAATTCTGTCCAACTCTGCCTATGGATAATGAAACGGAGGAATCACATGGAACAACAATTAACAGGGAATGAAAAATTTACCTTACATGATACAAATGTCGGCATTACCGTCATGGACTTCTGGCGCTGGGCATTTTCAGACTTAACAGACAATACCCAACGTGGAGTTATGGCAGAATTTCTGGTTTACTCTTCACTTAATAAAAATGTCCTCCCCGATACTCAGGTAAGAGAAAATTGGAACTCATTTGACGTAACGAGTCCATCCGGACGCAGGATTGAGGTAAAATCTGCCGCTTACTTACAATCCTGGACTACAGACTTTCCTTCACAAATACAATATGACATTGCACCTAAGCTTGCCTGGGATGGAAAAAACTATGCTACGGAGGCAAAACGCAATTGTGACCTTTATGTATTCTGTCTCTATACCGCACTTACCCATGACAAATCTATTCTTGATTTGGATTATTGGGAATTTTATGTGCTACCTACATCCACATTAAATATTCGGATTCCTAACCAGAAAACAATCTCTTTATCCTCACTCCTTAAATTGGAGCCGATAAAGACAGACTATGCCCGACTCGGCTCAGTAATCGAGTCAATCAAAATGTAAAAGGAAGTGATGCCATGAAACTACCAAATGGCTACGGGAGTGTAACTAAATTATCCGGAAACAGACGCAAGCCATATCTGGCCCGTGTCACTCTCGGATGGATTACCGACGAACAGTCAGGGAAATGCGTACAGAACCGTGTACCCATAGGGACCTTCAAGACCAAAAAAGAAGCTTTGCAGGCATTAGCAGAATACGGAGCTAATCCTTACGACATACAGAACAACAACCTTACCTTGGCAGAACTTTACCAGAAATGGACAGAAGCATACTTCCCAACCCTGGAAAGCGAATCATCCTCAAGGACCATTATAGCCGCATGGCGCTACTGCCATGCTATCCATAGTATGCGTGTAAAGGACCTGCGGGCAAGGCATATCAAAGGCATTATGGAAGATGGCTATATCATCCCTTCTCGTGGCAAGGATGCCGGTCAAAAGGTGCCTGCCTCACCGGGTACTAAGGCAAGAATTAAATCTATGTTCAATTTAATGTTGGACTATGCGCTCGAATATGAGCTTGTAGACAAGAACTATGCCCGAACCTTTGACCTCTCCAACGACATCATCAAGGAGAAAGAAGCTTCAACCAGAGGACATATTATATTCACAGATGCAGAGCTGAAAACTCTTTGGGAAAATGTAGACTCTCTCCGGTTTGTGGACTGGATTCTTATTCAATGTTATATGGGATGGCGTCCTCAAGAACTCGCCAAACTTAAAATCGAAAATGTCCACCTTGACGAACAGTACATCATCGGGGGAATGAAAACCTCTGCCGGTAAAGACAGGCCTGTGCCTATTCATCCACGCATAAAACATCTCATACAGAGAAATTATGACCAAGCAATTGAACTCGGCAGTCAATACCTCTTCAATGATCCGCTTGCTACAAAAGGCGGGATGTTAATAACCTATGACAAATATGCCGGACGCTTTACAAAAATCATGGAGGCGCTAAAATTCCGTGAGGACCACAGACCCCACGACCCACGAAAAACATTTATTACTATGGCAAAAAAAGCCAAGGTTGACGAATATGTGATTAAAAGGCTTATCGGGCACCGCATCACGGACATAACTGAAGGTACCTATACCGAACGTGATATTGAGTGGCTCCGTGCCGAACTGGAAAAGATACCGTAACCCTTATGGTTGCGGCTTTTTTCATGCCTTTTTATCCACAAAATTTTGTTACCTGTGCCTTGTTGCCTACTTGTTACCTACTTGTGTCCTACTCACCAATTTTTTTCACATTTCAGCACTTCCCACACCTTATTCCCATTTTTCCTTATTAGCACAAAAAAAGTACCGGAATCCCTAAAGATTACGGTACTTTCAAGCCTTCCGGCATTTTCAATTCATAAGGTATATTTAAAACTTTCCTTCCTTCGCCGCTTCCTCGATGGAAACAGCTACAGCAACCGTCATACCAACCATAGGGTTGTTTCCTGCGCCAATCAGACCCATCATTTCCACGTGAGCCGGTACAGAAGAAGAACCTGCAAACTGTGCATCGGAATGCATACGTCCCATTGTATCTGTCATACCATAGGAAGCAGGACCTGCAGCCATGTTGTCCGGGTGAAGGGTACGTCCTGTACCGCCGCCGCTTGCTACGGAGAAGTATTTCTTGCCCTGTTCGTTGCATTCTTTTTTGTATGTACCTGCAACCGGGTGTTGGAATCTGGTGGGGTTGGTGGAGTTACCCGTAATGGAAACGTCAACGCCTTCCTTGTGCATGATTGCCACGCCTTCGCAAACATCGTTTGCACCATAGCAGTTAACCTTTGCACGAAGTCCTTCGGAATAAGACTTTCTAAATACTTCTTTTACGGTATTGGTGTATGGGTCATATTCAGTTTCTACAAAGGTGAATCCGTTGATTCTGGAAATAACCTGAGCAGCATCCTTTCCAAGTCCGTTTAAGATAACTCTTAAAGGTTTCTGGCGTACCTTGTTTGCTTTTTCAGCAATACCGATAGCGCCCTCTGCTGCTGCAAAAGATTCATGTCCTGCTAAGAAGCAGAAGCACTCTGTCTCTTCTTCCAGTAACATCTTGCCAAGGTTACCATGTCCAAGACCAACCTTACGGGTATCTGCAACAGAACCGGGAATACAGAAAGCCTGAAGTCCTTCACCGATAGCTGCTGCTGCATCTGCTGCTTTTCTGCAGTCTTTTTTAATTGCAATTGCTGCGCCTACTGTATATGCCCAGCATGCATTTTCAAAACAGATTGGCTGAATGCCTTTTACCTGGTCGTAAACGTTTAAGCCGGCATCCTTTGTGATTTTTTCAGCTTCTTCGATGGAAGAAATTCCATAGCTGTTTAAAACACCATTGATTTTATCAATTCTTCTTTCATATGATTCAAATAAAGCCATTTCTCATTTCCTCCTTCTTCTATTCCTGTCTCGGGTCGATAATCTTCACTGCATCTGCAACACGGCCGTACTGTCCTTTTGCTTTTTCCCATGCAGTATTGGGGTCATCGCCTTTTTTGATGAAATCAGTCATTTTTCCAAGACTTACAAACTGGTAGCCGATAATCTGGTCGTCTGCGTCCAAAGCGATACCGGTTACATATCCTTCTGCCATTTCCAGATAACGGGGACCTTTTTGAAGGGTTCCGTACATAGTACCAACCTGAGAACGTAAACCTTTTCCTAAATCCTCAAGGCCTGCGCCTACCGGAAGTCCGTCTTCAGAAAATGCGCTCTGTGTACGTCCGTAAACGATTTGTAAGAATAATTCTCTCATTGCTGTATTGATGGCATCACATACAAGGTCTGTATTCAATGCTTCTAAAAGAGTTCTTCCCGGTAAGATTTCGGAAGCCATAGCTGCGGAATGAGTCATACCGGAGCAGCCGATTGTCTCTACCAATGCTTCCTGAATAATGCCTTCCTTTACGTTTAAGGTAAGCTTGCAGGCACCCTGCTGGGGAGCACACCAGCCTACACCGTGTGTCAGACCGGAAATATCTTTAATTTCTTTTGCTTTTACCCATTTTGCTTCTTCTGGGATTGGAGCACAGCCGTGGGCAACGCCCTGTGCAACCTTACACATTTCTTCTACTTCTTTTGAAATAATCATGTGAAATCTCCTTTCAATATGTAGCTTTTATTTATTTAACAAGGCTCTTTGACCTTGTTATAACCGCTTTTTTCATTTTGCCATACTTCGGTAAAAAAATCCAGCATTTTTGATAATTTTCTTCAATAAATATAGCAATTGGGGTGTTTGGAAACCCGGACGTGGGAGGCGGCAGGTCATAGAATGGTCTTCCGGGCACGCTCTCGCTCTGCAAAGACGTAGCGGTACTAACGCACCAAAATACGGTGCGTAAGGACCGACGACTTTGCCAAGGCCTGGAAGACCATTCTATGACCTGCCGCCTCCCACTGTGTATTGAGAAATAAAATGTCCTATATTTGTTGTATGTTATCCTTTATATGTTATCCTTTGTACATTATGACAGCATCATTCTGTCATTGGCAAATTCTCCGCCGCTGGCTTCTTCAAACTTTTTCAGTAAGTCGGCTACTTTCAGATTTTTCTTTTCTTCTCCTGCCACGTCATAAATAATGTTTCCTTCATGCATCATAATCAGGCGGTTTCCAAGGCGGATGGCATCTTTCATATTGTGGGTTACCATTAAGGCTGTCAGGTGTTCTTCATTGACGATTTTTTCTGTTAAATCTAAAACTGTTTTTGCTGTTTTGGGGTCTAAGGCGGCAGTATGCTCATCTAAGAGAAGAAGCTTTGGCTTTTGCAGGGATGCCATTAAAAGGGTAAGCGCCTGTCTCTGTCCGCCGGAAAGAAGCCCTACCTTGGAGGTAAGCCTTGTTTCCAGTCCAAGGCCTAAAACCTTTAATTCTTCCACGTATTGTTCCTTTTCTTCTTTTGTAATACCCCATCTTAATGTTCTTCTGGCTCCTCTTCTATGGGCAAGGGCAAGATTTTCTTCAATTTCCATGCCTGCGGCTGTTCCGCGCATAGGGTCCTGAAATACTCTGCCTAAGTATTTTGCCCGTTTATGCTCCGGCATTCTGGAAATATTCACGCCGTCTAAAACGATTTTCCCGGCGTCAATTGGGTATACTCCTGCAATCATATTTAACATGGTGGACTTGCCGGCGCCGTTTCCTCCGATAATGGTTACGAAATCTCCCTCGTTCAATTGAAGATTCACTCCGGTCAGCGCCTTCTTTTCGTTTATGGTTCCTTTGTTGAAGGTCTTTTCTACATTGGTTAAGTTTAACATGTGCCGCTTCCTCCTTCACTATAGGAACGTTTCATCTTCCATTTATCGATAGCTACCGGAATACATAGAGCCAGTGCCACAATGGTTGCCGACAAAAGCTTCATGTCGTTTGCATCCATGCCAAGCCTTAAAACAATGGCGCGGATTACAAAATAAACAACGCTTCCCACTACCGCAGAGGTAAGCTTTGCACCAAAGGAACGCAGCTTTCCCATAAGCACGTCGCCGATGACAATTGCCGCAAGACCAATGACAATAGCGCCTGTTCCCATGCCGATATCCGCATATTTCTGGCTCTGGCATACAAGAGCTCCCGATAAGCCTACCAGACCGTTTGAAATCATCAGGGCCAGCATTTTGGTAAACTTTGTATTTACGCCAAGAGCCCTTATCATATCTTCATTATTGCCGGTAGCACGAAGGGCTGATCCTATTTCCGTACCAAAAAACCAGTACAGACCCACAATGATAAGCACTGCAATAATGATACCGATTATCAGGGTGGTAATACCCTGCTCTGTTCCGAAAGCATTTACTGCCTTGGAAATAATGGTATCCACCTTTAATAAAGGAATATTGCTTTTTCCCATAATTCTTAAATTCACGGACCAAAGGGCAATCTGGGTAAGAATTCCTGCCAGAATCGCCGGTATGTCAAATACGGTATGCAAAAACCCTGTTACAGCTCCTGCCAACACTCCAAAAAGCGTGGCGGCTAACAACGCTATAAAAGGATTCACTCCTTTCCCCACAACTAACATTGCACATATACATCCTCCAAGCGCAAAGCTTCCGTCAACGGTCAGATCCGCAATATCCAAAAGCTTATAGGTTATGTATACGCCAAGCACCATGACGCCCCACAAGATTCCCTGGGATATGGCGCCCTGCATTGAAATCAAAAAACCACTCATGCCCTGTTTCCTCCTAATTGTATTCTGAATTAGCTCACTGTTTCTATTTTAATGAATTTTGGGTAAGATAGCAAGGGGGAATTTGTGGATTGTGGTTTTTTTTAACTATTTTCGTAACAGTTCAGACAGCAGTTCCCAGCAGGAATCGCTGTCTAAACCATTACTTTTTTCAACGTATTTTTTCCCATATTGGACTAGCCAGTATTTTTTCCCATATTATCCGTGAAATAAAGGGCGTAATAAGGAACATGATAAAAAAGGTAAGAAAAAAAATCAGAAAGGGCTCGTATTTTCTTCTGTTTTTTCTGCTAATGGAATGCTCATTGACTGAGTGAGACTGAGAATTTACTTTTCCCGCCCATGTCAGGCAAAGGCTTGAAAGATACCATCCTATAACTGTTCCCATGGTATTTGTTATCAGGTCGTCTACATCCGTTAGCCGTAAAGTAAAAATCTGCAGAACTTCAATTGCTGTGGACATGCCAAATCCCATAAAGGCTGTTTTTTTCAGAGCTCCATATTCTTCCCATATATGAGGCAGGAAAAAGCCCATGGGAATAAATAATACAATATTGAGTATTGTGTTTTTGATATAGGCAGCCGGACTATTTGCAATATCCATAAAAGGAATCCAGTTGAAATCTAAAGAAACTGTCAGAGAGTTTATGGCCGGTATTCCGGTTACGGAAAAACCGCAGATAAATAAATGAAAAACAGAATTGTTTCCAGCTTTTTTTTCATGGTATGCTGTTTAAAAAAATGCAACAGGACAAACAGAGCCGGCAAAAGAATAATAACTACTGAAAACGCATCTATGGCAATGGATAAAAATCGTATCATTTTAACCTCCGTTTTACTTTATGCATATATTTTAATTCTTTTATCTGGAGGAATTTTCAATATAATCTCACGTTTTTTTTAATTTTCTCTTAATATTCTCCTGCCTGGTGTCTGACGATATTCTTATGCTTGAATTATCCTATCCGGTTCATTTTCAATTATTCCAGTCCAATAGACAACCGATTACATTCTAATCCCCACTCCTCTTCCTCTGCAGGTCTTATGTTGTCAATTTTCAGCTGATACCGTGAAATAGCTGTCACCGGCTCTGGAGAAGCCTGTTCAGTTTCAGAAGCCTTTCCCCCTTCCACCTTCGTTTCAGCCACCTCAAAGGTATATATCTGCCCGGCTCCAAGTTTCCTGCCATTTTCTTCACCTACCCACACAGTAAAAGGCTCTTCCTGAAACAGTGTGACCACTGCGACCCTTGGAGTGGTATCATCCGAAACATAATCAGGAATCACGTCACGCACCATTGCCGTAAAGCTTCCACGGATTACAGCACTGCCGGCAGACTCCCTTTCTACTGCATCACTGCCATCTTCATTTCCTTCTTGATAGCCGGCAGCATTCTCCGAAGCGCTCCTCCCACATGCAGTACATGCCGTAAAAAGAAATGCCGCCATCAACACCGTACATAAAATCCTTTTCATATCCTTAACCTCCTATTGATACTTAAATCCACCACTCCGGCGTCAATTCTCCCAAAGTAATTGTTTTCCTGTTGTCATAATCAAGCATAATTTCAATGCTCTGATAGGTATCCGGCATAAGCTGTACCATCAGCTCCCTGCATGAGCCGCAAGGCGCTCCCGTCCTTCCATCAGGCATTATGGCTATTACCTTTGCTATTTCATGCTCACCATTGGTAATCATGTTAAAAACAGCATTGCGCTCCGCACATATTCCCAAGGTGCAGCAGGTGTCAATGCACACACCTGTATATATCTTGCCGGTGGAAGAAAAAATTGCTGCCGCAACTCCTCCTGCTTCCACATAATCGGATATTTTCCTGTCATTCTGCACTCTTCCTGCCGCCTCATATAATTCTTCCCATATTTAATTTACTTCTCCTCTTCTCACTATTTCTGTTTTACTATTAAATAGATTCTACCACCCTTTGTCAAAAACTGCTATACTCTTTCTAAAAGGAGGCATTTGAAATGCATGAAAGCCGTTTGTTTAAAATCTTATATTATCTGCTTGATAAAGGTTCGGCAACTGCTCCCAAACTGGCAGAAAGGTTTGAAGTTTCCATAAGAACCATTTACAGGGATATTGATGCACTTAGCAGCGCCGGGATTCCGGTTTACACAGAAACAGGAAGAAACGGCGGGATTTATCTGCTAAAGGATTTCGTTTTGAATAAAACAGTTCTATCCAATCAGGAAAAACAGGAAATATTATCCGCACTGCAGGGCTTAAACGTAATAAGCGGTTCTTATGAAAAAGATACATTGGAAAAGCTTTCTGCACTTTTTGATGTTCCTTCTGCCAACTGGCTTGAAGTGGATTTTTCCAGATGGGGGGACAAGCCGGCGGATAACCAAAAGTTTGAACAGTTAAAAACTGCTGTCATTCATCACAGGCCTGTTCAGATTTTTTATGCAGATTCTTATGGGAATGGCTGTGAAAGAGTCATACTGCCCCTAAAGCTGTACTACAAATCCAAAGACTGGTATGTAAAAGCCTATTGCACCTTGAAACAGGCTTTCTTGCTTTTTAAATGTAACCGCATTCTAAAGTGGGAGCTTTTGGAAGAACACTTTCCCCCGATGACTTTTCCTGAAACTCCTCACATGCAAAATGATGCCTGTCATAAAATAATACTCAGATTTCCGGCGGAAACGGCATATCGTGTTTATGATGAATTTGATAAAACTCAGATAAAGGCAGACAAAGATGGAACTCTGCTTGTTACTGCCCATATGCCGGTGGATGACTGGCTGACCGGATATCTGCTTTCCTTCGGGGAGCAGGTAAATATTATAGAACCCCTGCATTTGAAAAAAATAATTGCCCAAAAAGCAAAAATAATTTACGAAAAAAATAAAGCATGACACAGGATGTCAACATTTCATCTTTATAATAAACACATCACAGTACAGTTAAACCGGCTGTTACAGACAATCAATTTTCAGGCAGTTGCAAAACACCCTGCTTGTGATATTGCCTATACGGCAAGGTAAATTGCAGCTACAGGATATTTCACAATTATCTGACAAAATTTTAATTACAAGGAGAACTAATATGGGCAGACCTACATCAAAATCAGATTTAATCAGTGCGGCAACATCCAATTACGAAGCCATGAATGAACTCATTTCATCATTGACAGAAAAAGAATTATCCACTCCTTTTTCATTTGACGATAAAAAAAAGGAGGCTCATTGGAAAAGGGATAAAAATCTCAGGGATGTATTAATCCATCTTTATGAATGGCATCAGCTTTTATTAAACTGGGTTTCCTTCAATAAAAATGGAGATAACAAACCATTTCTGCCAAAGCCCTATAACTGGAAAACCTATGGGAAGCTGAATGAGTTTTTTTGGGAAAAACATCAGGACACAACCTTGAAAGAAGCAAAAGCCCTGCTGGAAAAATCCCATGAAGAAGTCATGCGCTTAGCGGAAACATTCACAAATGATGAATTGTTTTCAAAAGGGATTTTTAAATGGACCGGAACCAGCCCTCTTGGCTCTTATTTTATTTCCACCACTGCAAGTCATTATAACTGGGCTGTAAAAAAATTAAAGGCACATAGAAAAAGCACCCACTCCAAAGGTGGATGCCCCGCAAAACAAGTATAAAACAAGTATATGTCCTATGGACAACGCCTATTCTGTCGGCAGACAGGATAGGCACTTTTATTTTTTCTTACTGTTTCCTATCTATTTTCCAACCATCTCATGAATCTTCTTCATAGCTTCGCTTATCCCGCCCACTTCATCAATAATACCTTCTTCCACAGCTTCCCCTCCAACTAAAATACTGCCCACATCTTTCGTCAGCACCTCGGTTTCCATCATTAAATCCACCAGGCGCCTTTCTGAAATCCTGCTGTGCTTTACTACAAATCCGGTGATTCTTTCCTGTATCTGCTTAAAATAGTCAAAGGTCTGTGCCACACCGATTACCATCCCGTTTAAACGCACCGGATGAATCACCATGGTTCCCGTTGGGACGATATAGGAATAATCCGTGCTGGCGGCAATGGGCACTCCGATGGAATGACTTCCCCCAAGCACAAGGGAAACCGTAGGCTTGCTTAAGGAAGCAATCATTTCTGCTATGGCAAGCCCTGCCTCCACATCTCCTCCCATAGTATTTAACAAAAACAATACGCCGTCTATTTCCTGACTGTCCTCAATGGACGCAAGCTGGGGAAGCAGATGTTCGTATTTAGTTGTTTTGGAACCGCTTGATAAGTTTTCATGTCCTTCAATTTCTCCAATAATGGAAATCAACTGAATATTATGTTTTTCTTTATTATTGTTTAGAGTTGTCTGACCGCTTTCCTTTATTCTGTCATCCGAATGCTCTTCCTGTTTTCTCTTTTCTTCCTGATTCACGTTTCCCTTTGTCTCCTGCTTGTTCTTTTTCTTGCTATCTTCTTTCATTGGGTCCTCCCATGGTTTTCGTTTTCTATGCTGAATATGATTTTGAATATGACCTTCCTTCGGCGCTTGCTCCATACAACTGAACAGACACAAAAAAGGAAGCTTTCGCTCCCTTTTAGTTTTCTACTTATCTAATTTTTTATACAACATCAAAATAATTTTTATCGGGCTCCTCTATGTCATAATGCATTTTCTCCTCCGGCACCTGATACTCATAATCCATTTCCTTTTTCACATGCCTTTTCGGAACCGGAAGCGGATTTTCTATAAATTGGGTATGAGACATGCTTGGCTGCTTCATTCCCGTATCTGACGGTTCCAGTTTTACATCCAGTTTCTCTAATTTTATGTCTGTTCCCATGCCCGGCTGCTCAAAACCAAGGTCAGGCTGTTTTTTCTGCTCTCCTGTCCATTCCGTTCCTTTCAAAACTTCTGCTTCCTGAATGGTTTCCGGCTGCACAGACTGCCCTCTGCTCTTACGAAAAAGCGGCTTCTTTTCCCCTTTGTCCTTTGATTTTTTCTTTGACGTTTTCTTTACGGCTCCAATTTCATCCGTCTCCGGTTTTCTCTCTTCCTCCGGGGAAAGCAGTCCTGCCGCAATCATTGCATTCCTCCTGATTTCTTCATCGGTTAATTCCAGAAAATTAGGAACGCCGTCCCGCTCCTTCACTACTTTTTCTTTTTCCATATTTTGTGCCATCACTCCATCCTGCCTCATCTGCTCACCTGTCTTTTCAGCCTGCAATGTTTTTTCTGACAGCATTCCTCCCGTCAGCTCTTCCTGCTTGAAAGTCTCCTGCCCAAACATTTGATTTTCTGCTTCCCACTGAGGGCTGCCCCCTCCATTCAAAGCTACATTCTTCTGCCGTCTTCTTGCCGCAATGGCGCTGAATACTGCTTTTATTAAAGAAGAAAACAGGAACAAAAGCAGTATGCAGAAAAACTCTGCAATCAAAACACTATCACGATTATATAGTTCATAAACAGCAAAGGGATAAAATCCATATAACAGTGCAAAAAATCCGGAAAGCACCGGCTTTCCAATCTTCTCAACAGAGAAAAACAGAAGCAGGCAGTTTATCATCCGAAGAAAAATATGAAATCCAATAACCACTCCCGGCTTTTCCCCTAAAAACAGATAGAGACAGTTTATACACTTTATATAGACAAAATCCAAGGAATTCATAAGATTTTCCACAAAAACCGGCTCCCCCGGCCCCTTTAAAAGCCCATAGCTGTCGTTAAAATACGAAAAGGGACTGTGATAAAGCCAAAGAAAAGCGCCGGACAAAACAAGAAAAAATACTATTCTCATTATGATTCCAAGCACTTTTCTTTTTTTCGTCTGCTCCATAACAGTCCCCCTGCAATCAGTCCGCCATTTTTTCTTCCTCATCCGTCAATAATACCTCAATATTATATCTGGGCCTGTGTTTTACCTCCGTATAAATCTTTCCGATATACTGCCCTATCAGCCCAATGGAAATCAACTGAAGCCCGCCTAAAAACCAGATGGACAAAATCAAGGACGTCCAGCCAGCCACCGTTCTTCCCATTAAATAAGAAGCAAATGCATAAACGGCTGCCAGCACGCAAAGGAAAATAATAAACAGTCCCATTCCCAAAATAAAGCTGATTGGCTTCACGCTAAAGGAGGTAATGCCGTTCCAGGCAAGGGCAAGCATTTTTTTCAGCGGATATTTGGATTCTCCTGCCACCCTTTCCTTTCTCTCATAGTACACACAATCCGTTTCATAACCAATCAGAGGAACGATTCCCCTTATAAACAGATTGCTTTCCCCGAATTTGGAAAAATGCTCTATGGCTCTTTTACTCATAAGACGGAAATCGGCATGATTATAAACAGTTTTTACCCCCATAACGTCCATGACCTTATAAAATCCCTGGGCGGTGGTCCGTTTAAAGAAGGAGTCCTTCTTCCTGTCGTTGCGTACCCCGTAAACAATGTCCTTTCCTTCATGATATTTATCAATCATGTCTTCAATCACAGCAGTATCGTCCTGCAGGTCCGCATCAATGGAAATAATCATATCCGCAAGCTTTCCGGCTTCCATAAGCCCAGCCGTCAGCGCATATTGATGGCCTACGTTTCCGGCAAGCTTTAAGCCGAATACCCGCTTATCTTCCTTGTTGGATGCGTCGATAATCTCCCAGGTCCGGTCCCTGCTTCCGTCATCTACCAGTAACAGAAAGCTTTCAGGACTGATTTTTCCTTTTTCCTGCAAATCCTTTAGTATACGTTTTAATTCTGTGATTGAAAAGGATAAGGCCTCTTCCTCATTATAGCATGGTACTACAATTGCTAATCTATCCATTTCCGTTTCCTTCCATATTCTATGAAATCATTTTCCTGATTATGCCTTACTCAATGCCTGCTCCAAATCCTTTATAATATCATCCACATGCTCAATACCTACGGAAAGCCGGATAAGTCCCGGGTCCACTCCCGCCTGCTTTAGCTGTTCGTCATTCATCTGCCTGTGGGTATGGCTTGCGGGATGGAGCACGCAGGTTCTGGCATCTGCCACATGGGTGACGATTGCGGCTAACTTCAGGCTGTCCATAAAGGAAACCGCCTCTTCTCTTCCGCCCTTTAACACAAAGGAAATGACTCCGCAGCTTCCTTTTGGCATATATTTTTTTGCCAGCTCATAATACCGGTTGCTCTTTAAGCCCGGATAATTTACAAAAGCCACCTTTTCATGGTTTTCCAGAAATTCCGCTACCTTTCTGGCATTTTCACAGTGTCTAGGAACTCTTAAGTGCAGTGTCTCTAAACCTAAATTCAAATAAAAGGCATTTTGCGGAGACTGGATGGAGCCTAAATCCCTCATAAGCTGTACTGTTGCCTTTGTAATATAGGCAGCCTTGCCGAATCTCTCTGTGTAAACCACCCCGTGATAGGATTCATCCGGCGCGCAAAGCCCCGGAAACTTGTCCGGATATTTGTTCCAGTCAAAATTACCGCTGTCCACAATGGCGCCTCCCACGCAAACAGCATGTCCATCCATATATTTTGTGGTGGAATGGGTTACAATATCCGCCCCGAATTCAAATGGCCTGCAGTTTATGGGCGTTGGGAACGTATTATCCACAATAAGGGGCACCCCGTGCTTATGGGCAAGAGCCGCAAATTTTTCAAAATCCAGCACCACAAGCGCCGGATTGGCAACGCTTTCCGCCAAAACGCATTTCGTATTTTCTTTAAATGCTTTTTCCAACTCCTCTGCCGGGGCATCCGGGTCCACTACCGTACATTCAATGCCCATTTTTTTCATGGTTACCGTCAACAGGTTAAAGGTGCCCCCGTAAATGGTGGAGGACATGATGCAATGGTCCCCTGCTTCACAAATATTAAAAACCGCATAGTAGTTGGCAGCCTGTCCGGAAGAAGTAAGCATGGCGCCTACGCCTCCTTCCAGCTCGCAAATCTTTTGCGCCACCATGTCATTGGTGGGATTCTGGAGCCTTGTATAGAAATAGCCGGATTCCTCTAAATCAAACAGCTTTCCCATCTGGTCGGTAGTATCGTATTTAAAGGTAGTGCTCTGATAAATGGGAAGCACTCTTGCCTCTCCCTTTCCCGGCTTCCAGCCTGACTGTATGCATATAGTATCCTGTTGGTAATTGCTCATATTTATTTTCTCCTATTCATCCCAATTATGGTATACGGACTGAACGTCGTCGTCATCCTCTAATAAATCCAGTGTCTTCTGCAGGGATTTTATTGCTGCTTCGTCTGTAAGCTCCACATAGGTCTGTGGAATCATGGTCACTTCCGCAGACATCATGGGAATGTTCTCTTTTTCCAGCGCATTGTACACTCCGGTAAATGCATCCGGGTCCGTGGTAATTTCAAAGCTGTCTTCCTCTTCTGAAAAATCCTCTGCTCCCGCATCCAACGCCAGCATCATAAGGTCGTCCGCCTCCATGGAGCATTCTTCCTTATCTATAATAATCTGCCCCTTTTTATCAAACATAAAGGACACACAGCCGGGAGTTCCAATGCTGCCGTTTCCTTTTGTAAATGCGCTTCTTACATTTCCGGCGGTGCGGTTTTTATTGTCCGTTAAGGTTTCTACAATAATAGCAATGCCGTTTGGTCCATAGCCTTCATATGTAATATGCTCATAATTGACACTTCCGTTTTCGCCGGCTGCCTTTTTAATTCCTCTTTCAATAGTATCATTTGGCATATTGTTTGCCTTTGCCTTTGCAATTACTGCCGCAAGCTTAAAATTGTTGGCAGGGTCCGGACCGCCCCCCTCTTTTACGGCAACTGCGATTTCCCTTCCGATAATCGTAAAGATTTTCCCCTTTGCCGCATCATTTTTTTCCTTTTTATGCTTAATGTTTGCAAATTTTGAATGTCCTGACATGTTATTTTTCTCCTTGTTCTGTTTTTTCTTTTTTCAGTTTTGACACTAATACTCTTTTTATGACTTTATTTTCAATGGACAGCACCTTAAAATGATATCCGCCGTAATCCATGTCAAACAAATCATCATCATTCGGGATTCGTTCCAGTCTGGAAATGAGAAATCCGTTAAGGGTTTCAAATTCCTCCTCTTCAAAGGAAATGTCAAACCGTTCTTCCAGCTCATCTAAATGGGTGAGGCCGTCTATTTCATAAGTATCCTCTCCCTTTTCCAAAATAAGCTCTTTGTCCTCGTCATATTCATCCAGAATATTCCCTACGATTTCCTCCAAAATATCCTCCATGGCAATGAGCCCGGAAGTCTGTCCATATTCGTCAATGACGATGACGATATGGTTCTTTAAAGCCTGCATGCTCCGAAACAGAGAATCAATATTCCTGGTTTCCGGTATGAACTTCACTTCACGGATAATCCGCTTTACGGACTTGACCGGCTTTTCATTCAGCTTTCCTTCCTGTAGCACCTTAAAAGCATCCTTTACATGGATGATTCCGATAATGTGGTCGATATTTTCTATGTAAACCGGATAACGGCTGTTCTTTTCATTCAGCATGAAGGTAACCGCTTCCTGCAGGGTAATATTCCCGTCAATAGCCACGATATTAGAACGGTGGGTCATAATATCCTTTGCTTCCTTATCGGAAAATTCAAAAATATTGTTGATCATCTGTGCCTCGCTGTCCTGAAGCACTCCCTGCTCATGTCCCTCGTTTACCATAGAAATAATCTCGTCTTCAATTTCATCATTCTGATGTCCGCCAAAAATACGGGTTAAAAAACGATAATTTTTAGGCGACCCTTCTTCCATCTGTCAAACTCCTTCTTTCCAAAATCTGTGGTGTTCTCTCTGTCCCCCAGGACTTACCCTAAAATATACCATATTAGTAACCACTTCGTCAAACCCTGCCCTTTTCTTATGTATTTAATTCTAAACTGATTAAAAGACCCTTATTTACCTTTTCCATGATTTCACTGTCCAAATGGCATATTTTTTCCTTCAGCCTTTTTTTATCAATTGTGCGAAGCTGCTCTAAAAGCACAACGGAATCCTTTACCATATGATAGCGTTCCGCCTGAATTTCAATATGGGTAGGCAGCTTTGCCTTATTCATTTTGGATGTGATGGCAGCGCATATAATGGTAGGGCTGTGTTTGTTCCCTATATCATTCTGTACGATGAGCACCGGCCTGATTCCTCCCTGCTCCGAACCGATTACCGGTCTTAAATCTGCGTAATAAACGTCTCCCCGTTTCATATTCTACAACCTCTTTTCTAAAAGCTTTCAAGTAGTATTGCCATTTATTTCCGTTGTATTCAATGGGGACACGATTTTTTAATCAGCTGATGTAAACAGGCTCCAAATCCTCATAATAATCTTTAAAAGCAACTATCCTGCCCTGCTTTACATAAACTCTCGGAATCCGTTTTCCCAAATCGCAGGCAAGCTCATAATTGAATCTTCCGGAAAGCTCCCCTAAATATTCCATGGTAATCTGATTTTCCCCGTCCCTTCCAATCAGCGTCACTTCATCTCCTTCTGCCGCTTCCAAAATATCCGTCACATCCACCATAAACTGGTCCATGCAGACTCTTCCTAAAATCCGTGCCCTTTTCCCGTGGATCAGAACATGACCTTTACCGGAAAGACTCCTTGGATATCCATCCCCGTATCCGATTGGTATGGTGGCAATCCGCATGGGCGTTTTAGCAGTAAAAGTCCCTCCGTAGCTGACCTGTGTTCCAGCTTCAATAGTTTTTATATAAACAATATGGCTTATTAATGTAAAAGCCGGCTCCAAAGGCACCGTATCCCCGGACACGAATTCAGAAGGGCGCAGCCCATACAGGGCGATTCCTGCACGCACCACATCCATCTGGGCTTCCTTCATTCCGATAATTGCAGCGCTGTTGGCACAATGCCTGAAAAGAATCCTCCTGCCAGTTTCTTTTTCCACTTCTGCTACCTTTTCAAGGAACTCCTTATACCGGCTTAGCTGTTCATATGCCGCTGATAAATCCTCTTCATCCGCTTTTGCAAAATGGGTATAGATTCCCTCCGGTTCCAAATTATCCATGGCTAACACCTTTTTTACAAAAGCAAGACCCTTTTCATCCGGACGTATGCCGATTCGTGACATGGCAGTATCCACCTTTATGTGTACTTTTGCCTTTTTCCCTTCCACGGCGGCAATCCGGTTTATTTCTTCTGCCATATCCTCCTTGAATACAGTAAAAGAAATATCCTGTTCTATCATGTCTTTATAGGAATAAGGAAAAGTATAGCCAAGAATCAGAATGGATTTTTGGATGCCGGCTTTCCGAAGCTGGAAGGCTTCCTCTGGCGCCGCCACCGCATAGCCAAGCAGGAAATCAAGAGACTCTGTCTCATGGGCAATTGCCACGGCGCCGTGTCCATATCCGTCGGTTTTGATGACCGCCATCATCTTTGTATCCTCATTCAGATTTTTTTTCATATTTTCCAAATTGTGCCTGATGGCATCCAGGTTCACATAAGCACATACTCTGTCATAATGCTTCATTCTTTTGTCCTCCTTACTCCAAAAATCCGGGCAGCTCTTTTATTATATCCGATGCCATTAAATAAGCGCTGCCGTTTCGTTCCTTTGCCCTGTCCCCGCACAATCCATGTAAGAAAACTCCCATGCAGACAGCCTCATAGGGCTCCATTTCTCTTCCAAGCATTCCCGCCAGCATTCCGGTCAGCACATCCCCGCTTCCTGCTGTACCCATCCCTTCATTTCCGGAACGGTTTATATAAATACGCCCGTCTCTTCCATTTATAACCAGCGTCCTTGCTTCCTTACATACAAGGATAATCCCCATTTTTTTTGCATAAGCTATTCCTTCCTGCAACAGGTTTTCCTTAACCTCTTTTAAGTCTTTTGAAAGAAGTCTTGCAAATTCCCCCGGATGGGGTGTGAAAATAATGGGGAATTTCCGCGAATCCCGGCTAAAGCACAAGTATTCCTGCAATTTTTCATTCCGGCTGATAATTGTCAGGGCATCCGCATCCACTATGACAGGCTTTTTATCCTCTTTCAATACATAGGCTGTAATTTCTTCCGCCATTGGTCCAAGTCCCATTCCCGGCCCTAAAATCACCTCTGTGGCAAATTCATAGGTACTCCTTAAATCTGCCGTTTCTTCCTCTGTCAATAAAGTATTTTTTTCCAGATAAGTAGATATCACCGCTTCCTTTACTTCCCTTGCCAGAATGTCCCTGTTGGATTCTTCTGTGAATGCTTTCACATAACCGCAGCCTGTGCGGTAAGCAGATAGAACTGATAACAGCAACGCCCCGCTTATCCTGCTGCTTCCTGCAAAAACGGATAGCTTTCCAAAGGAGCCTTTGTTTCCGGTTCTGCTTCTTCCCGGAATCCGTTTTAAATCTTTCTTTTCATAGGTGAACATTTTCGGAAGCTCATTTCCAAATGCCGCATCCCGAATTCCAATGTCCCTGCATATAACTTCACCTGCATATTCCGCTCCCGGATACAATAAAAGCCCTGTTTTCAAATAGCCAAAGGTAACTGTTAAGTCTGCAAGGAAGCCACTGCCTAATACTTTTCCTGTATCCGCACAAATGCCGCTTGGAATGTCTATGGCAATTTTATAGCCTGTTTTTTCATTAAGCGCCCGAATCAGCTCCCCATAGATTCCCGTAACTTCTTTTGAGAGGCCGATTCCAAAAATGGCATCTATTATCATAGTATATTCTTTTTCAGGAAGCTTAGTGCCTATTTTATTTCCGTATGCCTTTAAGATTTCCATTTGAGCCTTTGTTTCTTCTGTAAGCTTCTCTTCTTTGCCAATCAGCAGAAAATCTACGAAAAATCCCTTTTCCTCTAACATTCTCCCAAGGGCAAAGCCGTCTCCTCCATTATTTCCCGTTCCACAGACAATCAGTGCCGTTCCCTTTTTAAATCTTTTTTGAATCTCTTCACAAACAGAAAGTGCCGCCCGTTCCATCAGGACCGGGCCCGGCACTTTAAACTTTGTTATGGTATGATAATCACATTGCTTCATGGAAGCCTTGTCTAATACATATTTCATGACTTTTCCTCATCATCCTTTTTTAAATATTCCATATCAAATATTTCAATGACTTCTGCTCCAAAAATATCATGCATATAGGAATAGAGCAATTGATTTTCTTTTTCTTTTTCCTGCTTCCTTATGACTCTTTTCTTGAGCTCCATACGTATATTTTTAATCCATGCGCCGATTTCCCTGATTTCAAAACTGTTTTTTTCCATGGCGCTGTAACATGTTTCCATAGTAATCAGCATTAGCTCATAGTTTAACTTTTCAATCTGTGCCGGCAGCTCTAAAAGCTCATCCTGATATGCCTCCAGCTTTTCATTGCATTCATTGATAAGCCTTGTCTTTTCCTCCATTTCCTTTTCCAGTCTTTTATTCTGTCCGCCCTCTCCGATTTCATCCATGGAGCCTACGATTTCCTTCATAAGCTTTGCTTTCAATTTCTTGATGTCCTTGCTCTGGGTAGTGCATTTCCCCTGCTCCTTAATCAATTCATTTAACTGTTTTTCCAGCTTCTGAATACGCTTATCTCCTTTATATTCCTGAAATACCTGATGCCATTTATTATCCAGGGTTAAAACAGGGATTTTTTTACCTTCCAACGCTCTTGTAAAATCTGCTCTTGTACGACTCATATACTCACCTTTATTCTTTTTGCTACTGTTTTTTATTCTTTTTGTACTTTTTGCTGCTTTTTCTATATTTTTATTATTTCTGTGCACATTTTTGTTTTCACAATATACTCTTATTTTCCTTTTTCCTTGTTGTACCGGTTCAGATTATAGGACAGTTTCATAAGACTGTCCGATAAATGTACATTTTCCACCTGAATGTGCTCCGGTACGTTCAAATCCACATGGGCAAAATTCCAGATTGCCTTAATGCCGCAATCTGCCAGCCGTTCCGCCACTTCTTCTGCACTGTTCTTTGGAATGGTCAAAACCCCGATATCGATTTCCTTTTCCTTTACAAATGCTTCCAGTCCTTCCATGGCGCTTATGGGTATGCCCCTTACTTCTTTTCCAACCAGAGCCGGATTGGAATCAAAAATCCCCCTGATTAAAAAGCCTCTTTTTTCAAAGTTTACATAATTTGCCAATGCCTGACCTAAATTTCCGGCTCCAATCAATACCAGGTTATGTTTCTGGTATAGTCCTAATATTTTACTGATTTCTTCATATAAGTATTCTACGTTATAGCCATATCCCTGCTGGCCAAATCCTCCAAAATTATTGAAATCCTGCCTGATCTGGGATGCCGTAACCTTCATTAACATGCTTAAGTCCTGTGAGGAAATCCGCTCAATCCCCTGATCCTTTAAATCCCCCAAATATCGGTAATATCTTGGCAGCCTGCCTATGACTGCCTGTGAAATCTCTTTTTCTTCCACGGTAATACCCCCTGAGTTCCTGTTTCAGTCTGTTTTATCTTTTCCTTTATTTTAGTACACTGTTAAAAGTATGTCAAAGGATTTAAGCCTGAACTGTTGCACTTTCCTTTTCCACCAAAATTTAGTATAATCAGTTGAAATGCTCATTTTGTTTTCATTTATAACTCACAGATTAGAAATGAAGAAAATTTCATGAGATAAGTTTTTTAGAAAGTCAGAAAGCGATTGGTGAAAGTATTATGATATTATCTTGTCAAAACATCCAGAAGGCATTTGGAGAAAATGAAATATTAAAAAATGTTTCCTTTCATATAGAAGATTATGAAAAAGCTGCAATTGTCGGAATCAATGGAGCCGGTAAATCCACTTTGATTAAAATAATCGTAGGCGAACTTGGTGCCGATCAGGGAATTGTTACTTTTGCAAAGGATAAAACATTGGGATATCTTGCCCAGCATCAGGGGCTTAATACGGACAGAACCATTTATGAGGAGCTTTTGTCAGTAAAACAATATCTGCTTGATTTGGAAGAAAGGATTCGCACTACGGAATTGTCCATGAAGCAGGCAAAGGGACAGCCTCTGGAGGAGCTTATGGAACAGTACACCCGTTTTACCCATCAGTATGAACAGGAAAACGGATATGCCTATAAAAGCGAGGTGACCGGAGTCTTAAAGGGACTTGGTTTTTTAGAGGAGGAATTTTCAAAATCCATTTCAACCTTATCCGGCGGGCAGAAAACAAGGGTTGCCCTTGGCAAGCTGCTTCTAAAACAGCCTGATCTGATTATTCTGGACGAGCCTACCAATCACCTTGACATGGCTTCCATTGCATGGCTGGAAACCTATCTAAAAAGCTACAAGGGCGCTGTCATCCTTGTATCCCATGACCGCTATTTTCTGGATAAGATAGCCGAAAAAATCATTGAAGTGGAACTGGGAAATGTTACCTCCTTTTCCGGAAATTATACGGATTACGCAAAGAAAAAGGAAGTGCTCCGTATTTCCCAAATGAATGCCTACTTAAACCAGCAGCGTGAAATCAAACATCAGGAAGAAGTCATTGAAAAATTAAGGTCCTTTAACCGTGAAAAATCCATTAAACGGGCTGAAAGCCGCGAAAAAATGTTAAGCAAAATAGAGGTGCTTGACAAGCCGGTTACCGTAAAAGATGATATGAACTTTGTCCTAAAGCCGGGAATCATAAGCGGAAACGATGTTCTGCAAATCAACGAATTAGCCAAAGCTTACGGCTCTCTTTCCCTGTTTGCCAATGTTTCCTTTGAAATCAAGCGGGGCGAACACGTTGCCATTATCGGAAAAAACGGAACCGGAAAAACCACCCTTTTAAAAATACTGAACGGGCTGGAAACTCAGGATTTCGGCACTATCCGGCTTGGTTCCAATGTGGAGATCGGATATTACGATCAGGAACATCACGTGCTACATGAGGATAAAACTCTTTTTGATGAAATTTCCGACACCTATCCCTCCATGACAAATACTGAAATCAGAAATACTTTGGCGGCATTTCTATTTACAAACGATGATGTATTTAAACGAATCAAAGATTTAAGCGGCGGCGAAAAGGGACGTGTGAGCCTTGCAAAGCTTATGCTGTCCAATGCAAACTTCCTGATTTTGGACGAGCCCACAAACCATTTGGATATTACCTCCAAGGAAATTCTGGAAAATGCCCTGAATCATTACGAGGGCACCTTATTATACGTATCCCATGACCGCTATTTCATCAACAAAACCGCCAGCCGCATTCTGGATTTGGAAGACGGGAATTTTAAAAATTATATTGGCAATTACGACTATTATCTGGAAAAACACCAGGAGACCTCTTCTCTCCCATCCCCTTTTCCATCTGCCGTAAACTCTGATACAGCACCGGAAACCATCAGCGAAACAAAGGCAGACTGGCAGGAACAGAAAAAGCTGCAGGCGGAAAAGAGAAAAAGGGAAAACCGCATTGAAAAAATCGAAAAGGAAATAGAAGCTGCTGAAACCAGACAGGCTGAACTGGAGGCTGAACTTTTAAAGCCTGAAAACAGCACTGATGTGGCAAAGCTTCAGGAAATTTCAAAGGAGCAGGAGGAACTTTCGGTACGGCTTGGGGAGTTATTGGAGGAGTGGGAAGGGTTGTTTTAGAGAGGTGAGGGATTTTGAGGGGTTTGGGAGATGAGGACGCAAGAGATGGCACCCCATAGAATAGTCTTTGGGCCGCCATCTCCCGCTGTGTATTGAAATGCTATAAAAAGAGCTGATGTAACAATTCAGACTGCTAATACGCTATATTGAAGATTGTTGTCTGTTTTTAAATTTTGAAAAACACTAAACTTATATATTATATATATGCCAAAAAAGCACTAAAACCTGCCAAAATATAATAGTAACGGCTGAGACAAAACAGCAGCAGAGGGAGGAGGGCGGATTCCATGCATTGTTTTTGGCGACGGTTTTCCTTAACAGCCTGCCCAACACCCCAGAGGAAAATTGCCACGGATGGCAATTTTAGTCATATCGCGCCATGGAGGGCGCTATATGACGACCCGTTCGGTACCAGCCACATAAATCAGGCTGTTTAGGAAAACCGCCGCCAAAAACACCGCATGGAATCCGCCCTCCTCCCTCTGCTGCGTCCCACTCACCACCACCCCACAAATCCCCTCACAATTTTCTCCCACATTTTTTTCACTTTCCTCTTGTAATTTCCCCAATAATTTGGTAATATATCTTTCGTGGCAATCGTCACTTCGGGGTATGGCTCAGTTTGGTAGAGCGCTCGGCTGGGGGCCGAGAGGTCGCAGGTTCAAGTCCTGTTACCCCGATTTTTTTTGCTTTTACATGTATGTACCACTCTTTATACCTGATATTTCTAAATAAGTGTCAACATTATAAAGATGCAACATAAATGGAGGACTGTTTTTCTAAAACAGTCCTCCGTTTTTAATCTTCTCTTTTTAATAATCTGCTCATTTCATCCACCATATGATTGATTGCTCCTGCCTGCGCCGCTACTTCAGCAGTATCATTGGCATTACTTTCCGCCATGGCATTGATGGAAGCAAACTGCTCATTTTCATTTTTAATGCTTTCTGCAATATCCTGATTGATAGATACGGTCTTTTTTATTACCTCTGCCTGCTCACTATGGGCATTTCCCATAGTGCTTACCGCACTAACGGAAATGTTAAGCAAATCCGTCATATCCTGCATGCCCTGAAAAACATTATCAAAATATTCGTTTTGTTTGCACAGCTTCTGGGAATTTTCTTCCACCTGCAGGTTTATTTCTTCCACGTTGCTCTGTACCCTTTCAATCACATTCTTTACTTCTTTTAATGTTTCCTGAGTACTGTTTGCAAGATTGCCTACTTCGGTTGCCACTACCGCAAAGCCCTTGCCGGCTTCTCCCGCTCTTGCTGCTTCAATGGAAGCATTCAGAGCCAGCAGATTGGTAGAAGAAGATATTTCACTAATCAGATTTAAGGTAACACCGATTTCCTGCACTGCTTCCGAAAGCTTTTTAGTTACATCAATTGTGGTGTGCATGGACTGCGATACTTCTCCATTGATAGTATGTAAATCCCCCAGCAGTCTTTCATTCTCCTTTGACTTATCAATCAAGTCCCTGGATGCCTCCTCAACCTTTTCCACATTATCCGCAACAACCTTTTCCCATTTATTCAACTCACTCAGATTCGCAATGCTCTCATCTGTTTTTGAGCTGAGCATATTGCTGCTTTCCACTAACTGCTCGCTGGTAGCTGCCAGTTCTTCCGCAGAAGCGCTTTCATTTTCAGAAATCTGTGAAAGTGCGCTTCCTGCCGCATACAAATTCTCTGACAATGACTGGACAGAAGCAAGAACACTCTTTACTTGTGCTGTATTCCTTTCCATTTCATCCTTTTTGGCATTGATAAGAAATTTGTTAGTCAGATATGTCAGCAATATAATTGCAGATAAGGACAAAGCCACACATACAATTCTGTCCAGCATGTTGACAATAAACACTTCACCCTTTGCGGGCAAATGAACCTTTCCGTAAAAAAACCAAGCTGCCACCAGAGAACCTGCTATTTCTATTGAAGTTATAGTAACCATTTTACAGTCCAAAAAGAACGAGGTCAATATTACAAAAAAGAATGCAAAGCCCCAGAAATCTGTAGCCGGTATCATATACAATATGAAATTAAACTGAATAAACATAATTACCACAAGATATATTTTTCCATATTTTAATTTCTTAGGGGAAACCAGTCCGTCCACAAAGCCTGTACGCACAAAATAAATGCCTATGAACAGATAAATAAGGCACGTCACATCAAATATAATCATTGCCAGCCAGTTCACTGTAGGAAGCCAGCCCATTATTTTTGAAAAGGTATATAACAGCCCCGCACACTGACATGCCCCGGGTACTAATAGCAGCACTAAAAAATATACCTTATTTATGTATTCGTCTAATGCAGACAAATATTTCTTCTGTGTTCTTTCTATTGTATTCATATTCAACCACTCCTTCATTTAAAATCAAATAATTGCATAAAAGCAGGATATCCTGCTTTTCATGTACAAAAATATTTTATTCTTTCAGAAACATATCCCCAAACCAGCATAAATTTAAAAATCTTTATGGAATTGTTTATAGTCTATATAATTTATTATTGTACATTTTTATACAATAATTGTAACATTATTGTGCAATGTTGTCAATTTTTCCATAATTTTCTTTTATTTTTTATATTTTGTCAATAGTTTTGCGACAAGTTTTTGAAAAAAATTTTATGCCAATTTCTGT
>CANCYR010000014.1 GCA_947382355.1 uncultured Lachnospiraceae bacterium
CTGGCTATTTTAAATGCCATGCGGACTTTATGCACAAAGCAGATAAAAAGGACTTAAAGCAGCTTTTATATAAGTTTTGTAATATAAATAATGGGAAAAGAGAACGAACCGGAGCATGAAACAGGTAAAGTTTATTTTGAATTTATCACAACAAGAGTTAGAGGGAACGTTGGAACGTTACCATTTTTCAAAAAGCGACCTGCCTGTTTTATGCTCTTTTTTTCTTGCTTTAAAACCGCTGATAAATTGTCAGGTGTTTTATGAAGTCATAGGCTCCAATCAAAAAAGACCAAGGCAGCTTGAATTTTCAGAGGAAAAGGATTTCCTGGTGGCAATCGTGACTTTGGGAAAATCAGTGGACAGGCTTCAGGAGATGTATTTAGAGGCTCAGGATGTAATGGCTGCCTATATGGTGGAATGCTTAAGCCTTGATTTGCTGAATCAGGCTTATGAAAAGCTGGCAAAGCGGATAGAAGAGGAAGAGGAAATGTACATTGGCAGATATGAGTTTTTAGGCGGAAAGTATCCTTTGGAAAAAACAAAGGACATTTTCGATTACTTTTCCCAAAGTGAGGTAACCTATAATGAAGCATATATGCTCATGCCCCAAAAGAGCGTGGTGTTTTTGGGAAATCTCATAAAGGAGCCCAAAGAAGCATGCAGAAATATTTGTGAAAGCTGCCCGAATAAAAACTGTAAAAACAGAATTATTGTGAAAAAGCCGGAAGAAAAGCGGGAGTTCAGAAATTATGGTTATCAAAGGATTCTGGGAAAGGGATGGGGATGGAAAGAGGACTGATACATGTTTATTGCGGAGATGGGAAAGGAAAGACAACTGCTGCCATCGGTCTCGCAGTAAGAGCGGCAGGAGCGGGAAAACAGGTTATCTTTGCCCAATTTTTTAAGGGAGGTTCTACTGGAGAACTGAAAAGCCTTGAAAAGCTTCCGGGTATTCGTATATTCCGAAATCCGGAGGACCTGGGATTTTTTAAGAATATGACTAAGCAGCAAAAAGAGAAGGCTGCATGTATGCATACACATACTTTGGAAAAAATTTTTCTCACCATGGAAAAAGAACCGATTGACATGGTGATTCTGGATGAAATCACTTATCCTTACGAATATGGCATAATTGACAAGGGGCTTGTGGAACGGCTTGTTTTCCAAAAGCCGGAGTTTCTTGAACTGGTATTGACCGGAAGAAACCCGGCGTCATTATTTTTGGAGGCGGCAGATTATATTACGGAGATGAAGAAAATAAGACATCCTTTTGATGAAAATATTGGGGCGAGGGAAGGGGTTGAATATTAAGAAAAAAAATATTATCGAAGCAAGAAGCAATATATTTAAACTCTTCATACAAGTATTTCTAAGTGCATAAAAATTTGTATGACAATGTTTCAAAGCAATATTTTGATGATAAAATGTATAAATGAGATTTTTGCAAGGGAAATGGCTATCCAATACACAGCGGGAGATGACGGGACATGGATGAGTCTTCTCCTACAATCCCGCAATCCATGCGAATCCACACAAAAAAGTTCCAAAATCATCAATTCTCTGCTATAATATACCATTAGAAAGAAATACTATAACCATAAATCACAATTTTGTGTAATAGATATGAAAGGAGAAGGTATATGGCAATTTTAGTGACAGGCGGTGCAGGTTTTATCGGAAGTCATACTGTTGTAGAACTGCAAAATGCAGGTTATGAAGTAGTAGTGGTTGATAATCTGTCAAATTCCAGCGAGAAGTCTTTAAAAAGGGTAGAAGAGATTACCGGAAAGCCGGTGAAATTCTATAGGGCGGATATTTTAGATAAGCCTGCTTTAGAAGAGGTGTTTCAAAAGGAATCCATTGATTCCTGTATCCATTTTGCAGGATTAAAGGCTGTAGGAGAATCCGTTCAGAAGCCATGGGAATATTATTATAACAATATAACGGGAACTTTGATTTTGTTAGATGTAATGAGAAAACACAATGTAAAAAATATTGTGTTTTCTTCCTCTGCTACAGTTTATGGAGCACCGGAAGTAGTTCCGATTACAGAGGAATGCCCCAAGGGAGAAATCACCAATCCTTATGGGCAGACAAAGGGAATGCTGGAGCAGGTGCTTACGGATATTTACAAGGCGGATAATGAGTGGAATGTAATCCTGCTTCGGTATTTTAATCCCATAGGAGCGCATAAAAGCGGTAAAATCGGAGAAAATCCAAACGGTATACCAAATAATTTAATGCCCTATATTACTCAGGTAGCGGTAGGAAAACTGGAAAAGCTTGGAGTATTCGGAAATGATTATGACACACCGGACGGAACAGGGGTAAGGGATTATATTCATGTGGTTGACCTTGCAAAAGGTCATGTAAAGGCAATTGAGAAGGTAAAAGAGAATCCGGGACTGAAAATATACAATCTGGGCACAGGCATCGGATATAGTGTGTTGGATATAGTGAAAAATTTTGAAGAGGCTACCGGAATTAGTATTCCTTATGAAATTAAACCAAGACGTGCAGGAGATATTGCAACTAATTATGCAGATGCTTCTCTTGCCAAAAAGGAACTTGGATGGATAGCTGAAAACGGTATAAAAGAAATGTGTCAGGATGCGTGGAGATGGCAGAGCCAGAATCCTAATGGATTTGAAGAATAAATAGAAATCAGAAATATGGAATAAAAGCACCTTTTGAACCTTAGTGATAAACATTAAGGCTTCAAAAGGTGTTTTTTTGCAAAAATTCAGGAAAAATGGAATAAAATGTAAAATATTTTTAAAAAAGAATTGAGGTGAAATGATAGTTACCATATAATGAATGTATAAGGGAAAGGAAGGAGGAAAAAGTATGGCATTAAAAATGGCGGTTTGTGATGATGACCAGACAATGCTTTCTGTTATTTCGAGTCAACTGAACGAGATTTTCGTGGAAAAGGGAATTCAGGCGAATATAGAATTATTTTCAGAGGGGAAAAGCTTGTTGGAGTGCCATAAAAAGGCGCCTTTCCAGGTTGTTTTCCTTGACATTTCCATGCCGGATATAGATGGATTTCAGGCGGCAGCGGAGTTAAAAACATGTAATAGGGAGATTGTGATAATATTTGTAACATCCAAAGAAGAACTGGTTTATGAAAGCTTTGACTATCAGCCTTTTCATTTTATAAGAAAACAAAATAGTGAGTGTCTGAAAGCACAGCTTTTGCATGTAGTAGAGAAATTGGAGGAATATAAGAAAAGCTTTGGTAAAATCAGCATCATATTACCATATGGAACGGTACAGGAAATAGAAGTAAGCAAGATTGTAGTAGTTCAGAGTGAAAAAAATTATCTGGAATATGAGTTGGCAGGAGAGGAATCCTTAAGGGTAAGGGAAAGCCTGAATGCCGCAGAAGAAAAGCTGAAGGGATATGACTTTATTCGAATCAGCAGCAGAACTTTGGTAAATTTAAGCTATGTTGGCAGGATTCGGGAGAAAGAAGGGGCAGTAATCCTAAAAGATGGCTATTCCTATTCTTTAAGCAGAAATTATAAAAAAATCGTGGTATCTGCCTATATGAAATATTTAAGGAGCAAAAAATGAAAGAAGTGGTTTGGAGTTGCTATGAAAATCTAATAAATATTATTCAGGCGTTTGTTTTAATAGATTTTATGATTCGTTTGTATAAAGTAAAATATTGGAAGGACAAGCCCGTTATTACCAGAATAATCGGAACCGCTATATATGCAAGCGGTATTATCCTGTCAAATTACTTTGTGGAATTTGAAGGGTTGGGAATGGTAGGATTTGTTTTTTTATTGTGGCTTTGGGCAGTAGTGTTGCTGGAAGGAAAATGGTATACCATGCTTCCTGTTGTAATGATTGAAGAGTTGGCAGTGATTTTTGTATCAACGATGGTTATTTTACTTATTTGTTTGTTCACAGGTATTGATGGAGCAACATTGGCATTTGCAATCTGTCCGGAACGATTTTTAGGTTTGCTTCTGACCCAGATTTTGCTGGCAGCTTGTTTAAGGGTACTTGCCAATGCAATAAAGAAACAATGGAAACCCTTAAATAGAAGTGAAGGAAAAATTTTTGCGCTTGTGTTTCTGATTTCCCTGCTTGCTCTTTTTTGTATTACCCAAGTTGTTTTAACACAGGAATTGTCGAGATCAAATGAAATCAGACTTTTGTGTGCCTGCAGTGCACTAATATTTCTGAATGTAATTTGTTCTCAAATGCTGAATGATCTGGCAAAAAAGAGAAAAATAGAAACGGAAAATCTGTTATTAAAGGAGCAGGCAGCATATCAGAAAAGGTATGCAAAGGTAGTAAAACAGCAGTATGATGAAATGAAACAGATACGGCATGATATGAAACAGCATTATAGTGTGTTGGAAAATCTGCTGGCACAGGAAAAGTATCTGCCCATGAAGAAATATTTGCTAAAATGCATCGATTCCATAAACAACCGGGAAAATTTAATCTACATAAATAATGAGTATATAAATGCTATATTAAATCGAAAAATTAATTATGCCCGGGATAAACAGATAGACGTCAGCCTGATTTCGGTACAGGAATTTTCAGGAGTGGATGAAATGGAGCTGTGCAACCTGATTGGAAATCTTATGGACAATGCGGTGGAGGCATGCGAAAAGGTAAAAGGACAGCGGGAAATTGAATTGTCCATGTCCCAGGATGAGGAAAAGATTTATGTGGAAATAAAAAATACAATAAAAAAATCTGTATTGACAGGGAACAAGGAGCTGAAAACAAGTAAACTTGACAGAAATATGCATGGATATGGAATGAAGACTATTAAGGAAATTGTTAAAAAATATGAAGGGCATATGGATATATGGGAGGAAATGGGGAAATTTTGTATCAGTCTTGTACTATATTTAGGTAAATAATGCCAAACTTCCCTAAAATTTACCAAACTTCCCAGAAGTCTTGTAAAAAAAGAAAAAATGGTATAGCATAAATACAGTTCTAATCGGTGTTCCAACGATTAGTAACTGTTCAATAGGGGCTGAAGCACAGAATTTTGAAAGAGACGACTTCTTTCATCCGCCATATATAACTTCCGGTTTCAGTCCCTGAACTATTAGAAAGAGGAAATAGGGCATGATAAAGAGAACCGCCGAATTTTTCTTAAAACGCTTTCACATAGCTGAAAAGCTGGAAAAGGAGCAGTTGGAAATCTGCCAGTATGGTATGGAGATTATATTGGCCACATTGGTGAACATAGGGTCGGTGCTTTTAATAGGGATTTTATGGGGCAGATTGATGGAGAGCATTGTATTTCTTACAGGATTTATAGTCATCAGGCAACAGACAGGAGGATATCATGCGGGAAGTTATTTTACGTGCAATCTATCTTTGATATTGTGTTATAGCATATTGTTATCCATATATCATACTACGGTTAGTGACTTTAGCTGGATGGGCCTTTTAGTTGTCTTTGCGATACATTTCCTGGTATGGTATTTTTTTATGCCTGTAGAAAATGCAAACAAGCCTCTGACAGCCATACAAAAGGGAAAAGCAAAAAGGTATGGGTTTTATATATCTGCTGTTTATGCCATGTTATCAGCCTTGTGCATTAAGATACAGTACCGGAATGGACTCATGCTGGTCTATACGGTGGCATTGGTGGATGTGCTTGCCCTTATTTCAGTCATAAAAAGGAGGAATAGAATTTTATGCAGAAGAAAAGTAAGGTAGGAAAGCTTATTGTCAATGTGACTACTAAAGTTGCGGCAGCAAGCGCAGGAGAAGCTTCACATTGGTGTATGTATCAGCCAAAGGAGCCGGAAGCTTTAAAGAAGTATGTAGAACAGAATAAGAAGTAGAAGTTAAAAGGAGCCGGATGAATTAGAATTTCAGGTTATAATCCGGTTTTACAAAAGAGGAATAAACTCTCCGATACTTACTGGATAAGAGGTATTGGGGAGTTTTTGTGTTATAAAATATAATATATTGAAAACGAAAGGATATGAATTATGAAAGAGAAAAAAAGAAATAGAAAGATTGCAGCGATTTTTTTAACAGGAATTTTTGCATTTCTCATGTTGATAAGAGTAGAGGCATATAATAGTTCAACTGCATTTAATGGAGGCACGATGACTTATACATGTACAGTTGCAGGAACGTTAGGAAAAGCCGGTAAAAGCTCAGCAGTTGCAAGTACTGGTTATGATGTAGGTGGATACATACAAACGATTGGAGTATTTGGATATGATAGTGGCAGTTCTGCAATATCTAGCGGATATCAGGAAAGTGTTGCAACCGCAAGCACTGCTACTAGTATAAAAACTGGAGTTACAAGCTACAAGGCAGTACATTCCATTTTAGACAGCAGCCGTTCCGTATTAAAAACTGTGAAAAAGACGGTGCAGTAAAACGGAAGTGTGTTTACAAGGAGGTTATATGAAAATCAGAGCGTTATTTAACAGTTTATCTTTAATTTTTCTTGCATTATGCTTGTCAGGCTGCACAGCTAAGGAAACGGTTAAGCTTCGTGATGAAAATAAAGAAGCCATTTTTCAAAGCGAAAGCCTTGATATAGACTGGGAGGATGAGGAAGGCAATAATTCTATGAATACAGGTGTGGATTTGATTGCTGCCGGAAAAGGCAAAGCAGTAATGCATGCATTTGCGGTAGAAAAGGACCATTCTGCATATGAGCAAAAATTATACTTGAAAGATGAAAATACAGACAGCATAAAAGAAATTCCTTTTCTATTTGAAGAGGATAGATGTTTATTGCTTGCAGTGGGCGAGGATGGGGTGATTACTATGCTCTTAACAAGTAAAAAGGATGATGCTTCTGTTACATATACGTTGACTCAAATAGATGATAATGGAAACGAAAAAAACAGGACAGATATATCGCGTCAGATAGAGGAGGTGGCAGGAGTTGATAATCTTTTGAAAATGGTGCCTGATAAAGAAGGCAATGTATATTTTTGGGGAGGTTCGCTTAAGGTTTATCGTTTGAATGTGGCAGATGGCAGAATGGTAGAAAGTGACGAAAATATACAAATACTTAATATGGCAAGAAACAAAGCCGGGGAAATGATATATGCGGTTTATGATAAGGATATGAATATAGTAATAAGGACAGGAAATCTGATGGATGGAAAGCTAAACGATATAGCCAGACTGCCTGCTAATGAAGATGGAGTTGGCATTTCAGAGCTGTTCCAAAGTAGCGTTTATGATTTTTGTTATAGAGATAAAGAAGCTGTTTATGGTTATGATGGAAATAAAAAAAGGTTCTACAAAATTCTGGACTTTGAACAATCCAATATTAATAGTGAAAAATTATCGCAGCTGTGTGAAATATCAGCCTATACATTTATAGGCACCAGCACGGATACAAAAACTGCCGACAGGCTGTCGGGAGCCATGGTGTTTTCAGAGGAAACAGAACAGAAAGACAGAGCAGTACTTAAAATGGGAGGGATAAATATCCCTCCCATTATTCAAACAGCAGTTTCCAGATATAATCAGGCAAATCAGGAGTTCAGAATCGATATGCTCGATTATGGCAGCTATGAAAATCCTCAGGCAAAAATCAATGCGGAAATCATGGCAGGAGAAGGATTTGATTTATTATGCTTTAATGGCCTGTACAAAAAAGATTATGCGGACAAAAAATTATTAGAGGACTTATATGTTTATATGGATAAGGAGCAGGATATTGCTAAAACGGATTTTATTGATTCTGTACTGGAGGTTTTGGAACAAGACGGAAAACTTTATGATATCACGCCGGGATTTGGTATTTCAACAGCTATAGGAAGGGCTTCTTTATTGAAGGATAAAGGCAGCATAGGATTTGGGGATATGGAAGAGCTGCTGCAAAGGAAGGAAAAACAAGGGAAAATGCAGATGTTTTACCGGGAGACGAGAGAGGGGATGCTGCGACATTTTTGTAAGGAAATTGACAGGAATTTTGAAAGACTGTCTCATGAAGATTTAATGAACTGGCTGGAAACAGCCGGACAGCTTCCAAAAGAAACAGAACAGACAAGCCTTTTGGAAGCCGTGAAAAACAAGGAATTTTTATTGATGACGGATATTTGCGCGGAATTTAATGATATATTGATTTATGAAAGGATGTTTGGAGAGGAAGCGGTATTTACAGGTTATCCCTTTCAGGAAGGAGATGGCACTGAGCTAAACTGCATGGGAATGAATGTGGGAATCTGTAAAAGCAGCGCCCATAAAGAAGCTGCATGGGAATTTATAAAAATACTGTTAGATGAAGAATTTCAATATTATGTCTGTTATCCAAACTGTTTTCCGGTCAGGAAAGACTGCATGGAAAGAGTTATCAGGATGGTATCGGCAGTAGAAGAATATACAGACCGGGATGGAAATAACGTAAAACCATACTGCTGTGAAATGACTTATGATGATGTGGATGTGGTCATAGAAGCCATGAATGAGGAAGAAGAAAAGAGGTTTTGGAGTCTGGTGGATTCCATGAAATATGAGGATATGTGGGATGAGAATATAATGAGTATTGTAAATGAGGAAGCAGAAAAATATTTTTCAGGACAAAAATCTCTGGAAAAAGCGGTGGACAGCATGGAAGAAAGAATAAAATTACATTTTAATGAGATGAATTGATATTGATATGCGAGGGGAATTAGCATATGAGGGGAAGGCAGGATATGATAATAGGACTATGTGGGTATATGGTTAAGTTTACAAAGAAGGTAGAAGGGATGTGCAGAAAATATTTTGAAGATAAAATACCACTTGAAGCTTTTGCGTAAAAATAAAATATTCCGCCTCAGCTTTTTTATCTTTTGTCTTTTTTTTATTGTAGAATTTTTAAAGGTATTTTATATGTCGGCAGTAGAAGAGGGCACAGGCTATCCTGTGGATGTGGCATATGGCATGTTACAGGAAAATGTAAGCATGGTGCATTACTTCATTCCTGTTATTCTGTTCATGGCGTTGTATGCATTTCGTATAAACAAATTTGAACACATGGAAGAAATAGTCTGTTCTATAGACAAAAGCAGAGAGCTTAGGGCGGAAAGATGGGCATTGAATATTTATAATCTGGCAATTACGGGGATAATTTTGCTCATTAATGTGACAGCTTTTTTTCAGAGCCATTATAAGCATGATATGGAACTTCTTTGCCAGATGCTTTTGTATGTTTTGGCAAATTATCTGGCTGTAGGAATGATGATGATATCGGCAGCAGAAGCCGTATCACTTGTGCCAAAAGTAAAATATCAGGTGCTTTTGGCAGTTTTTATTACAATTTTGTTTGGCGGATATTACAAAGAGCAGCTTTATTATCAGATAGAAAACAAAGAACTGTTTTATAAGCTTTATGCACCGTTGCAGGTGATTACCCCCGGAGGCGGTAAATGGGGAATACAACAGCACCTTGGGCTGCCAATACAGATACATCAGGTGGGTGCCATCCTGTTTTGGGGGATGCTGTTTGGCATGGCTGCAGCGATTGTGTTGAAAAGGAAAAAGAAATGCCTGACAGGCTTTTTGCTTCTGTCAGTTTTTATTTTAATGCTGCCTTATGAAGAACTGGCGCAGTCCTATTATGGAGGCGGCGGTACGTGGTATCCGGTATACCATTATTATGATTACAATGGGAATGAAGAGCGGATAGTGGAGGAAAAGGAAAAACAGCCGGAATTTGCAGTAACGGATTATGAGATGGAATTTCATGTTTTTACCTGTCTGTATGCGGAAGTGACTATGCACATACGGGAAAATGACTTGGAACAATACCGGTTTACCTTATATCACCCTTACCGGATAATGGATGTGTGCAGTCAGGATGGGGAAAAGCTTACATATGAAAGAGACGGGGATTATCTGACAGTCTATCCCTTGGAGGGAAAAAGGCTGGAGCAGATAAAGATTACTTATTATGGCAACGGAAAAGAACTATACAGCCAGATGGAAGGAATCAATCTGATGCCCGGAACCTGTTTTTATCCAATGGCTGGTTTTCAAAAAATATATGGGAAAAGTGAGTATGGTTATGGTTTCTATCCCTCTTATCTGCAGGAAAAAGCACATTTTCAAGTAAAGGTAATGACGCCTCGCAAGGTCTATTCTACTTTAAAGGAAAATGGGAAAAACAGCTTTGAAGGGGAAGGCGATACCTTTGGTCTGTTTGCCGGATTATTGGAAAAAACAGTAGTGGGTGACACTGTCTTTATTCATCCAAGATTGGAATGGATGGAACAGGGAGGATTTTTTGATTATGAAGATGTGGTGGAATATGCGGCACTTCTCTATGAGAAATCGGGACAGGAAGCATTTTCCCTGTCTGGTAAGACGATAATTGTATTGCCAGGTTCCGTTTCCGTGCAGTGTCCTATAGCTCATGACAGTTATTTATTGTTTTCGGATAGTTTACGAATCGGTGAAATGGACTATTTGAAGGAAAAATTGGAGATAAGATGAAGAAATCCTTTAAGGAGCGTTTAAAAATATATAGGAAAAATATTTGGTAGGATGTGGTAAATTGACAGTTACAACAAAAAACGAACGCTTACAACAAGAAGATTGATTTATTACTTAGGCTGTTTTAAAATTGAATTACATTAATGTACTTACGTTTGAAAATTGCATGCAATCAAATATTCGAAAGGAGAAAAAGCGATGAAGAGGTTAATTAGAACAGTGGCGCTTGTAAGCGCTATGTCCATGCTGGTGGGAGGAACAGTGTTTGCTACGTCTAGTAAGATGGTGACGAGTTTTGGTTCTGCGGTGACAAGTGAAGCTGCTTTTGCAAGTAGTACTGGCGCTACAGGGAGCTATGAGTTTAAACCTAATACAAATAAAACACTGACGGGTTCTATCAGAGAATATTATGCAACAGGTCTTAAGGGAGATGTGGTAGCTTCCAAGAAATATTCAACCAAAACGACTGGCTCATTCTATCAAAAAGAGAATTATAGTTATAAAGTGCGCTTGAGTGGCGGAGAAGGTTACGGAGTGGTAACTGTTCAATAATCAAGGAGAAAGGTGCGGTCAGTATTGACCGCACCAATTAAAAAAGTATGATAAAACATAACCTAAAACTTTTGTGCAAAAATAAAATATTTTTATTCAGCTATTTATCTTTCAGTTTTTTTCTAATAGCAGACTTCATAAAAGTATTTTACTTATCGGAAATGACTAAAAGTGCCATATATTCATTGAAAGTGGCATATTATATATTGCAGGAAAATGCGCTTCTGGCATGTTATTTTATCCCGGTTATCTTGTTCATGTCACTGTACATATTTAATCTTAATAAATTAGAACATATGGAGGAAATCGTATGCGCTGTAGACAAAAGCAGGGAACTTCGGGCAAAGAGATGGGCACTGTTCATCTGGAATCTGGCAATTACAGGGATAATTCTGCCCATGAATGTGGCAGCCTTTTTTCAGAGCCATTTTAAAAATAATACAGAGTTTCTCTGGCAGATGATTTTGTTCGTTTTGGCAAACTATCTGGCAGTGGGCATGGTGATGATACTGGCGGCAGAAGCCATTTCCCTTGTGCCGAAGATAAGATATCAGATTCTTCTGGCTGTTTTTGTGGTAGTGTTGCTGGGCGGTTTTTACAAGGAGCGCCTTTATGTCCAGATAGAAAACAAAGAGCTGTTTTATAAGTTTTATGCACCCTTTCAAATTATCACTCCCGGAGGAGGGGAATGGGCAATACAGCAGCACATCGGTTTGCCAATACAAATACATCAGATAGGAGTAATTCTGTTCTGGGGCACACTGTTTGGCATGATGGCAGCTTTTGTGCTGAAAAGGAAAAAGAAATATCTGACAGGGCTGCTGTTTTTGTCGGTTTTTATTTTACTGCTGCCCTATGAAGAACTGGGACAGTCTTTTTACCATGGTGTGGGCACATGGTATCCGCCATATCATTATTATGATTATAACGACAATACAAAACGGATAGTGGAGGAAAAGGAAGAACAGCCTGAATTTGCAGTAACGGACTATGAGATGGAATTTACGGTTTTTACCTGTCTGAGTGCGAAAGTGACCATGTATATACGGGAAAAGGATTTAGAACAATACAAGTTTACCTTGTATCACCCTTATCGGATTAAAGATGTGCGAAGTCAGGATGGGGAAAAGCTTAATTTTGAAAGAGATGGGGATTACCTGACGGTTTATCCGCCAAAGGGGAAACCGGTGGAGCAGATAAAGCTTTCCTATTATGGAAATGGGAAAGAACTATACAGCCAGATGGAGGGCATCAATCTGCTTCCGGGAACCTGTTTTTATCCAATGCCGGGCTTTCAAAAGGTGTATGGAGAAGGTGAATTTGGTTATGGTTTCTATCCGTCTTATCTGCAGGAAAAAGCTCATTTTCAGGTAAAAGTGAATACACTGCGCAGGGTATATTCTACCTTAAAAGAAAACGGAAGAAACAGCTTTGAAGGGGAAGGAGACACCCTGGGGCTTTTTGCCGGTTTATTGGAAAAAACCGTAGTTGATGATACGGTATTCATTCATGCAAGGCTGGAACGGCTGGAGATGGGAGGCTTTTCCTCTTACGAGGATGTGGTGGAATATGCGGGACTGATTTATGAAAAGTCAGGGCAGGAAGCATTTTCCCTGTCTGGCAAGACGATAATTACGATTCCAAATCCTACATCCATGCATTGCCCGGTGGCTCATGACAGTTACTTGTTGTTTTCGGATAGTGTACGAATCAGTGATATGGACTATTTGAAGGAAAAATTGGAGGCAAGATGAAAAGAACATACATAGTAAAAAAAGCAGGTATTTTTCTTATTGCAGCTTTGATTGCGTTGACAGTATTTTTTTGTATAAAAGCTATAGTGGGAGCAGGACAGCAGGCGGTATTGGAAAAGCAGGAAGCGGGCATTACATTGATTGAATCAAAGAATTTGCAGTCGGCAAGTCGGCTTTGTGTCATAAATGAAAGAGCGGCAGCTTATACATATCCTGCCTATGAACAGTATTTTGGCAGCTTTTGCTATATTGATAAGGAAGGAAATGTGGAAAGCGCTCCTTATAAGCTGGAAAAATTTGAAAAGGTACTGGACCTGTGCTCTGACGGACAGGGCGGGCTTCTTGTGTTGATTTCTCAGGCGACGGATATTTATATGAAGGAATATGATTTATCCGGCAATTGCATTCAGACATGGAATCTATCAGAAGACGTTGGGAATAAGCGGATAGAATCCGTGCGCATGGATGAAACGGGAGCGCTTTATGTGCTCATGGAGGAAGAAGGAGAGCGCTTTATTTCTGTATACAGCAGTCAGGGAAAGCTTCAGGAACAGATAAAGGGACTGCTGTCCGTGGGCTGCCTGAGAAATATAAAAAATGGAAGGATTGCCTATATTTATATGGAGGAAGAGGAGAGCGGCGCCGGCACAAGGCTTGCAGTGCAGACGTTTCAGGAAGCAAAGGCGGATGAGAAATACACACTTCCCGTCAAAAGCGTAGGGGATTTTGAAGCAATTCAGGATGGCGGCGCTTATGATTTGTATTACATGGATGCCAATTATCTGCTATATGGCTATGACTTAGGGAAGAAGCAGGGCACTGTTCTTGTAAATTTATACGAGGCAGGGCTTCCTGTCAATGAGATAAACAGATATGGCGTGACAGAAAATCTGGACATTTTTTTATCCGTTAATGCTTATGATGATAAGGAATTTTATGCGGGAAATGATTTGTATTATGTGAAGCCGGGAGCAACCGTCAGTGACAGGCAGGAGCTGGTGCTGGCTGTGATTGATCCGGATGGGCTTATGACGGAAAATGTGGAAGAATTTAACGGAAGCAGTCAGGAGTATTTCATAAGACTTGAGGATTATTCCCAATATGAAGAGCCCAAAAAACAACTGGTGTTAGATATGATGTCGGGGAAGAACCCGGATATTATTTGTCTTTCAGGCGTAAATTCCTATCAGCTTATAAACCGGCAGCTGTTAGAAGAGCTTACCCCTTATCTGGAAAACAGCGAATTACAGGGAAAGCTGGACGGCAATATCCTAAATATGCTTTCACAAAATGACGGGCTGTATCAAATCTGCACCCATTATACTATTGATGGAATGATTGCGGCAAAAGACACCCTGGCAGATGAAAAAATGCTTTTGCATAACATAGTGAAAACCGGGGAAGAAGAGAAACGTTTCATTATTGATTTAAACAGGGAAGAGCTGTTAGAGAAAATCATATCCAATAATTTTAACAGGCTGGTGGATTATAAGGAAAAGAGATGTCAGTTTGATACAGAGCAGTTTGTCTCTATGCTGGAATGTGCAAATGTCCTGTGGGATAAACGGTTAGAACACACGGACAGTTACGTGATTTTGGATTTTATTCTGGAGGGAATTGAAACAGGCAGGTCCATGGGGGCAAGATGGGATAACAGCTCCTATGATATATGCAATTATCAGTTGTTTTCCAATTTATACCAGGGGGAAATTACCGTTGTCCCATATCCTGTTTTAGAGGAAAGCGGCGTTGGCTTTCTGGCAGGACGCAGCTATGGAATCTGCAGCCTGTCAGAGCATAAGGAGGCGGCATGGAGCTTTTTGGAAATGCAGCTGAAAAAGGAAAAACAGTTACGAGAGGCAGGCGGAGGGCTGATTCCTGTCAATGTGGAAGCATTGGAAGAATATATAAAAAGGCAGACTACGGTAGACGGATATATGGATGACAGGCAGCAGTTTATAGAGCCGTTAGAGCAGGAAATCACTTTTTCGGATATGGTCATTTCATTAAAGCCCGTGTCAAAGGAAGAGGCGGGACAATTTCGGAAACTGATTGCTTCCATAGACCATCAATCTATAGGGGACGAAATGATTTTTGATATCATAAGGGAAGAGGCAGGAGCTTATTTTAACGGTGAAAAGAGCGCTAAAGAAACAGCGGATAAAATTCAGAGCAGGGTCAGTACCTATTTACAGGAATAAATGAGAAGGTGCATTTATGTGGATAAAAAGAGGATATCGAATTTATAGATTAAAGCAAAAGCAGATGGGATTGGTTTACTATATTCCAATAGGGGCAGCACTGGTTGTTCTGCCTCTGCTTTTTTTCGTTTTTCTTCGCAGGGAAGCAGGATTCCTTATATCGGAAACTTACAAAAAGCTGCTTGGAATCACCCAGACGGTTATTCCCTTTTTATCCGTATTTTGGCTTTTGTTTCAACTGGAGGAATGGCTGGAGGGCAGAAAGAGGGAATTGTATTGTTTTGTATGGAGAAAGCCAATTCTGGCAGGTGTTTTTTATTCCGTATATTTTAATTTGCTGCTATTACCGGTGTACCTGTTTTATCATTTTTATTTGCGGGGATTTTTTTACGAATATTTTAGGATGATATGTATCTGTATCTTTTTTCAGGGAGCCGTTCTGCTATTGCTGTTTCTGACGAAAAGTAACATTATAACGGTGCTTTGGGTGATTTTTTATATCTTGTTTTGTACAGGAACGAAAAAAAGCGGGGCGCTTTCCTATGTTGTGGGCTTACCGGCAGGCATTGTTCGGGATTATTGTCGTAGCGGGATGTTTCTGCTTCTCGGAATGGGGCTGTTCTTTCTGGCAAATCTGGCAGGGAAAGGGGGGAATGATGGCTGAGCAGCCGTTTGAACAGTAGAGTTTTTATAAGGGAAGACTTTGGAAACCATTTTAACTGTAATTGTTATAGAATTTTTAAAATATATATAAATATGAGGAAGAAATATAAGATATGTTAAAAAAACGATTGACACGAGGATAAATGTAGGATAAAATTTAATTACAACATTATATAGGAAAATAATTAAAGTTGCATGAAACAAAACAGGTAATCAAAAAAACACTTGTAAAACGAAAAAAGAAAGGAGAAAGGAAAAATGAGAAAAGGATTTATGAAAGCTGCAGTAATTGCATGTGCTATGTCAATGGTGATTGGCGGAACGGTTCTTGCATCTACATCAAAAATGGTTACGAAATCAGGAAGTGAGAAGGTATATTCGGGGATAGTATCGGCAAGCACGAAGGGATTTCAATATACATTGCATCCCTATACAAAGAAGTCTCTAACAGGACTTGTACAGCAAGGAGATACTGGTCTTTGGATTGAAGTTGAGAATACGAAAAAAAATGTCAGTTCAGAACAGACCTTTAAGAATACAACTGCCGGATATACAACGTATAGGCTGGCATTAACAAACGGAAATGGATATGGAACAATAAAAGTGGATTAGTAAATTGGGAAAAGGGACATGAAAAGTTATATCCAAAATCTAAAATTATTTATAAAAAGTCCTTTGATTTTTATGCCCTGCCTATTATTAAACGGCATGATAGTGGCAAAGATTTTGCAGGTGTTTCATTATACTTTGGCAGGAGCTTATACATATCATAATTATTCTGTCTACTTTATAACATGTTATCTGGCGGTTTATTATTTTATTGCATTGCTTATGATTTCATTTCTTTTTTTTAAGAAGACGCAAAGTTCAAAAATAGATGAGCTTGTGTATGCAATTCATCGGATTAGGATGGAAAGAAGCCAGTTTGCCGTGCTGCTTACCATCCATGGATGGTTCAGTATAGTGATATATGTGATTAATCTTGCAGCCTTTTGGGCAGGAGGCTATAAGGACTATGTTCCTTATATGATTCATATATCTGTGGGAACAGCTGTAAACTATTTTCTGGATGGCATTCTGGCAATTATGATTGGAAGGTGCCTTACCTATCTTCCGGGACTTACCTTTCAGCTGGCAGGGGGACTGCTGGCTTCCTGTATGGTAAGCTGTTCGGAGTGGGTGTATATGAAAACCACTTCCGATATTTTTTACTATTTATTTGAACCTTTTGCAGTGCTTCCCCGGGGATGCGGCTATGTATTCGACCCGTATCTGGGTAATCCGGTGCAATTGCACAGAATAGGATTGATTTTATTCTGGCTTGGAGCCTTAATGATTATTTGTGCCTGTATGGGTAAGAAGAAGGCGGTTTTGGGAACAATCATTACCATTGCCTCTTTCTGTATGCTTCTCCTTCCTTATGAAGACCTGATGCCGTCAGGTTCTTTGCATGGGGCAAATCAGTGGGATAACAGGTACTATGTGTTTAAGGAAAAGGCAATGGAGCAGGCAAAGGAAAAGAAAGCGGAGTTTCAGGTAACGGAATATGATTTGGATTTTTCGGTGCTGACCTGTTTAAAAGCAAAAGCGGTTCTGTCTTTAGCGGGAGAGGTGCAGAAGGAATATTGCTTTACGTTATATCACCCGTACAAGGTCAGCAGGATTCTGGATCAGGATGGGAAAAAGCTGAAATTTACCCAAAAGGGAGACTATATTACGGTGAAAAATCCCGATGGCAGAAACATTACGGAGCTGACTTTTTCCTATTCCGGAAATGGAAAGCAGTTTTACAGCCAAAGTCAGGGTATCTATTTGAATTACGGTGTGGCATTTTACCCCATTGCGGGCTTCCATCCACTGTATAGGGAGGAGTTTATTGAGTTTTTTCCCGGAGAAATGCAAGTCAGCAATTATATGCCGGATGTGTTTCCGGAAGGAAAGCCGTATTTTAAGGTCAGGGTCCATACAGGAAAGCAGGTATATTCTTCTCTGCCGGAAGTGGAGAGAAATTATTTTGAAGGCAGTGCAGAAGGCTTTTGCCTGTTAAGCGGATTTGTATCAAGCCGCAGGGTGGGAGATGTGACCTTTATCTATCCGGCATTGAGAGGTGTTCAGGATACGGATTTGCCTGCCTTTGAGGATGCGGTGGATTACGGGGATTTACTGGAACAGGAATATGGAAGCACAGATTTTACCATTCATAATAAGAAAGTGCTTATTATGCCGGCAAACGGTTCCCAAAGGTGCCAGGCGGTGGCAGAGGATGATTATGTAATTATATATGAATCCATCTGGCAGAGCGATATGGAACAATTATATGGGGAGAAAAAATAGGAGCGGGGAGCATGAAAATAAGAAAAGCATTCATCCTGTTATTATCCTGTCTGCTGGCAGCAGGGCTTTTTTGGGCAATGACAGCGGTTTATGAAAATATCATAAAAATAGAACCGGCATTATCGGAAGGGGCTTTTGTGAAGGAACAAGTGGCCATAGGGGAAGGCAGCAATATTTATGCCATGTGCAGGATAGAAAAAGGGTTCTTTTTGTACCGGACAGAATTCAGGGCGGCTGGCGCCGGCAGCTTTTACAAAATAGATGATGAGGCTGTGGTTACGCAGATTCCTTATGAAGCGGATAAGTTTGAAAAAGTGCTGGGAGTTTTTTCAGACTCAAAGGGTCGGCCGGCAATGGCAATAAAAAGAGCGTCAGACTATCGGGTAAAGGTGCTTTCCGAAAAGGGGGAGGTGCTTTCTGATATGGACATTACGGAAGCGCTGCATTCTCTGGAAGCATTTGAGGGCAGTGTAACAGATATGCGGATGGATGCAGAGGGCTTTCTTTACGTGAATACAGGAAATGCAGTTCTTTGCTTGGATGAGAATGGAAATAAAAAAGAGATGCTTCCCGGGAAAAATTTTGGATTTTTAAGAAAGCTTGGAAACGGGACGGTGGCTTATGTATACAATAACCATGACGGACATGTATATGTACAGTGCCTGAAAAACGGGGAAATGGGAGAAAAATACGAGCTTCCCATTTCCGGCTTTGATGCGGACTGGAAAATTATAGACGGTTTGGAATATGATATTTACTATTGTGATGCGGCAAATATTATATGGGGCTATGATTTTTTGGGAAAAAATATGGTTTCCCTTGGGAGCCTTGCTGAATCCGGCATTAATGAGGAATTTGTGGGGGAAATCTGTCCATCACCGGCTTCCGGCTTTTATGCAAGCTTATGGGATTACGGGGAACTGGCAAGACCGGAGCAGAAGCTGTATGCGCTGGGCAGGACGCCGGAAAAGGAAGAAAAGACATCCGTTATTCTGGCGGGAATAAACGTGGATTCAAGAATAGAAGGACTGGCTTCTGCTTTTAACGAGAGCAATGAAGAATATCGGGTTATCATAAAGGATTATAAAGAGTATGAAGAACCAAAGAAGCAGTTGGTTTTGGACGTGATGTCAGGGTATGGACCGGATATCTTGTGTCTGGAAGGGTTAGAACTTCATTCTTTAATTGCAAAAGGGTTGTTAGAGGACTTGTACCCTTATTTGAAATCAGATTTTAAATGTTCGGATTTCCATGAAAATGTCCTGTCGTTATTGGAAACAGACGGAAAGCTGTATCAACTCCCTTCCGGTTTTGATATAGGAGGCTGGATTGGAAAGGAAGCTTCTGTATCGGGAGAAGAAACCGCAGGTTATGTGGAAGGCTGTACAGAATATGAGCTGCTTTCAGCTTTGGTGGGAAATTCTTTTTCTGAATTTGTGGATTACGACACAGGCAGCTGTCATTTTGATTCCGAAAAGTTTGAAAAGCTTCTGGTGCTGGCAGAAAAGAGAAAAGACCCGGAACCTGCAAAGGATACGGAGCGGATTATAGATGAAATCCGGGGCGGCAGGATATCGGCAGTGGATGTATCGAAGGAAGGGGACGTGCTGGGGCTTTTACAAAGATATCGGCAGCTCTTTGGCGGGGAGGTGTCCATTGTGCCCTATCCTTCCGGCAAAAAAAACGGTTTTGGGTTTCTGCCGAGACAGAAAATGGCAATCACTTCCATGTCCGGGCAGAAAGAGGCTGCATGGAAATTCTTAAGCACGCTGTATGCTCCGGATTACCAGTATCAGGAATCCTTTACGATGATTTCCTTAAGAAGGGACTGCACGGAAGAATATATCCGGATAAATGCCGCCACGGAAGCTTATGATAATGACCGGGGCTATCGGATAGAGCCCTTTTTAGGGGAGGACTTGTATGGTGATGTTTCTTTGAAGAGAAAGCCTTCTTCCAAAGAGGATATCCGACAGTTTCAGGCAATAGTAGAGGGAATCGACCATGAAATAATATATGACAGCCCTGTTTTGGATATTGTATCAGAGGAAGCAGAGGCTTACTTTCATAAGGAAAAAACAAGCAGGGAAGTCAGTGAGAATATTCAGAACCGGGTGACAATTTATTTACAGGAACAGTAAAAGACGGATAGGATGGGAGAATAAAATGGGAATCGAGTTTCAAAATGTATGCAAGTCTTTCAAAAAGAAAGAAGTTTTACATGAGATAAGCTTAGAACTGAATCAGGGAATTTACGGTCTGTTAGGACCCAATGGGGCAGGAAAGACCACGTTGATGCGTTGTCTTGTAGGTTTACATAAGGTGAGTTCGGGAGAAATATGTATAGATGAAGAAATGAAAAAAAGGGGAATCGGCTATCTGCCCCAAAGCTTCGGGCTGCATGGAAATCTGACGGTATATGAAAATCTGGAATATCTGGCAGCGCTGAAGAAGCTGCCGGATAAGGGGCTTGCAGAGCATATTTTAAACTGTATAGAAACGGTAAATTTAACGGAGCAGAAGCAGATGAAATGTAAGAAGCTGTCCGGAGGAATGTTAAGAAGGCTTGGAATCGCCCAGGCGCTGTTAGGGGAACCGGGAATCCTTGTACTGGATGAGCCCACAGCGGGGCTGGACCCGGAAGAGCGTCTTCGGATGAAGCAGCTTATGCGGCAGGTGGGGAAAAAGAGCATGCTGCTGATTTCCACCCATATCGTGGAGGACATGGAGAGCCTTTGCGACCAGGTCATCATAATGAATCAGGGCAGAATTTTGAAACAGGACAGCCAGCCGGAAATTTTAAAATATGCGGAGCATAAAATCTATATCGTTCCTGTAAAGGAAGCAGAACAGATAGAGGGGGAATATTCCGTATTGAAATCCTTTCAAAAGGAAGGGAAAGAGTATTACCGGATTGTATGTGAAAAAGAACAGGACATGGAATGGGAAAAGGAAGTTACCCTTGAGGATGCATATATATGTCTGTTAAAAGGCTTTTAAAGAAAAATGAAATGCGCAGGAAGGAAATGGGATTGGTCTTTTGGGTTCCCCTGCTGGTTCTATTGATTGTGCTTCCGGTGTGGCTCTATGCCATACTTGAAAATGATTTATTGGAAGCATATGAAAAATATGGAGTTTTTTTGTCTGTTACAGAAGGAATCCTTCCTTTCTTTTCCGTATTCTGGATTGTATTAAGCGCTTATGACTGGGTGGAATCGGATGGATGGGAGCTGTATTATTTATATGAAAAAAAGCCGGACAGGGCGGCAGGATTTTATGGGGAAGTGTTTCATGTGCTCTTGTTGGTGTCGTATTTGTTTTATGGAGTTTGTTTAGAGGGCTTTTTTTATGAGTATTTCAGGATTGCTTCTGTCTGTGTGTTTTTTCAGGGACTGGCGGTGTGCCTTTTATATTTGCTGCGTTCACAGGTGATTGCTTATTTTATGGTTTTTCTATATGTTTTGTATTCCGGCTTTGCCTATTTAAATGGCGATAAGGGGCTTTTCTGTTATCTGAATGATATGCCAAAGAGTATGGGAGAGGATTATTTCAGGGCCGGATGTTTTGGGCTTTCGGGTATTTTTCTCTGGTTTGCGGGGGCGATGGCTGGAAGGAGGCTTTCGGGGTAGATTGGTGAGAGGAAAAGAGGAGAGGGCCTAATGAAAAACTATAGGGGAAAGTTTCTGTGTGCTTTGGCAATACTGGCAGTTATCTTAGTATTGGCGGGCTGCAGTAAAGAAGTGAAACTAAAAGAGCCGGACGTAAATGGTTATGAGGCAGTCGCATTGGAGCTTGATGGGCTGGAGGAAGAAGAGTACATCTGGAATCTTTGTTGTAGTGATAATGAAATCTTTTTTTCTGCTTTTAACCGGAATGACAGCATAGAAGAAGGAGTGCAAAAAACACATGTGTATCAATATGATTTAAAAAATCAGCGAGCAGATAAGCTTCCTATCCTGCTAGAATCGGACAAACATATCCTATGCCTGTCAGAAAATGCAAAGGGAGAGTTTGTGATGCTGCTGTCAAGCGAAGACAAGTATTATATGGCAAAATATGATGAGACAGGAGCCTGTATACTGGAAAAGGAAATTACGGAATCATTAGGCGGCATGGAAATGCATCAAGTTATATTTGACAGGGAAAATCGTTTATATTATCTGGCAATGAATCAGATAAATGTATTTGATGAAACCGGAATGCCTTTACATACCTTTGAAACGGATGGAATGTTTTTTAATCCCTATTTAGGCAGAGACGGGAATATATATGTAAGTAATTTTAAGGTGGATGGGGAAGAGCATATATGCAGATTGAATCTGCAGGAAAAAAGCCTTGAACAGTATGGAAAAAGTATAGAGGAAGAGTGGAATAAGCATTATGCAGGCGGGCTTGCAGAAAGTAAATATTGGGATTATATAGCAAATAACGGGCAATCTATAATTGGCGTGGATATAAAGAAGAAAAAGGCACAAAGACTGGTGGATTTAAAAGAAGCGGGCTTAAATCCGGAAATGCTGCAGGAAATTACGGAAATTGAAGAAAATACATTCCTTGTGCTTAACATGGATGGAACAAATGGCGGCAGAGAGCTTGTTTTATTAAAACCCTCTTTAGAAGAAGATAATGCAGAAGAAAAAATACACATCACCATGGCAGGACTGCAGATAAATTCTTTTTTAAAAGAAGCAGTCTACCGTTTTAACAGGGAAAATCAGGAATACAAAATAGAAATAAAAGACTATCAGGGGGATTTGTCCAGACTCAGCGCAGATTTAATGACGGAAGGAACCATAGATTTACTCTGTCTGGATGGACTTCCCAAGGAGCGCTATGTAAAACAGGGGCTTTTATGCAACTTAAATTCTTTTTTGGAACAGGATGAAGAAATAAAAAAAGAAGATTTTCTGGAGCCGGTATATGACCTGCTGTCCAATCAGCAGGGGATGTATTCCTGGACGCCGGGTTTTGCTGTGGAAACAGTGTTTGGAAAAGCCTCCCTGCTTGGAGAGGAATACAGCCTGACGCCTCAAAAGGCAATGGGTTTGCAACAGGAGCTGGCAGAAGGGAAAAAACTGTATTATGCCATAAACAGAGAAGAAATGATGAAAAAACTCATGGAAGCAAACCTGAACAATTTTGTAAACCCGGATAATGGCACTTGTTCCTTCCAAAATGAGAAACTTATGAACCTTTTGGAATTTGCGGAAAAGTTTCCGGAAGAAGAGGAGGAAGATATGACAATGCCTCAAAAGGTTCAGGCAGACCAGGTGGTTTTTGTAAGGGAAACCATAACGGATTTTACCAGCTTTCTGTTTTATGAAAAGATGTTTGGAGAGAAAATTTCCTTTACAGGTTATCCCGCATATGACAATCCGGGAAATCTATTTTCATCAGCAGGGATGGAAACAGCAATTTTAGAGCAGTCAAGGCATAAGGAGGGGGCATGGGAATATTTAAAATATATTACCAGTAAGTCCTATTTAAAGCAGTATTGCGATATGCAGTTTCTTCCTGTAAGAAAGGACTGTATTAAAGATTATATACAGATAATGTCCGCAACAGAACCATATGTGGATGAGCAGGGACAGGAAAACAAAGCCTATCACTGCACCATTGGATATGATGATTATACAATAGAGCTGGGAGCGTTGGAGGAAGAGCAGATTTCCGGTTTTTGGACATTGTTAGAGCATATGTATTTGCCGGTGCAGTTAGAGAACGGCATATGGGAGCTGATTACGGAGGAAACAGAAAGATATTTCCATGGGGAAATATCCAAAGAGGAATGTGCCGGGAATCTGGAGAAAAGGATTTCTTTGTATCTGGATGAATAAAGGGTTAGAAGTTATGGAATGAGTAAAATGCAATGTTTACATAATCAGCAAAAGGGAAGAAAGGGAATGGGAAAATATAAATATGAAATATCAGAATCGCTTTTTTACAAAACTTATATTTTTCATCTTTGAATTCCTTTTCCTTACCGGATGTGGGCATGAAAAAAGCATAATCACCACAATAGAAGACAATCCACAATCTGTTTATCAGATTTATCCGCTGAATCATTCTTTTACGGAAAATGAAATGATAGCGCTCGCCTTTGTTGCAAAGCAGCAGATATATGCCGTTACTGTACAGATGAAAACAGAACAAAATCCGGATATTCCATCTTCTTATAAATTTTACTCTTTGAATATGGATGGGGAAAATGCTGCGGAAATTCCTTTTGCCGTGGAAGCAAACCAGAGATTGCGTTCCTTTGCCCCGGATGGATTGGGAAATATGTTGATACTGTTGTCAGATAGAGAAAATTCAAAATACGATTTGTATCAAGTTGATAAAAATGGAGTTGTATTAAATCAATATGATGTTACAAATGCCGTAGCTGCCTTTACAGACATGCCTCCGGTTAAAACTATCATGGATGACAATCATATCTATTTTCTAAGTCCCGTTAAATTTTTGGTAACCAATAAGCTGGGAGAAATACTATATCAGTTTGAAGGCGCTTTTTCAGATATGGCAATGCTTTCCTCCGGCGAGATTGTTCTTTCCGCTTATGAAGAAAAGGACGGAAGCATTATTGAAAAATTTCATGTAGAAAATGGAAAGCTGAGCACACTTTATAAAATGCCGGAAGCAAGCCAGTCACAGGTCAATTATCTTTTGGCAAGTGAAGAATATGCATTTTATTATTATAACAAACAAGGGCTGCATGCTTATGATTGGGAAAGAGGTAAAACAATTCAACTGATTGACTGGAACAACTCAAATCTTAGCAGCGAATGGCTTTCCAATATATACGAGACTGCCAAAGGAGAATTTTTCTGCGTCAATTCAGAAACAACCGGTAATCAGGAATATGAGATGATAAAGTTAAGTCCCGGAAAAGAGGAGGCAGGAGAAAAAACAACTGTTTATATTGCAGCCCCTTGCAAAAATAAATACAGAACTGGCGGCCAAAGAAGACTTTGATGTAATCTGCCTGAAGAATATGCCGGAGCAAATATTGATAAACAGAGGAATGCTTACAGATTTACATACTTATTTGGAGCAGGACAAGGATATAGGTGCGGATGATTTGGTAACCTCCGTTTTAGAAGCATTCAGCAGGAAGGGACATTTATACAGCATTGCCCCCGGATTTGGAATTTCAACCGTGATTGGAGCCGCAGGGCAGGTGGGAGACAAAACAGGATGGACAGTAGAAGAATTTCAGAAGCTGACCGGAGAAATAAAAGAAGAAATGGACATTTTTTATGCACCTGCCAATGGAGAAATATTAAAACGTCTTACGGCTGTCAATTTGGATTCCTTTGTGGATTGGAAAAAGAGAAGCTGTTCCTTTGACAATGCTGCATTTATAGAATTTTTGGAATTTGCCGGACAGTATCCGGAAAGCAGTGACGTGAACGGAGCCAGCATGCCTTCCATGGTCCAAAATAAGGAATTGCTGTTAGTCCAAAATACAATTGTGGATTTTACGGATATTATGCTCTATAGCAGGCTGTTTGGAGAAAAAGCGGCTTTTATAGGCTATCCGGCTGTGGAAGGGACAGGAAATGCTTTTGACTGCCAGGGGATGAATATGGGAATCTTTTCAAATAGTAAAAATCCGGAAGGGGCATGGGAATTTATCAAATACCTATTGTCGGAAGAATATCAGAAAAAATACTGTTATCCGGATTATTTTCCCGTAAGGCTGGAATGCCTGCAATATTACATGGACATTACTTCAGCGGATAAACAGTTTATCACAGAGGAGGGTATTACCATTGAACCCTATACCTGTGAAATCACATATGATGATTACCAGGTAAAGCTGGGAGCAATGACAGAGGAAGAAAGGGAGATATTCTGGGAGCTTGTAAATTCTACCACAAAAACAAACACATATGAGGAAGAGCTTATGAATATTGTACTGGAAGAAGCCGGGGCTTACTTTCAGGCGCACAGGACGGCTAAAGATACGGCACAGATTATTGAGAAAAGGATAACTCTTTATTTAAGCGAACAACAGTAAGTACTGGACGGGAAGGAATTGCCAGAAAGATGAAACGATTAAAACAATACAGCTTCCTTTCAGTCAGCCTTTTGGGAGTGGCTATATTTTATCTGATTCCCTTTGGAGGTCTGATTTATTACTCCCTTGTGGACAATCCGGTGAGAGGAAGCTTTGCGGGGCTTGACAATTACATAGCGATTTTACACAATCAGGCATTTTTAAAGGCATTAAAAAATACGGTGCTTTTTTCTGCCCTGTCAGTGCCTCTGGCAGTTGGGCTGTCCTTGCTGATGGCACTGGCGCTTGAGGAAAATATTCCGGGAAGAAGTCTGTTTCGGACCATTTTCCTAAGCCCCTTAATGGTTCCAAGCGCTTCGGTCATGCTGGTGTGGCAGGTGCTGTTTTGCTATAACGGAACCATCAACCGGTTTCTGGCACATTTAGGCCATGGAAAGACGGACTTTTTAAAATCAGATTATGGGCTTCTGGTAGTGCTGTTATTGTTTTTATGGAAAAATCTTGGCTACTATATGATTATTTATATGGCGGCTTTAAACGAGATTCCCGGGGAACTGCTGGAGGCGGCAAGAATGGATGGGGGAAGCGGTTTTCAAAGCTTTTGGTATATCAAGCTTCCGTATTTGTCGCCTTCCATATTATTTGTGGGACTGATGGCAATAGTGGGCTCCTTTAAAATCTTTAAAGAGGTTTATCTGCTGGCAGGCGCCCATCCCAATGACACCATGTATTTACTGCAGCACTTTATGAACAATACCTTTCTGGCATTTGATTATCAGAAGCTTGCTACAGCCGCAGTCCTTATGTGCATTGGACTGACACTTATCATCAGCCTGTTGTTTTTTCTGGAAAACAGGGTGGGAAGGAATCTGGAAGGGTAGTATCACGGAAATGAAAAGAATAAAAGGAAAAAAGAAAAAACGCAATTTTATACAAAAAGCTGTGCTGTTTCTGATTGTGGCGCTGTTTGCCACGTCCTTTGCCATGCCTATCCTGTTAACCATAACTAACTCCTTTATGAAGGAGGAAGAAGTGCTCATTCATTATGGGAATGTATATGGAAGCTATGGCTATGGGCAGGGGGACGGGTATGTTTCCAAAGAAGCGGACTTAAAGCTGATTCCCGACATGGTGAGCATAAAGCAGTATGAAACAGTCCTGCTTTTAAGCCCTGAGTACCTGCTCAAGTTTTGGAATTCAGTGATTCTGACAGTGCCCATCGTCCTATTTCAGATAGCGGTATCATTGGGAGCAGCATATGGATTTACAAGAATCCGCAATAAAAAAGGGGAAATCCTGTTCTTTATATATACACTGCTTATGCTTCTGCCCTTTCAGGTGACTCTTGTGCCCAACTATCTGGTGTCGGGAAAGCTTGGAATATTAAATACCTATTGGTCAATTATCCTGCCCGGCATCTTTTCCACCTTCAGCACCTATCTGCTGACTAAATTCATGCGGAGGATTCCGGTTTCGCTGATTGAGGCGGCAAGGCTGGATGGAGCCGGGGAGTGGAGCGTTTTTACGAAAATCTGCATTCCCTTATGTAAAAGCGCAATTGTATCCGTGGCGATTTTGCTGTTTATTGATTATTGGAGCATGGTGGAGCAGCCTTTGATTATGTTGTCTGAGGAAGCGGCTTATCCGCTTTCCGTATATCTTTCCACCATCAATCAGGGAGAAATCACCCTGGCATTTGCAGTTGCGGTTATTTATATGGTGCCTGCCATATTTGTAATTTTGTATGGGGAAGATTATTTGATAGACGGTATTTCCTGTTATGGGGGAACAAAGTAAAAAACATGTTTATCTATTGGAAAGAAAGATAGTTGTAGGACATCCTGCTGTCACAATTCCATCCTGAAAGACAGACAAATCACCACAGGTCGCGTTTTTGCTATATGCGGCTCACAACAGTACATAAGGTGTCAAAAGTACAGCAGATAAATACTTACAGCCATAGAATAGTAACAAAATGGATAATAGCCTAACGGGCTGTTAGGTATATCGACTATAAAAACATTGTAGCAGATATAGGAGAAAAGAAAATGGAAGAACAAAATAATAAGAGGAAAAAATATATACGGAATGTGGCGGCAGTATTTTTTGCGGCTTTGCTTATACTGACATTTTGTTCCAATACCATTATGAACCTTACGCTGCCCCAGGTAACCGTCACAAAGCTGAAAAGCGGAACTATATATAACAGGGTGCGGGGAAACGGAAAAGTGGAAGCCGTTCATCATTATGAAATAAAAGCGGAGACAGAGAAAAAGATTGCCCGCATGTCCGTTTCCGAAGGGGACACAGTTTCTAAAAACCAGTTGCTGTTTTTGTACGAGGACGGGGAAAATCAGGAGCTGGAGGCGGAAAAAGAAGCATTAGCAGCCCTTGAGCTGGAATATCAAAAATCCATTCTGGAAATGGGAAATGAATATGGCACCTCGAATCTGGTCATTCAAAATGCAAGGGACGAGCTGTTAGCAGCTATGGAAAAAAAGGAACGCTCTGCAAATGCCCAGGGAGAAATAGCCGGCTTAAAGCAGAGCATACAGCAGAAAACAGAGGAAATAAAAGCACTGGAAAGCGCTGCCGCAGAGGCGCAAAAAAAACTGGAGGATGAAGGTGCAGGGGAAAACGGCGATGCTGTAAAAGAGGAAATTCAGATGATGAAAAGGGAATTGGAAGGGCTTTATACAGCTCTGGGAGATTTACAGGCGGATCTTAAGTCTGCCATGGAAAGCGGAAACGGACAGGAAGAGATAAGGCTTACTAGGGAGATTCGGGATAAGGAAAAGGAAATTACATATAAGGAACAGGATTTGGAGAAAAAAAGAGAAGCATACAAGGAAGCAAGGAAAAATAATAAAACAAGGGAAAAGCTGGAAGAAAAGGCGGCAGAGGCAAAGAGAGACTATGAAAGCATGGCTTCTAAGCTGGAGGAAGAAAAGGAAAGGCTGACACAGCTGGAAGCGGATATTATGCCGCTGGAAGAAGCGGAGGCTTTAGTAAAGGATAAAGAGGTGGCGTTAAAAAATTTACTGTTGGATGCCAGAAAGAATAATCTGGATTTTCAGAGCTTAGGTGAGAAAGTAAGCAGACAGGAGGCAGAAGTAGGGAAGCTTGAGGAAAATCAGGGGGGAAGGGAAGTGCGTTCTCCTGTCTCGGGAGTTATCAGCCGGATTGCTCATAATGCAGGAGATACGGTTCTGGCAAATGAAACCGTAGTTACCATCAATATGATAGAAGAAGGGTATACAGTCACATTTCCTGTAACCTTAGAGCAAAGTCAGTATGTAGCAGTGGGAAATGAAGCTTCTGTATTAAATGTATGGGATGAGAGCGCAAATGCAAAGCTTATAAATATCAAAGCAAATCCGGAGGACCCTGACAGGAGCAGGCTTTTAACTTTCCGGGTATGGGGAGAGGAAATTGCACCGGGGCAGACATTGGCAGTTTCAGTAGGAGAACAAAAGAATGAATATGATACAATTGTGCCCAGAAATGCTGTATATGAGGATAATCAGGGAAAATTTGTGTATGCCCTCCGTATCAGGTCTACGCCTCTTGGCAACCGGTATCTGGCGGAAAGAAAAACGGTGGAGGTCCTGGCTTCGGATGATTCTTATGCGGCTGTTCTGGCAGATTTAAGTCCGGATGATTACATTATTACGGAATCCATTGAGCCATTGGGAGATGGAATGAAGGTAAGGCTGGTGGATTAAAGCATGAGGATGAATATTGTGAAGGAAAGACTTAAGAAAATATGTTTGTACAGCTTCCTGTTTCTTCTTTTTGTATGCTCATTTCCGGCAGAACATTGGTTGCTAAGCGCAGCAGACAACTGGCAGTTGGAAAAAGCTTTCAGCCGGGACGGAAGCAGCTATAAGAGAATCAGTGTTTTTTTCAGCCCAAAGTCCCAAATGGACCGAAGCGGCATTATGCAGCTGAGAAATAATCTTTCGGAGCAGCTGTTTAACAGTCCTTCTTTAGATGCAGGGGATAAAGAACAGATTTTTATAGATGCATATGAAGGCACGGAACAGATAGAGGTAAGCTACCAAAACAGCTTTCAGCGAGTAAAGGGATATTTTGTAGGCGGGCATTATTTTGAATTTCACAGCATGTCTTTTTTAAACGGAAATAAATTTAGTGAAGAGGATTTGATGAGGGATAAGGCGGTTATTAGCGAATCCCTTTCCTTTGCTCTGTTTGGTTCGGCTGATTCCGTAGGAAAAACCATTTGGGTCAATGAAAAGGGAATTGTGGTATGCGGTGTCATAAAAGAGAAAGGAGGATGGATTTCCGGACTGGCAAATTCCAATACGAAAAAAATATATCTGCCCTATGACCTGACAGATCAGCTGGACTGCAATCTTTCCCTGACTTCCTACGAAATACTGCTGCCGGAGCCTTTGGAGGGGTTTGCTGCAAAAACAATGGAAGAGGCCCTTTCCATCAATCGTTACAACAGGCAGGCATCCATGGAAGAAAAAGAAATCAGTATGATAGAGGAAACAAATCGTTTTCATATAAAATCACTGCTTCAAACAGCAGTCAGGCTTCATGAAAGAACAATGAAAAAAATTCCCATTGTATTTCCGGATTGGCAAAACGAAAGGGTCATTGTGGAGAATCAATTAATTTTAGTTTACATAATACGGATCATAACCGGTGTCCGGCTGATAATAAGTCTGTTTACCTGCGTATGGAAAAACAGTAAGAAAAAACAGTAAGTAAAAGATAATTTAGACTGCAAAAGAAATAAAAATTCTATAAACTTTCATTTTCATATTGCTTTTTCAAAAATACGTGTTATATTGTTAGTATAACACTAGCACTCGACAAGTGAGAGTGCTAATAACATAAACCTTATGGCGGCTGCCAAATGAAGAAAAAGTTTTTTTATTTTTACAGAAAAAGGTCTATGAACTTCTCTCATTTGGATAAAATAAGTCAAAAACAGCCATTTGCCTGCAAGCTATGGCATTTATCAGGGCATAAGATAGGAGGAAGCAGCATGAACATTTCAAAATTCACACAAAAATCAATAGAAGCCGTTCAGGATTGTGAAAAACTGGCATATGAATACGGCAATCAGGAAATCGAGCAGGAGCATCTGCTTTTAAGCCTTTTGGATTTGGAAGACAGCCTGATTAAAAAACTGATAGAAAAAATGGAAATCAATGTGGAGCATTTTCATGACAGAGCTGTCAGTGCGGTGGAAAAAAGGGTGAAAGTTCAGGGAGGGCAGATATACCTTGGGCAGCAATTAAATAAAGCATTGCTGTCATCTGAGGACGAGGCAAAGCTTATGGGGGATGAATATGTATCCGTAGAGCATTTGTTTTTAAGCATGCTGAAATACCCCAATCAGGAATTGAAAAAGCTGTTTTCTGAATACGGGCTTACGAGAGAGCGGTTCCTGCAGGCGCTTTCCACTGTCAGGGGCAATCAGAGAGTTACAAGCGACAATCCGGAAGCCACATATGATACATTGGAAAAATATGGAAAGGACCTGGTAGAAGAAGCAAAAGGCCAGAAGCTGGATCCGGTTATCGGAAGGGATCAGGAAATCCGGAATGTAATCCGGATTTTATCCAGAAAGACCAAAAACAACCCGGTACTGATTGGGGAACCGGGCGTAGGAAAAACTGCGGTAGTGGAAGGTCTTGCACAGCGTATCGTGCGGGGGGACGTGCCCCAGTCCTTAAAGGATAAAAAGGTATTTGCACTGGATATGGGCGCCCTTGTGGCAGGAGCCAAATACCGGGGAGAATTTGAAGAGCGCTTAAAGGCGGTATTGGATGAGGTAAAGCATAGCAACGGGCAGATTCTTTTGTTTATTGACGAGCTTCACACTATTGTAGGGGCTGGAAAGACAGACGGCGCATTGGATGCGGGAAATATGTTAAAGCCCATGCTGGCAAGGGGAGAGCTCCATTGTATCGGCGCAACCACTCTGGATGAATATAGAAAATATATTGAAAAAGACCCGGCGCTGGAAAGAAGGTTCCAGCCGGTTATGGTGGAGGAGCCTACTGTGGAAGATACCATTTCCATCCTGCGGGGATTAAAGGAACGGTACGAGGTCTTTCACGGGGTAAAAATACTGGATAATGCCTTAGTCAGCTCTGCCATATTGTCCCACCGCTATATTTCCGACAGGTTTCTGCCGGATAAAGCGATTGATTTAGTGGATGAGGCATGTGCTCTTATTAAGACAGAGCTTGATTCCATGCCTACGGAATTAGACGAACTAAATCGCAAGGTAACGCAAATGGAGATTGAAGAGGCAGCCTTAAAAAAGGAGGACGACCAGATTTCCGCAGAGCGTCTTGCTGATTTGCAAAAGGAGCTGGCAGAGTGCAGGGAAGAACTGGAATCCCAAAAGGCAACCTGGGAAAATGAGAAAAATTCCGTGGAAAGGCTACAAAAGCTTCGGGAAGAAATTGAGGCAATGAATAATGAAATACAGATTGCCAGCAGGGAAGGGGATTTGGAAAAGGCTGCAGAGCTAAGCTATGGAAAACTTCCCGCTTTAAAAAAGCAGCTTGAAATGGAAGAGGAAAAGACCAAAAATACAGAAAGGCATTTATTGCATGAATATGTGGACGAGGAGGAAATCGCCAAAATCATATCCCGCTGGACCGGAATCCCGGTTGCAAAGCTGACGGAAAGCGAACGAAATAAAACACTTCATCTGGACGAAACCTTGCATAAACGTGTTATAGGGCAGGATGAGGGTGTGACAAAGGTGTCAGAAGCAATTATCCGTTCCAAGGCAGGCATTAAAGACCCCACAAAGCCTATTGGCTCCTTCCTGTTCTTAGGTCCTACCGGCGTGGGAAAAACCGAGCTTGCCAAAACGCTGGCACAAAGTTTGTTTGATGATGAAGCCAATATGATTCGCATTGACATGAGTGAATACATGGAGAAATTCTCGGTATCAAGGCTGATTGGAGCGCCTCCCGGATATGTGGGATATGATGAGGGCGGACAGTTGACCGAAGCAGTCAGAAGAAAGCCCTATGCAGTCGTATTGTTTGATGAAATTGAAAAGGCTCATCCGGATGTATTCAATGTGCTCCTGCAGGTATTGGATGACGGACGGATTACCGACTCTCAGGGCAGGACGGTAGATTTTAAAAATACGATTCTGATTATGACCTCCAATATCGGGGCGCAGTATCTCTTAGACGGCATCAACGAGCAGGGAGAAATCAGTGAAGAAGCGGAAAGCCTTGTAATGAGTGACCTGCGCAGCCATTTCAGACCGGAATTTTTAAACAGGCTGGATGAAACCATTTTATTCAAGCCTCTTACAAAAAATAATATCGGCGGTATTATCAAGCTGATTTTAGATGATTTAAATGAAAGGCTTTCGGATAAAGAGCTTAGTCTTGTATTGACAAAGGAGGCGGAAGACTTTATTGTAGAAAACGGATATGATCCTGTATATGGTGCAAGGCCCTTGAAGCGGTTTATGCAGAAATATGTGGAGACACTGGCTGCAAAGCTGATTTTAGCGGATAAGGCATCGCCAAAGGATGTGATTGAAATTGCCGTAAAGGATGGGGATTTGGTTGCGGGAATACAGGGAAAATAAAAGAAAAGAGGGAAAATTTCATGATACCAAAGGATCCTGCCATGTTGCTTGGCTTTGTGAATCTGAAGCTCCGGGATTTTTATAAAAGTCTGGATGAACTTTGTGAGGATTTGGATGTTGAGAAAGAGGAGATTGTTGCAAAATTGAAGACTTTGGATTATGCTTATGATGAAGAAAAGAATCAATTTGTGTAATTGACGGAAAAGGAAACAGACAATGAAACCAAGCAAAGCAGACAATAACAGCATTTTAGTAAAAATACAGCATAATATCACATATGGAAGGATGATTGTCATTGGATATCTTTTGGTAATCATAGTGGGAGCATTGTTGCTAATGCTTCCCTTGGCAACGAAAGCTGGCAATGAAACCGGCTTTCTTACTGCCCTTTTCACATCGGTAAGCGCCACATGCGTGACAGGACTGGTAGTAGTGGATACAAGCCTTCACTGGACTTTATTTGGGAAACTGGTCATTCTTCTTTTGATCCAGATAGGCGGACTTGGCTTTATCACTATGGGAGTGCTGACGGCGCTTCTTCTTAAGAAGAAAATCAATCTTACTACCAGAGGACTTTTAAAGGAAAGCATAAACGTGAATCAGGTGGGAGGAATCGTGAAGCTTGTAAGGACAATCTGTATCGGCACGGCTTTCATAGAAGGGAGCGGCGCTTTTTTGCTGTTGTTCCGTTTTATACCGGAATATGGTTTTTTCAAGGGAGTTTTTTTTAGTATATTTCATTCGATATCAGCTTTTTGCAATGCGGGCTTTGACTTAATGGGAGAGATTTATGGGAGCTATTCCTCTTTTATCGCATATAAAGGGGATATACTGGTAAATACGGTGCTTATGCTTTTGATTATACTTGGAGGACTCGGATTTTCTGTCTGGAATGAGTGCAAGGATTATAAATTTCATATTAAAAAATATTCCCTTCATTCCAAAATAGTATTAAGCGCAACGGGCATCTTGCTGTTGGCAGGAGGTTTTCTTTTTTTCCTGTTTGAAAAAGAAAATTTAATGGCAGGCATGAGTGCAAAGGATATGTTTCTTACATCCGCATTCAGCTCTGTGACTCCAAGGACAGCGGGCTTTAATACAATAGATACAGCAGGTCTGTCACAAAGTTCAAAGCTGCTTACCATAGTGCTCATGTTCATTGGCGGAAGTCCCGGCTCTACAGCGGGAGGTATTAAAACCGTGACGCTCGTAGTATTACTTTTCCATATGTGGTATAATCTAAAGGGCGAAAGGGACGGCAGAATTTTTGGCAGGAGATTTGAAGAGGAAGCGGTAAAGAAAGCAAGTATTGTTCTGTTCTTAAGCCTGATTATGGCTACCAGCGCCACCCTTGCCATCTGCTATATACAGCCCCTGCCTTTAGAGGATGTGCTGTTTGAGGTTGTTTCGGCAATCAGCACGGTAGGAATGTCAACGGGCATTACAAGAGATTTGACCGTGGTTTCCAGAATTATTATCATTGTACTTATGTACTGCGGAAGAATCGGAAGCATGTCATTTGTCCTGTTTTTTATGGAAAAAAAGAAGACGGCCAATATTCAGGTGCCTGCCGAGCAGGTTATGATTGGATAAGGAGAAAAAAGATGAAATCAATATTAGTAATTGGAATGGGAAGATTTGGGCATCATTTATCCCAGAAGCTTTTGGAGCTTGGAAATGAAGTGATGGTAGTGGACAATATGGAGGAAAAGCTTACGGATATGCTCCCCTATGTGACCAATGCCAAAATTGCGGATTGTACCGATGTGGACGTGTTAAAAAGCATTGGAATCAGGAACTTCGATATCTGTTTTGTGTGCATTGGAACCAATTTTCAAAGCAGTCTGGAAATTACCAGTCTGTTAAAGGAAAACGGCGCAAAGCTGGTAATCAGCAAGGCAACCAGGGACATTCAGGCAAAATTCCTGTTAAGAAACGGAGCGGACCAGGTTATTTATCCTGACCGGGATATGGCGGAAAAGATGGCAGTGCGTTATAGCACCAGCCATATTTTCGATTATATTGAATTGAATGATGAGTATTCCATATATGAGATACCCACTGCAAAAGACTGGGTAGGAAAGACCATTGGGGAAGTGGATTTCAGGGCAAAATTTAAAGTGAGCATTTTAGGCTTTAAGGAGGGGGAAGAAACGAAGCTCCTTCCTATGGCGGACCATGTTTTTTCTAAGGAGGAGCACCTTATGGTGATTGGAAAGCGGGAAGATGTGGACAGACTGCTTAAAAAATTGTAAGAGGAAAGAAAAAAATTGCAGAATATCAGGTTCTGCAATTTTCTTACTTAAGGACATTTTTAACAGCTTTGTAAATATAATTCGCTTACATATGGCCAGTTTACAAGGCTGAACCAGTTTTGTACATATTCGGCCCTGCGGTTCTGGTATTGGAGATAGTAGGCATGTTCCCATACATCCAGATTCAGAATCGGTTTAATGCCTTTGGCAATAGGGGTGTTCTGATTTGGCAGATTGATAATCTGCAGGGAACCGTTTTTACTGATGAGCCATGCGTAGCCGGAGCCGAATTGTCCCATGGCGGCTGCAGTGAATTTCGTAACGAATTCTTCATAGGAGCCGATGTCCCTGTTCATGGCAGTCAAAAGCTCTCCTTCCGGTTTCAGGTTCTTTTCCGGAGTCATGCAGGCAAAATAAAGATTGTGGTTGTAGACTCCGCCGCCGTTATTCTGCACGCCTGTCTGAAGAGCCTTTGGAAGACTGTCTAACTGCATTAAAAGGTCTTCTAGAGAAAGGTTCTGCAAATCTGGATATCCGGCAAGGAGATTGTTAAGATTATCCACATAGGTTTTCAAATGCTTGTCATGGTGAAAGGTTAAAATTTCTTTAGAAAGCTCCGGTGTCAATCCGTCATAAGGATATGGAAGCGGCACCAGAGGAAATGGATAATGTTGTTTCATAAACTGTGCTCCTTTCTATTGCTTTTTTTAGTATATGCAAAAACCCATAAAAAATTATAAAGAAGATGAAAGAAATATTTTTTATGGGTATGGGTTAATTATAAAAAAAATGGGGGAAAAATGAAAGAAACAGAAAAAATTCAGGTAGCGGTGCTTGATGGGGGAAGCAAAAAAGTATATTGGCACTTGAAGGGGAAAAGCATTTTGGAATTATTGGGCGAAGAGGAGGAAATTCTTTTCTCCAATTGCGGCGGAAAAGGTCTGTGTGGCAATTGCCGGGTGCGATTTTTAAAAGGAGCAGTGCTGCCGGGACCGGGTGACAGGGCAGTCTTTACCCCGGAGGAACTGCGAAAGGGATTTCGCCTTGCCTGCCTTTCTAAGCCGATTAGGGATTGTGAAATAGAGCTTTATTTTCAAAAGGAAAAAAAGATAAGTGTTGTGACAGAAGCGTCATCAAAAAAAGGACATAAGCAGAATCGGGAAGGATTTGAAAATAACAAGGAAGAAACAATAATTGCAATAGATTTGGGAACCACAACAATTGCCATGGAATTAAGAGGGATAACGACCCTAAAGAGCTATGATACTTTTTGTTTTATTAATCCCCAGAGAAGATATGGCGCTGATGTCATATCCAGAATCCAGGCTTCCAATCATAGTCGGGAAGAAAAAGAGAATTTAGAAAGGATTGTGCGGACTGTTTTAGAAAAGGGTATGCTCCAGTTTTCCAAGACGGTGGAGAAAATGAAATTATGTAAGCCTAAGGCTGCATATCTTTCAGGAAATACGGTTATGGGACAGTTGTTTATGGGGCATTCCGTTGAAAAGCTTGGAAGCTATCCTTTTTTGCCTGAAAACATAAGCAGGCAGGAAACAAGTCTTTTAGGAATAAAGACCATTGTTATGCCGGGGATTTCCGCATTTGTAGGAGGTGATGTTGCTTCGGGGTTATATTATGTCCGGAAGCAGGGAGGTTTTGTGGGGGAAAAGGCCTCACTTTTTATTGACCTTGGAACCAATGGGGAAATGGCAATAGGCAACGGCAAAAGCATACTGGTGACGGCAACGGCAGCAGGACCCGCTTTTGAAGGGGGAAGCGGGGAGACGATTATGGGAGCCGATTTGATAGCATGTCTGGCAAAGTTAAGGGAACAGGGGCTTTTGGATGAGACGGGACTTTTAAAGGAACCATGGTTTGAAACAGGAGTGCGTCTTGGAGAGGCGGTGCTGAACGGAAAGGATGTGCGGGCACTGCAGATGGCAAAGGCGGCAGTGTTTGCAGGAATCTGCATTTTGATTGACCGATATGGACTGGAGATAGAGGATATTGACCGGGTATATCTGGCAGGGGGCTTTGGGTATTTCCTGAATGTGAAAAGTGCGGCAATTATCGGGCTGATACCCATAGAGCTTTCCGAAAAGGTGACTGCTGTCGGCAATACATCCCTGGCAGGGGCATTTCTTTATGGGAAGGACTGCATTGCTCATGAAAAGGAAGGAAAAGAGGAGCAGGATTTTGCCGGAATGGAAGGAAAAAATCGGCTGGATGGGCTGGATGAGCTCATTGAAACATGCAGGACTTTGAATCTGGCAGAAGAAGAGCAGTTTCAGACACTTTATATAAAGGCAATGGCATTAAAGCCATTGAGCTGTCGGGAAATAAAAAAAGAACTGGAGCAGGAAAGAGAAGGAAAATGAAGGTAACATATTTATATCACAGCGGATTTTTGGTGGAATTAGAAAAGCATATTTTACTGTTTGACTACTTTAAAGGAGAACTGCCGGAATTTTCAAAAGAAAAGGAAATTTATGTATTTGCCAGCCATAAGCATCAGGACCATTTTGACTTTTCCGTTTTTGAGCTTTTCTGCAAATATGAAAATATTCATTATATTTTAGGAAGCGATATACGCCTTAGCGACAAATATCTGGAGCGAAAGGGTGTTTCCGTAAAAGTAAAGGAAAAGCTTATCCATATGGGAGCGGACAAGAGCCTGAAGCTTCCGGATATAGAGATAAAGACTTTAAGGTCCACGGATGCGGGAGTGGCTTTTTGCGTTTTGTGTGAGGGGAAGTCCCTTTACCATGCAGGGGATTTAAATAACTGGCATTGGGAAGGAGAAACGGAAGAATATAACAGCAGGATGAAAGCCGCCTATGAAAAAGAAATTGACAAAATTGCCGGGATTCATTTCCATGCAGCTTTTGTACCCTTAGACCCGAGACTGGAAAAAGCCTGTGGCTATGGCATGGATTATTTCCTTGCCCGTGCGGGCAGTGAGTGCGACTATGTATTTCCCATGCATATGTGGGAAAAGTATGAATATATCCATGTTTATCTGGAAACAGAAACGGGAAGAAGGTTTGCTGATAAAATCATGGATATCGGGGGAAAACGAGAATTTATTATTTAAAAAATATTTTCTGTTGTTTTTTCGTCTGCATAATTTCAGGAAAAATCCTCATACTAACATTGTAAAAAAACGTAGGAGGTGCCAGAATGGCTAATATTTCTGAATTGGAACTTCAAAATCTCCGTCATTTAATCGGCGGCTATGATACTACCAGCTGCAAAATGGAAGAGTATGCAAAATGCTGTCAGGACGGACAAATCAAACAATTTTTTGAAAAAGGTGCTCAGACTGCAAAGCAGAATAAGCAGGCACTTATGAAATTTTTGCAGTAGGAGGGAGGAAGAACAATGCAAATGCAGGAAAAAACAATGGTAGCTGATACTTTAACAGGAATCAACGGAGAACTTGTACGTTTTGCGGAGATGATTCCACAGACTGAAAACAAGGAATTAAAGGATACACTGAAACAGTTCCGTACTGCATGTGAATCCTCTCAGGAGCAGCTTTATCAAATGGCAAGGGAAAAATCCTATTATGTGCCTGCAGCTAAAGCTACTCAGGAAGAAATCAGTCATGTAAAATCCTTATTTACTCAGAGTACACTGTAAGTCAAAAACCCCGCCACAAGCAGCGGGGCATCAAACTTGAAACGCCCCAAGGGGCAGTGTATTTGACCCTTGCGGCAGTCGCCAAATGCTTGCGCGCAATCACTTGGCTCGTTGCTCGCAGGAATAAAAGAAAAAATGGACTGCATGAAGCCTTGATGGTACATGCAGTTTATTTTTTTATAAAAAACCATTGGAATATATTATCTTAATATGATACTATTTTGATGATTGGGAGGCATGATATTTTCTGAATAAGGAAAACTTTGTATAATATGTCTGAATATTTTATACAGTATAAAGCATGGCTATTGTAAAAATGTGCTTATATTCTAGTAAAAGCTGCATTAGTAAAAGCCGCAGGGTGTGGTCTGCTCATTACATTAGCTGTTATGCATGGAAGGAAAAGAATATGGATAAGAAATGGAAGCGAATCATTATGACGGTAATCGGTATTGTATTTACGGGCGTTGCCGTGGGAATTTTGAAAAAGGCGGCTCTTGGAACAGACCCCTTTACTGCTTTTGTAACAGGCTGTGCCAATGCTGTCCATTCTACGTATGGAGTCATGTATCCTATCGTAATCGGCATTTTATTAGTAGCCGTATTTTTTATAGACAAGCATTATATTGGTATCGGAACTATTTTAAACCTGTTTATTATCGGTATAGTGGCAGATTATTCTTTAAGGCTTTTAGATTTTCTTTATGAGGCGGATACATTGTTGATTCGGGGAATCACGCTGATTGTTGCCATATTTGTGCTGTGCTTTGCTTCTTCCCTGTATATTGCAGCGGACTTAGGGGTGTCCTCCTATGATGCGGTTGCCCTGATTATGGCGGATAAGAAGGTGGCACAGTACCGCTTCTGCCGTATTATTACAGATGTCATATGCGTTATCATCGGCTATTTGCTGCATGCTACAGACTGTGTAGGAATCGGGACGATTATCACAGCCTTTGGAATGGGGCCTATTGTACAGTTTTTTATCAAGCATGCAGCCGGAAAGATTCTTTCTGAAAGGAGGTAGGAAAGCATGACAGCAGAAGAATGGATTAAAAATACAAAGCAGAAGGCATATAATGAAGGCTGTTTGAGGGGACTGTCTCTGGCAATCCGTATGCTGAATGACCAAAAGACCATGGAAGACCTGGAATATGCAAGGAAGGATGAATTCTATTTCAGGGCTATGATGGCAGATTATTTTCCGGAAGATTATGAATGATAAGGAAAATAAAGGGTTGTCATCCCTTTGTGGAAAAGCCATACAGCAGGGATTTGGGAAGCTGTGTGGAAAAGATATCTTCCAATAGGGCAAAGTCAAAGGAGCGCAGAGTCCCTACATAACCATTGATTAAAAAGGTCACGTTGATACGGTGATTCATTACTTCCCGTTCTGTGGCAGCAGGATAAGAGCTTTGATATTTTCCTACGATTACATCTATTATGGAGGTCTCCAAATCCTGCAGGAGTGAACCAAAGCTGTTTGACTTAATAAAAGGCAGATATATGCCGTCAAAGGAAAGATAGGCCTTCATAATCTGCCCCCAGATTTCACCGGAACGCTCTAATAAATCCCGATATTCATATTTGGATATGATAGAGCAGATATGGTCGGTAAGCTTTTTTTGAAATTCTTCAGCACAATGATGGATATCATGGTAGTGCAGGTAGAAGGTGCTCTTGTGAATATCTGCCATCTGACATAGTTCTGTTACCGTAATGGAATTTAACGGCTTTTCTGAAGCCAATGCGGAGAGCGCTTTAAATATTGCATTTTCCGTTCGTTTTATTCTTCGGTCTGTTTTCTTTGTGTCCATAAAATTCCCCTTTTGAAAATAAGTGTATGAATATTTCCATTGTTTTCGTATCTCTTTCAAGATATTTGACAATATTATATCATGTGACGGTTACTAGTCAAATGTTTCCTTTTTGTCGGTTGCAAATTTGGGTTATCCATATTAACATGATAATAGACGGTTGTCTATTAAAATGGATAAAGGAGAGGGACAGCATGAATTTAGATGAATTTTATCGGGGTGAAGCCTTTGACTCTTATACCTATTTTGGAGCTCATCCGGAGGGGGACGGGGTGGTTTTCCGTGTGTATGCTCCAAATGCTGCCGGTGTGTGCGTCATAGGAGAATTCAGCAATTGGGAAAATATAGAGATGACGCAGAAATGGCACCAGAATGTGTACGAATGCTATGTAGAGCATGCAGGCAAGGGAATGCTTTATAAGTACCGCATTTACGGAAGAGACGGAGGAATGACGGAACACTGCGACCCCTATGGTTTTTCCATGGAGTTAAGGCCTAATTTTGCTTCCGTAATTGTAGATCCGGAAGAATATACGTTTACCGATGAAAAATGGATTGAAAAAAGAGATAAGAACTATAATAAGCCCATGAATATTTATGAGGTGCATTTAGGCTCCTGGCATACAAATCCCCGGGACAAAAACGGGTATTACCGATATGAGGAAATTGCAGACAGGCTGATTGCCTATGTGAAGGAAAACCACTTTAATTATATTGAATTTCTTCCTTTAAGCGAACATCCTTTTGACGGTTCCTGGGGATATCAGAATACCGGTTTTTTTGCGCCTACTTCCAGATATGGAGAGCCAAAAGGCTTAAAGGAGCTGGTGGATAAATGCCACAAGAACAACATCGGAGTGATTATGGATTTTGTTTCGGTGCATTTTGCAAGGGATGGCTATGGACTTTCCCGTTTCGACGGAACTTATCTTTATGAATATGATAACCGGGATGTAGGGGAAAGCGAATGGGGAAGCTATAACTTTCTCCATGCAAGAGGGGAAGTGCGCAGCTTTTTGCAGTCAGCCGCCAATTACTGGCTCAGTGAATTTCATTTTGACGGCATTCGCATGGATGCCATCAGTCGGGCAATTTACTGGCAGGGAGACCCTAAGAGGGGTGTGAACGAAAAAAGCGTGGAATTTATCAAAAATATGAATGAGGGACTGCATAAGCGTCATCCCGAAGCTATTCTGATTGCGGAGGATTCCACGGACTTTTTAAAGGTTACAGCTCCCGTTTCCTATGGGGGACTGGGTTTTGATTATAAATGGGATATGGGCTTTATGAACGATACTCTGGAATATTTTAAGCTGGAACCGGTACATCGTCCGGCAAATTATCATAAGCTTACATTTTCCATGCAGTATTTTTATAATGAGTTGTTCCTGCTGGCATTTTCCCATGATGAAGTAGTTCATGGAAAGGCTACCATTATCCAGAAAATGTGGGGGCAGTATGAGGATAAATTTCCCCAGGCAAAGGCTTTTTATGCCTATGTATACACACATCCGGGCAAAAAGCTGAACTTTATGGGCAACGAATTCGGACAGTTTCGGGAATGGGATGAAACAAGAGAACAGGACTGGGATATGCTTCAGTATCCGGCTCATGATGCATTCCATCATTTCTATAAGGATTTGTGCAAATTGTATCAGCAGGAGCCTGCTTTATATGACGGTGAATACAATCATCTTTGTTTTCGATGGCTGGAGGTTCATGCAGAGCAGTTTTCCACCTATGTATATGAAAGATGCGGGAATGGCGAAAGAATTATAGTCATTTTGAATTTCTCGGACCAGTTCTGGAAGGATTTTACTTTCCAGGTGGAAACGGAGGACGGAGTCAAGGAGCTTTTAAACAGTGATTGGGAATGCTATGGGGGAAAGACAAAACCTCAGGATAAAAACTATCAGGTGAAGGAAGGCTCCATGAAGGTGGATATGCCGCCATTTTCAGCAAGGATATTTAAGATTGTGAAAAAAAGGAGTCAGAGGAAAAAATCCCGCATATAATGAAAGAAAGGTCTTGAAATTATAAAGGAGTATGCCATGAACAAAAAGAAGGGCTGTGTATGGATGCTGGCGCTGGATTGGTTGTTGTGCGGTATGCTTCTTTTTTCAGGAATTTTTTACCGGGAAAGTCCTGAAAAAGAAAAGAAAGTTATGTCAACTAATGCGAAAGCGGTGCAGGAGAAAAAGCAGACAAAGGAAAAAGGGAAAATCGCCCTTACCTTTGATGACGGTCCATATCCCAATTATACAAGGCAGCTTTTGGCGGGCCTGAAGGAAAGGAATGTAAAGGCAACTTTTTTTATACTGGGGGCAAGTGCAGAGGAGTATCCGGATGTGATAGAAACCATGTATGAAGATGGGCATCTTATAGGAAACCATACCTATCATCATGTGGAACTGACAACGGTAGGGAGAGAAGAATTTAAGGAAGAAATCGTGTCCACCAATAAGCTTTTGTATGAATTAAACGGGGAATATCCCCAGTTTATCAGGCCGCCTTTTGGAGCTTGGGAAAAGGGACTTGAGACGGAGCTTGGCATGATTCCTGTTTTATGGACGGTAGACCCTCTGGACTGGTGTACGGAAAATTCCGGGGCGGTAGTAGAAAGGGTAGTGACGAAAGTCAAAGAAAATGATATTATTTTAATGCATGACTGCTATAAGTCATCTGTGACGGCTGCCCTTGAAATTGTGGACATATTGCAGGAAGAGGGATATGAGTTTGTTACAGTGGATGAGATACTGCTGGACTAGGGGGCGCAACAGTTCAGACAACGGCTTCCCCGTTCCGGTGTCTGCCGGGAAAGCCGTTGTCTGAACTGTTACTGGTGTATGTATCTTGGCATTCAGAAGGAATGAAGGAAAAAAGTAGGAAAAGAGAAAGAAAAAATGGATATATTTGACTATATGCGGCAGAACAAGCTGGAGAAGGAATCTCCCCTTGCCGCCAAGCTGCGTCCGACCACATTGGAAGAGGTGGTGGGGCAGAAGCATATACTGGATAAGGACAAGCTGCTTTACCGGGCAATCAAGGCGGATAAAATAAGCTCCATTATATTTTACGGGCCTCCCGGCACAGGGAAAACCACTCTGGCAAAGGTGATTGCCAATACTACAAGCGGAGAATTTAAGCAGATTAATGCCACTGTTGCCGGCAAAAAGGACATGGAGGAAATCATTAAAACCGCCAAAGAAACCTTGGGCATGTATGGAAAGAAGACCATTCTTTTCATCGATGAGATTCATCGTTTTAATAAAGGGCAGCAGGATTATCTGCTTCCTTTTGTGGAGGATGGCACAATTATTCTGATTGGCGCCACTACGGAAAATCCCTATTTTGAAGTGAATGGAGCTTTGATTTCCAGGTCCATTATATTTGAATTGAAGCCTCTGTCCAAAGAAGATATTAAAGAACTGCTGTTTCGTGCGGTAAATGATAAGGAAAAGGGCATGGGCGCCTATGATGCGGTCATAGAGGAGGAAGCCCTGGAATTTCTGGCAGATATTGCAGGAGGAGATGCAAGGCATGCTTTAAATGCCATAGAATTGGGAATCATAACAACAGAAAGGGCGGAGGATGGAAAAATTCACATTACGCTGCCGGTTGCCAGTGAATGTATACAAAAGCGGACTGTCCGTTACGATAAAAGTGGGGACAGCCATTATGATACCATATCTGCATTTATAAAAAGCATGAGGGGCTCTGACCCGGATGCTGCGCTTTACTATCTGGCAAAAATGCTCTATGCAGGAGAAAGCGTTACGTTTATCTCAAGAAGAATTATGATTTGTGCGGCAGAGGATGTAGGCAATGCGGACCCAAATGCATTAAATGTAGCGGTAAGCGCTGCTTTGGCGGTAGAAAGAGTGGGTATGCCGGAGGCACAGATTATTTTATCCCAGGCAGTTTCCTATGTGGCATGTGCCCCTAAGAGCAATGCGGCATGTCAGGCAATTTTTGAGGCCATGTCAGTAGTAAAGGAAACGGGAAGCCTTCCCGTTCCCACTCATTTGCAGGACGCCCATTATAAAGGGGCTGCAAAGCTTGGACACGGGACCGGGTATAAGTATGCCCATGATTATGAGAATCATTATGTAAACCAACAGTATCTGCCCTATGAACTGACAGGAAAGGAATTCTATAAGCCCAGCGGAAACGGGTATGAAAAGAAAATAAAGGAACATATGCGCTGGCTGAAGGAAAGCGGAAGAAATGAATCGAAATCGGAATAGGAACAGGGAAAAGAAAATAGAGAAAGACCACCGCCTTATTATTTTGTCTCTGGATGCGGTAGGAAGTGAAGACCTTGGGTTTTTAAAAACACTTCCTAATTTTAAGCTGCTATTTGAAAATGCGGCTGTCTGTGAAAAGGTGGAAAGCGTCTATCCCTCCATTACTTACCCGGCACACACCTCCATTATTACGGGAAAGAAGCCGGTAAACCATGGAGTGGTGAATAACACGCTGATACAGCCTGAGAGGGAAAAGCCGGACTGGATGTGGCAGAGAAAGTATGTAAAGGGCACTACCCTTTATGACGAGGCAATGAAAAAAGGCTATAAAACGGCTGCGTTGCTGTGGCCGGTTACAGCAAAAAGCAAAATACATTATAATCTTCCGGAAGTGCTTGCCAACCGCCCGTGGCAGAATCAAGTCATTGTTTCAGCCCTGAACGGAACCATGTTCTATGAACTGGCGCTTCAAAAAAGGTTCGGACATTTGCGGGATGGGGTGAGACAGCCGGCACTGGATAATTTCGTGCATCAGTCCGCCCTATATACAATAGAGACCTACAGGCCGGACATGATGCTCATTCATTATACGGACGTGGATACGAACCGGCATATTTACGGAGTTCATCACGAAAAGGTCATCCAGGCTCTGAGGCGTCATGATGAAAGGCTGGGAGAAATAATACATGCATTGGAAAAGACCGGAGATATGGAAAAGACCACTCTGGTAGTATTGGGAGACCACTATCAGAAGGATGTGGAAAGGGTGGTTTATTGGAATTATCTGTTGCTTGAACAGGGATTTTTAAAGACAAAAGGAAAGAAAATTGTAGATTATCAATTTCTGGCAAAGAATTGTGACGGCTCCTGCTATATTTATGCAAATGCCAGAAAAAAACCGGATAAAGAGACTTATGAAAAACTGACAGCATTGTTGGAAAAATGCAAAAAAGAAGAGATATACGGAATTGAACGAATTTTTACCGGCAGGGAGGCTGGAAAAAAAGGCGCAGATAAGAGCTGTGTCTATTTAATAGAAGCAAAACAGGGAGTCTATTATCTGGATGAGTTTGAGGTATTGACTGCAAAAGTCAAAGACGTAAAGAAAGGAAGAATGAAAGGAACCCATGGGTATCTTCCGGATGGGGAAGGATACCAGACTTTTTTTCTGGCAAAGGGCTATGGAATCAAAGAAGGGGCCAGAGTTCCCCACATGTGTTTATGGGATGAAGGAGTGACTCTGGCAAAGCTGTTAGGGGTGAACCTGGGAAAAGTGGATGGCAGGGTTATAGAGGAGTTTTTAAAATAACTGCTCCGTTAAATATTTGTAGATTTCCTGATTTTTTTTCTGCCAGTTGTTGCAGATGGAAGATGCCATTTCCTCAAAAGGCACAGACAATGTTATGCTGACAAGGTCTGCGTCTTTTTCTTTTGCAGACAGATGGGCGGCATATTCCCCGTTTGGAGAGCGGAAGTATTGGGAGGTAATGGACACTTCATTGCGTAACTGGGGATTTTTTTCCTTTAAGTAGCTTCGGATTTCTTCTTTAATACTGTTTGAAATCCGGTTTTGGAAAAAAGACAGGGTGCTTTTGCCCTCTTCCGTAATATGGAGCTGGGTGCGGTTTCCTATAGTAACGGCAGTAACCATTCCGGAATCCGTCAATTCAGAAATAGCCTGCTGAAGGGTAAGAAAATTTGTATACTCTTTTTCTAATATAAAATCGCTGATTTGTGCTTTGGTAAGGGGGAAATTCACCCAATCCAGCATATAAAGCACAATGAGCTTGTATAAGGTTAATGGCTCTTGTGTCAAGCAAAAAACTCCTTTCCCTGATAAACCTGTTCCAGTTTCATTTTTCTGTGAAGAGAGTTTAGCACCTCTCTTTTGTTCAGGCTCCATAAAGGAGCCAGTAAAAGCTTTTTTGGTCCGTCTCCCGTTACCCGGTGTATGGTAATGGCGGGAGATAAATGGGCAATGGCGCAGGTGAGCATATCCAGATATTCCTCTCTGGAAAGCGCCTTGAAACGGCCTAGTTCATAGTCTGTTGCCAAATCCGTATTTTTTAAAATGTGCAGAAGCTGTAATTTTATGCCAAAGACAGCATATTGGTTGGCATAATGAATGCTTTCCAGTACCTGCGCCATGCCTTCTCCGGGCAGCCCGATAATAATATGAAGAATGACCGGAATGGATAAAGCTTTAAGACTGGCAATTGCCTCGGTACAAACCGAAAGAGGGTAGCCTCTTCGGATATAGGAGGCTGTTTTTTCGGAAACTGTCTGCAGCCCCAGCTCCACCCAGATAAATTTATCAGGAAATTCCTTTTTTAGCTCTTTAAAAAGGGAAAGCACCTGCCCGCCCAGACAATCCGGTCTTGTGGCAATGGAAATTCCGGCTATGGAAGGGTGCAGCAACGCTTCCCGATAAAGCTTATTCAGTCTGGAAACAGGGCCATAAGTATTTGTATAGGCCTGAAAATATGCAATGAATCTGTTGCCGGTTTTCTTTTCATGAAAAAGAGACAGTCCGGCCTTTATCTGTTCATCAATTGTAAGCCCTTTAGTGTGAATGGCAAATTCACCGCTGCCTCCTTTGCTGCAGAAAATACAGCCTCTGGTGTCTAAAGTGCCGTCACGATTGGGACAGCTAAAGCCGCCGTCCAAAGCAATCTTATATATTTTTTCTTCATAAGTATTCTTTAAATATTCGGAAATACTGTAATAATAAGGCTTCATGCTAATGAATATGGCTTTTTACGGCCTCTGCCACAACCTCTGCAACCTTGGGATTGAAAGCCTCCGGCATAATATTATCTTCATTTAACTCATCTTCCGGCACCAGCCCGGCAATGGCAAGGGCGGCAGCCAGCTTCATTTCTTCGGTAATCTGGGAAGCACGTCCTTCTAAAGCACCTTTGAAAATACCCGGAAAAGCTACCACGTTGTTTACCTGATTGGGAAAATCGGAACGTCCCGTTCCCACTACCTTTGCACCGGCAGCCTTTGCCGCATCCGGCATGATTTCAGGAACCGGGTTTGCCATGGCAAATAAAATGGAATCCTTTGCCATGGAAGCAACCATTTGGGGAGTAACGATATTGGGAGCCGATACTCCTATAAAAATATCTGCATTTTTTAAGGCATCCGCTAAGGAACCGGTTTCGTTATCCGGATTTGTGACCTCTGTCATTTTTTGCTGCATCCAGTTCAGGCCTTCTGTTTCCTTTGAGACGATTCCTACCTTATCGCATAAAATCACATTTTGAAAGCCATAGGTGAGCAGCAGCTTTGTAATGGCGATTCCGGCACTGCCCGCCCCGTTGACCACTACCTTGCAGCTTTCCTTTTCTTTGCCTGTAACCTTTAAGGCATTGATGATACCGGCTAATACCACAATGGCAGTTCCGTGTTGGTCGTCATGAAATACGGGGATATCCAGCATTTCCTTTAAACGCTCTTCGATTTCAAAGCATCTGGGGGCGCTGATATCTTCCAAATTAATGCCGCCGTAAGCAGGAGCCAGATAGGACACTGTTTTAATGATTTCTTCCGTGTCCTGGGTGTCCAGGCAGATAGGAACCGCATTGATGCCGCCAAATTCCTTGAATAATACTGCTTTTCCTTCCATAACCGGCATGGCTGCCAAAGGTCCGATGTTGCCAAGTCCCAGTACGGCGCTGCCATCTGAAATTACGGCAACGGTATTTGCCTTCATGGTATATGTATAGGCGGCTTCCGGATTCTCAGCAATCACCTTGCAGGGCTCCGCTACGCCGGGAGTATATGCCAGTGACAGAGCCTCCCGTGATTTTACGGGAGTTTTGGAAACGGTTTCTAATTTGCCGTTCCATTCCTCATGGAGCTTTAAGGCTTTTTCATTTATTGTCATTGTGTAAGTACCTTCTTTCCTCAAATTTCTATTTCGTTTAACATCTTATAATATTTAGCCTTTGATTGCAAGGACTGTTCTTGGGGAAATTTGTCAGATTGTAACAGTTCAGCCTGCAAGTTTTGGATTTGGGGACGCAGGAGGGGCAAGGTAGATAGAAGTCTTAGGGGCACGCTCCCGCTCTGATAAAAACGCAGCAGTGCTAAGCTCGAAAATACCTCGCTAAGCGCTGGCGTTTTTATCAGAGCGGGAGCGTGCCCCGAAGACTATTATATGTTCTGCCAGTTCCTACGTCCTCAAATCCAAAACCCGCAGGCTGAACTGTTACGTCAGATTTTGTATTGCCATGATATGGGATTTGGTGTTATACTTGTTGCGCTAAAGCATGAATTGTATGGTACTTATCTTGAATACTAAGGAGGTTTCCGGAACTTGAAATATCGTATTTATGAGCTTGGAATTATGGTGATTGTCATTTCTTTTTTGGGTTTTGTAGTGGAAAATATCTGGCTGCTTATAACAAAGGGCTATATCAATAACCGGAACATGAATCTTCCGTTTCTTCTGGGATATGGTCTGCTTGTTCTTATGATGTATATCTGTATTGGAACCCCTGAAAATCTTGTGTTTACTAAAAAAATCAGAAAAAAATTATCAAAAGCGGCGCGATATCTGATTTATTTTTTGTGCGCAATGCTTATTGTCAGTCTGGCAGAAATTATACTTGGCAAAATTGTGGAGCGGCTGTGCGGAATTGAGTATTGGAATTATTCCAATATCCCCCTACATATTACAAAGTATACTTCGGTGCCCACAAGCTCGGCATTTGCGATGCTGATTACATTTTTTATGGGTGTCTGCTTTGACCCTATGATGACATTGATTCTAAAAATAGATGCGGGATGGATTCGTATAATCAGCATTATATTATTGTTTTTATTGCTTGTGGATTTTCTGGCAAGCTTTGGTATTATGATAAAAAAACGTGATTTTTATTTGAAGTGGAAAGTCTTTTTCCGGTAGCATTTCAGCCGGCCGCTTTTCTATAGCAAATAAAAAATCTTTGCTATTTTCCAAGCCATGCTGTATACTAATAACTGTATCTTGACCAATCGAGAACTGTCTACAAGAGATTCCCAAAATTATTTCAATGATGAAAAAGAAACTTTGCATTATTTATATACATATGAAAATTCTGTTAAATTAAGTGAATGTATTTTACAGAAAACATGATAAATCTATGGACGAAAAGGTTACTGGCACCAAAAGACAGGAGTATGGAGAGGAGAAAGTATGAGAGAAAAGTATGAATCACTGGCTTTGGCAGATTTGAAGGAAATTGCAAAAAGCCGGGGAATCAAGGGGATTTCCGGAATGAAGAAGGCGGATGTTGTGGAGGCAATGCTGGCGGAGGATGAAAGGGAGAAGGAAGCGGAAAAAGGAAAAGCCGTGGAAAAGCAGCCGGAGAAGGCGCCGGCTAAAAGCAGTTCCGACGCTGTGAATACGGATTTGGACAGCGGTATTACGGTAAAGGGAATTTTAGAGGTTATGCCGGACGGCTTTGGCTTCATCCGGTCGGCAAATTATCTTCCGGGAGACAGCGATGTATATGTGGCTCCAAGCCAGATACGCAGATTCGGCATGAAAACAGGAGATATTATTGAAGGAAATACAAGGATAAAGACCCAGGCGGAGAAGTTCAGCGCTCTTTTGTATGTAAAGTCTATTAATGATTATCATCCTTCCGTAATAGAGAAAAGACACAATTTTGAGGATATGACACCGATTTTTCCCAATGAGCGCTTAAAGCTGGAAAGACCGGGAGCTTCTGTGGCCATGCGTATTGTGGATTTAATCAGTCCTGTAGGAAAGGGACAGCGCGGTATGATTGTATCGCCGCCGAAAGCAGGAAAGACCACTTTGTTAAAGGAGGTGGCAAAGTCTATTAAGGCAAACAATCCCAATATGCACATGATTATTCTTTTAATTGATGAACGTCCCGAGGAAGTAACGGATATCAGGGAAGCCATTGAAGGACCTAATGTGGAAGTGATTTATTCTACCTTTGACGAATTGCCGGAGCATCATAAAAGAGTATCGGAAATGGTAATTGAACGGGCAAAACGTCTTGTAGAGCATAATAAGGATGTTATGATTCTCTTGGACAGCATCACTCGTCTGACAAGAGCTTATAATCAGGTGGTTCCGCCAAGCGGCAGGACGCTTTCCGGCGGTCTTGACCCTTCTGCGCTTCATATGCCGAAACGGATTTTCGGTGCGGCAAGGAATATGAGAGAGGGCGGCAGCCTGACCATTCTGGCAACGGCGCTGGTAGATACCGGTTCCAAGATGGATGATGTAGTATATGAAGAGTTTAAGGGAACCGGCAATATGGAACTGGTTCTGGACAGAAAGCTTTCTGAAAAGCGGGTATTTCCGGCTCTTGACATCCCCAAATCCGGTACAAGAAGAGAAGACCTTTTGCTGATGCCGGAAGAAATGGAAGCCGTGAATATTATGCGAAAAGCTTTAAACGGCATGAAATCCGATGAGGCGGTGGAAAAGATTCTGGATATGTTTGTTCGGACAAGGAACAATGGCGAACTGGTGCAGATGGTAAAAAAAATAAAATTTATTTAATAAAAATTAGCTATTGCACAACCGGAAAAGCTATGATATACTAAGAAAGCTGTTTATGTAAAACGAAGAAAGAGCTTCATTGTAAATCGGTGTGGATAGGGATTTACAGCTGGAAGCTGGCATAGAGAGGTGAAAGAAATGAAAGAAGGAATCCATCCAGAGTATTATCAAGCAACTGTAACCTGCAACTGTGGCAACACATTTGTAACCGGTTCTACAAAGGAAGATATTCACGTTGAAATCTGTTCAAAATGTCATCCATTCTACACAGGTCAACAGAAGTCTGCCAGAGCTGACGGTCGTATTGATAAGTTCAATAAAAAATACGGTGTTACAAGCAAATAGTTTGATTTTAAGAAGGTTGAGGCTTTTGTCTCAACCTTATTTTTCGTAGTGTAAGAGTTTGGGCATATAGGGGAACCATAGAAAGGTTTAAATATTTATGAGCGAAAAAAAGAACACAAGATATTCCGGAATCGGCGGTCAGGCGGTATTAGAAGGCGTCATGATGAAGAACAAAGAGAAATATGCTGTGGCAGTGAGGAAGCCTGACGGAAAGATTGAGGTGAAGGTGGAAGAGCATAAGGGATTCGGAGAGGGAGCCGGATGGAAGAAGCTTCCCTTTATCAGAGGGGTCTTTAATTTCATAGATTCTTTAATGCTTGGAACAAAGTGCCTGACCTACTCCGCTTCTTTTTATGAAGAAGAGGAAGATGTGAAGGAAGAGTCAAAATTTGATAAGGCTATGTATAAAGTATTTGGCGGCAGGGCGGAGGATGTTGTAATGGGAGCCACCGTATGCTTTTCCGTTATTATGGCAGTGCTGATTTTCATGGTGCTTCCTTATTTTCTTACGGAGCTGTTAGGGAGAGTGGTAGTAAACGGTACGCTGCTTGCCTTGTTTGAAGCCATTATACGGGTACTTATCTTCCTTTTGTATGTAGTGCTGATTTCTCTTATGAAGGATATTCAGAGAGTTTATATGTACCACGGGGCAGAGCATAAATGCATCAACTGTGTGGAACGGGGCAGGGAATTGAATGTGGAAAATGTGATGAAAAGCTCCAGACAGCATAAACGCTGCGGCACCAGCTTTTTATTGTTTGTGATTGTAGTCAGCGCCGTGTTGTTTTTCTTTATCCGGGTGGATAATATGGCTCTGAAGCTGCTGCTCCGTCTTTTGCTTTTGCCGGTCATAGCAGGAATTTCCTATGAACTGATTCGCCTGGCAGGAAAATATGACAATGCGGTTACCGCCATTTTCTCATATCCGGGCATGCTTTTACAGAAGCTGACTACCAAAGAGCCGGATGAGCAGATGGTGGAGGTTGCCATTGCTTCCGTGGAAGCGGTCTTTGACTGGAAGGCATACTTTAAGGAGGCTTTCGATTATGATGTGGACAGCGCGGAGGAAGTCAGGGAAGCCTTGAAGGAAGCTGATGAGCAGGAGGCGGAAAAGGAGTAATCCATGACCTATAAGGAACTGTATGAAATGGGAAGAGCCGCACTGGAGCAGGCTGGAATAGAAGAGGCTGTTTTGGATGCAAGGCTCCTGCTGGAATATGTGTGCGGCACAGATAGAAATTATTTGTTTGCCCATGGAGACGAGACTGTAAGTGATAGCTGGGAAGAACATTATGTAAACTATATTAACAAAAGAGCAGAACATATACCTCTGCAGCATATTACAGGCAGTCAGGAGTTTATGGGACTTTCCTTTTTTGTAAATGATAAGGTGCTGATACCAAGGCAGGATACGGAGCTTTTGGTGGAGGAAGTCATGCTTTATCTCCATGACGGCATGAGCATTCTGGATGTCTGCACAGGCTCCGGCTGTATTCTGTTAAGTCTTTTGCATTATTCCAATGACTGTAAAGGCTTAGGATTGGATATTTCCGGAGAAGCGCTTTTGGTGGCGGAGCGGAATAAAAACAATCTGGGGCTCTTGGCAGAGTTTTTGGAAAGCAATCTGTTTTCTGCACTGGAAACGGATGAAGTCCCGGAAAAATGGGGAAAATTTGATATTATCGTAAGCAACCCTCCGTATATAGAGACGGAAGTAGTGGGAACCCTGGCAGCAGAGGTAAAAGACCATGAGCCCATGATTGCTTTGGATGGGGGAAAAGACGGGCTGGATTTTTACAGGAAAATAGCAAAAGAAGCCGGGGCATATTTAAACAGGGGCGGCATGCTGTTTTTGGAAATCGGTTATAATCAGGGAGAAGCGGTAACGGGGCTTTTAAAGGAGTCCGGATTTAGGGATGTACAGTTAAAAAAGGACTATGCAGGTCTTGACAGGATAGTTTTTGGAACTTATTTGGAGGAGAAACATGTTTGACAGGTTAGAAGATTTATTGATTCGATTTGAAGAGCTGATGGGAGAGCTGAATGAGCCGGATGTGGCTAACAATCAGGAGAGATTCCGTAAGCTTATGAAGGAGCAGAGTGATTTGACTCCTATTGTAGAGGCATATAAGGAGTACAAAAAGTGCAAAGGGGATATTGAAGATTCCCTTTCCATGTTAGAGGAAGAGTCCGATGAAGACATGCGGGAGATGTTAAAGGACGAATTGAATGAAGCAAAGAAGCGGGTGGAGGAGTTAGAGCAGGAATTAAAAATCCTTCTTCTTCCAAAAGACCCTAATGATGATAAAAATGTTATCGTGGAAATCCGTGCCGGTGCAGGCGGGGATGAGGCAGCTTTATTTGCGGCGGAAATGTATCGTCTGTATGTGCATTATGCGGAAAAGCAGCGGTGGAAGGTGGAAACCATGAACGTGGACGAAATCGGCATCGGAGGCATGAAGGAAGTAAACTTTATGATTTCCGGAAACGGTGCCTATTCCAAACTGAAATATGAAAGCGGCGTTCATCGGGTGCAGAGGGTGCCGGAAACAGAAAGCGGCGGGCGCATTCATACTTCCACCATTACAGTTGCGGTTATGCCAGAGGTGGAGGATGTGGATGTTGTCATTGATGATAAGGATATCCGTATTGACGTTATGCGTGCTTCCGGAAACGGGGGTCAGTGTGTCAATACAACGGATTCCGCAGTGCGCCTTACTCATTATCCCACAGGAATCGTCGTGTACAGCCAGACAGAAAAATCTCAGCTTCAAAATAAGGCAAAGGCGTTTGCCCTGCTTCGAGCAAAGCTTTATGATATCGAGCAGCAAAAGCAACATGATGCGGAGGCGGAGCTGAGAAGAAGCCAGATTGGTACGGGAGACCGTTCGGAGAAGATTCGTACTTATAATTTCCCCCAGGGGCGGGTGACGGACCATAGGATTAAGCTTACGCTTTATAAGATTGATTCTATTATGAACGGGGATATTGATGAGCTGTTAGACAGCCTGATTGCGGCGGACCAGGCGGCGAAGCTGAGCCGTATGCAAAACGAAGGCTAGGATTTTTGATTTTACTGAAGTTTTGATGCACTGTACACCCCTGTTTGGGTGGTTTTAATTATGTATAGCTCCTATAGTGAAAAGTGTGGCATTTAGGTGTTAATGAAAATGTAAGAATAAATTGGGATAAGTATGATTTGGTATCTGTAGATGGTATAATTGTCGAAGTCAAGTCATCGGGGGATATTCAAAGTTGGGAACAGGAGAAGTTATTGTCTTTGAGCTTTGAAATTCAACCCGCTTTTGATTGGGATAGTTCTTTCAACACATATGCAGAAAGGATGACTCGTCAGTCCGAAATTTATGTGTTTTGTGTTCACAAGCATACAGGCCAAGATACTACTAATCCATTAGATATTGCCCAATGAGATTTCTAGCTTTTACCAACAAAAGTTTTGAATGAGAAGGCAGGTGAGCAGAAGCGAACTTTGTTATCTTCATTGTTTAAAATGGGTGCAGAAAAGTGTGAGTTCAATAAGCTGCGAAAAAGGATTGTTGAGTTAGCCAGAGAATAGATTTTAGATAATGAAGATAACGATACGTCATAATTTGCTAATCAGGAGAGTTGTATGCGAGAGATTACTATTGAATGGTCATATCCTATGGATATAAATAACATTCTTGATGATGAAAGAATGTCTGATATTGGCCTATATTACATAACACGAAATTTTGGTGGACATATTTCCGATTTATATATTGGTAAGACAATATACAGTTATAAAAGCAGATTGGAAAGCCATTGGTGGTACTGGCTTGATAATTATCGGGGAAAGAAGTTTGTGCGGCTTGGTACAATAGTCAAGCCACAGAACATTTCTGATGATGAAATGAAACAGCTTATTAATGATGCTGAAGCTACGTTGATTTTTTGCTTAAGAGACCAATTAATTCATAATACAATGTGTACTGTTTCATGCAATTCATCACAGCGGTTAAAAATCACGAGTATTGGCAGGCGAGGAAATATACCTGCAGAAATATTTATTTCTGATGAAGAATAGATTGAGGTGATGGATTATGCGAGACTGCAATTTTCAATTGAAATATGCTAATGAAATATGGAACAAAAAATATTCGACAGAGATTATATACCAATCATTTAATGGGGAATAAATTATCTGCCAGATTGAAAAAATATTTGGTAGATGATGAAAATCTTCCAGCTATTGTTGAGTATTCTGATGCGAAGCAGTATATAAAAGATAATTGCTGTTTTCAATTTATTCTGGTTGAAGATAATAATGAGCGAGGTCATATTGAAGGTCTGTTAGGATTTTTGACCGAGGCACGATATATGAAAATGGAACATTGAGTATGGTAAAAGTCCTGTTGTGATGCAGGGCTTTTTATTGCTGATACAATAAAGTGGTTCTTTAGAGCCAGCCCGTGACTGCAGTATGGAAGGTGAACTATTCAGAGCTTCTTTAGAGGCAGGCAGCGAATAGCGGATTATAGCCGCAGAGCAAGTCACTGGCTAAGCCGGTAGTAATGATTATATTGAGTTTAAGGGATGAGTTTTTGGGAAAGGTAAGGATAATATGGACATCAAACAAATACTATTGTAAAATTGTTTAGGGTATAATATAATGAATTATATAAACTGGAATTTGCAGATAGGAGGAAAAATATGGTTATGCGATTGTAGGATATTTTGATAAAGAAACGGACGAGAAAATACAAGGATTATGGCAGTATTTGATGATAAATGGTGTAGATGATTATTTATATAATTTTGAAAATAATCCTCATATTAAATTTGCTATATATGAAGATTTTGGAGAGATTAATATATTAGATGAAATTAGAAATATTGCTAAACAAATAAAACCAATAGATATTATTTTTAAGTCATATAGTTTTTATCCAAATAAGTGGTCTTTTTAAATATAGATATGGCTGTTAGTATGAAACTATTAAGAGTGCAAGCACATAAAAGAGAAAAATGCGATAAGTTTTCTGAGTCATTACCTATCGACTTTTTTCACATAGGAAAATGGAAGCCTGATTGCCAATTAACAAGAGAAATTGATGAAAAGAAATCATTGAACGTAGTTAATTTATTGCGTGAAAGAAGATTGCCTTTTAAAGGAAAATTAGAGAGAATTGGTTTGATTAAGTTTTGTTCAGCAAAAAGGTTGTGAATTTTCATTGTGAATTTTTATATTGATTAAGTCTTGAAATATTCTTTTAGAGAGTGTATTTTTGAAGAATTACAAAGTGAAAGAGAAGGTGTCATATATGGCTAGAGTAGAGTTTGCATATAGTTTGGAGATAAATGATATAGTAGATGCTATGGAAGCGAATGAATTATGGATAGAGGGTATTTTAAATGACAAAAGAGCGTTTGAATGTATAGATGAAAATTGTGAGGCAAAAATTACATGCAAAAATATGGACACTTTTGCATATGATAGAAAAGTGATTCCTCACTTTATCATGGCTAATCGGGAAAATATGCATAGTGCTTCGTGTGAATTATATAAGGAGTATGTGAAAAAGGAAAGTATAAGAGGAAAAAGTAAAAATGAAAGGAAAACATATAACATAGGAAGAAATGTGTGTTTTCATATGGAACGACCAGAAAATCATAGGATTATTAAGCATACATTTTCTGGCGAAGGAAGCAAAAATGAACAAGATATTAAAAGAAAAATGAAAAGAACCAGTGAAAGAAGAAAAAATCGCAATTCTAATTATTATTGGCTCAATTCATTGATTGGATATTATATAGCTTCTTATAAGGAAGGGACAATTCATCAAAATACGGTTGATATTGATTTTGGAAAAAATAAAAAATACAACTATACATTGAATAAGTTATTTAAACGAATTAAAAAAGAAATTGAGACGACAGATGCAGATAAGAGACATTATGTTTATTATGGAAAAGGAAAAGTTTTTTCTAGAAAGGACGGAGGATATGACCTGGTCTTTTATGAACAATTTTTAGACTCTGATAAGAAAGTAAAATGTGTAATAAGTAAGAATTTGATAGAGAATTGTCAGTATGGAAGAATAAATAAAATAAATATATTAGAGACTGCAAAGGGAAAAGAGAGATTTATTTATGTTTTATCTTCTAAAAATATTAGTGAAACTTATGAGAAGATATATTTAAATGTTAATAATTTAGATTGCATTGCTATTTCGGAAATTGATTTAGATGCAATAGATGAAATAATTAAAGAGTGATACTGGTGCTGACAACAAGGTGGTGGATAAAGGAGTACTTTTATAGTAAAGAAAGTTTATCTTGTAAGAGTTTAGTGTCATGTTAACATTAAAGATAAAGAAGGTATTATATAAGATGGAAGTATACGATGATGAATTTTTTCATTTCATTAAATTTATCTGCAGGAAGCAGCCGTTTCATGATGAGTAGGAAACCACAAAAATGTGCATTATCAATATTTTCGCTGCTGTCCCTTATCAGAAGTGCCTTTTCCCTTTTGTTGAGGGAGGCTTCTGCTCAAAAAGGCGGTTATAAATCCTGCTTATCTGGGCGCACACGTTGCGAATGATTGTCATGCTGTGCATATAACTTCCAAGGATGGAAGCCCCTTTGTTCATAGTCAGACCAAAGGTATGGGCAACGGCATCCTTAATGGGTTGCTCAGAAATAGAGTATAAAAATGAGATGTCGGATATGGTAAATAAATCGACGTATGCCCATAAAGGAATATCCTGCTGTAGCTCATTCACAAAGTGTTTCAGATAGGCTTCTGGGGGAGCCCGTGTGGAGCAGAAAATTTTTTGCCCGGGACTCATCGTTGATGGTGAGACTGCGGGAACGGAGGATTTCTAACTGTTCTTCTATTATTTAAAATCCGTATCGGCCATATTTTTACTTATAAACAAAACGCCCTCAAGTGTGCGTGTGTTTCCACAGAGGCATGAGGGAGATGTTAAATACATAATACTACAAAACAGAAAAATGTCAAGAAAGAAGGCGTTGTCTACAGCCTTGACAGGTAAAAATAATTCAGTCAAATAATTCGCACTAAATTATATAGAATTACTGCTTTTTCTCTGCGATAAAGTAAAATGAAAGAAGAACTTTATCGCAGAGGTATCACTATGATGAAATCGTTATAATATGATTAAGTTGTCCCCATCAGTATCTTGTCAGGTTATAAAATAAATTTACTTTTCAGAGCTGATATTAAAAGCACAAGATAAAAGATTCACAGCCGTATGTTAAAATGATACAGAAAACCACAAAAAGGTCTTCCCAACTAATGGTTGAATCTCTCCAATCCAACCGTTGGTTCGTGTGAAAAACATACAGTCAGATGTATCATTCAAGGCGAAAGGAGAAAAATGATGAATCAGACAGAGACTGGAAAATTTATTGCCAAATGTCGTAAAGAGAAAAAGCTGACTCAAGCGCAGTTGGCAGAAAAACTGAACATTACAGATAGGGCAGTATCTAAATGGGAAACAGGAGGTTTCCTCGGTTAAAGATATTACATTAAAACTCACGCTTACAATATGCTTGAAAATAATATGGATAAGGAATACAAATAGTCATTGTCTACATATGCTTTAAGGATGTGGATGATGCTAATTTGCATTTTCGGGACGATGATGGATAACCGCATGACAGGGTATAGCATCAGCAGAATCGAAAATGAATAGGGGGAATCCAAAGGGGGACACGCCCCATTTGGCACACAACTTTGCATGGCAAAGTGTAGTGTGTTATACCCTCTATCTGTGCGTCTGCGAAAAATTGGTGTTTGTGAGTCGGGTGTTATTGCAACAGCAGACGAAAAGAGCTTGGTTTCTGTGTCAGTGTCAAGCACAGAAGTTAAGCTCTTTTATTCGCAGATAGAGGGTATATAAATGCGCAATTAGTACCTTTCCTTTAAGCACTCAATTCTTTCAGTCTGATATTAACCATTTCCTTCATAAATAATAAATCTTCTGAACATGGATTATCAATTCTAAAAGTACAGCCACATACATCATCAAAAATTTTTCCAAATATATTCTTATATCTCCCACAACGACAAGAACCGAAAGAACCACGATGGTCAACATTTCTCCAAGCTATTTCTTTTAATTCTTGTCTTTCCAACACTCACATTCATCCTTATAAAACGTAAGTTTCTTTTCCCTTAAGAAGTCAATAAACTCTAACGCTATTTCTTGTGCATTAGAAGTTAATTCGCGAATTACATAATCTTCAATTTCCATTTGACCCTCCGTAAGATTCTAATAATTCCACTATCATTTACCAGTTAATTTTCATTTCTTCCATATTGTTCTCAATGAGACCGGTTTCTTTGAACCCAATAGAACTATATAGACGTTTTGCTTTCTCATTTCCTAATGCTACGCCTGTACATATTTCACTAACTCCAAAATTATCTCTCAAATACATAATTCCTAGTTGTAGTGCTTCTTTACCATATCCTTTGTTTTGATGATTCTTATCTATCAAAAATTTCCACAAGGTATACTGCTTTTTTGCTTCATAGTATCCCAGCATAATAAACCCTACTATTGTACTATTAGCATATACTGCAAAAGGGAATGCTGTTTCACGATATACATATGCTTGCGCTAATGAACACGCAGTAGAAGACACAAATGGTTGTTGATATTCTAAAACATTCAAGTTCAAAACATCTTCAAGATTATCTTTGGTTATTGATTTTAACTCAATCATTGTTTTCTCCCGCAACTTTAAATTCTTGCATGCTTTCAGTCTCATCAGAAAACTAAAAAATATCTATTTTCGTATCACATAAATATATCTTGCCATTTTTTCTTTAAATTGTTCAAATGGTTCTGTGACACACTCGGTCTGTCCCATCAACATATTAAACCATTCCCCATGTCCCTCAGCTTCAAATTCATTTTTGTGATTTATTGCAGAAATTCGCTTTGTCTTAAGTAATTCATACGTTTTTTCTGTTATATCTACTGCTTCATAGTTCATACCATTCACTAATAATGCCTTTGCCAGTGTAGTGTTATTTACGTTTTCTGTTTTGGGAATTACATCACCTTCTTGATACCCTACAAAAAGTACTCCATTTTGCTTTAGCCACTTTTTTATTTGTGCTACAAAAACAGCTATATCTTTTGCGAAATACATTGTGTCCATAGAAATAACAACATCAAACATTTCTTCAGGATAATCTATTTCACCGATTATTCCCTCCCTAAATTGAGAATTATAGGGAAATAAAAATTTTGCCGTTTTGATTGCTTCCTCCGAATAATCAAATCCATGAATATATGCCTTTGTCTTTTCTTGCAAATATCCAAGCATTTTTCCGTTACCACAACCCACATCTAAAATATTCACATTATCCTTCTGTGGTATGTATTGCAAAATCATATTTATCTGTTCTATATTGCTGAATCCGTCTTGTGAAAAGTCTTCCCCAAAAGCATCCTTGCAAAACGCACGGAACGCATTTGATTTTTCTGCCATAGTGTAAAATGCTTCATAAGCATCATAAAACAACAAATCTTTTCTATTCATATAGTTTAACCTCTTAAAAATTATCAATAATCCCCAATTTTTCTATTGTTACATTCCCATTTCTTTCAATTCTTTCAGCATAAATTCTTCCAATTTCCGCTTGTCCGGCAAATGGAGCATATATGTTGAAACAAACAGTTGGTTATCCATTCCTGACAATGCATATTCTACCATCTGCGAACCTTTATCGGTGCAAAGCAATATTCCAACCGGCGGATTATCACCCGGTAGCATTTCATTCTTTTTGTAGTATCCTACATACGCATTTAATTGTCCTAAATCCTCATGCTTAAACTCGTCATTTTTTAATTCGATAATAACATTGCAGTGCAACAATCTGTTATAGAAAACCAAATCGATGAAATAATAGTTATCATCAATTATGATGCGCTTTTGCCTTGCTTCAAAGCAAAAGCCTTGTCCTAATTCAAGCATGAATTCCTGCAAATGGTCCATCAATGCCTGTTCTAAATCGGATTCGCTTACGGCTTCCTTGGCATTCAAGCCAAGAAATTCGAAGGTAAACGGGTCTTTGATTGTTAACGCATTTGAACTTGCATTATCTACTGATTTTGTCAACAACAGTTCCGGATTTTTGCTAATTCCGGCTCTTACAAACAGATTTGTTTTTATTTGCCTACGAAGTTCTCTTACGCTCCAATTGCATTTCATACATTCTGTTTCATAAAAAAATCTTTCAAAAGCATCCTCAATAACCATAATTTCCCTTATATGGGAAAATGAGAGATTGCTTACCAAAACTTCCGGCTTTGTTTCAAATTGGTGCGACACTGTCGAACTTTTTTCAAAATCCGGTAATTCAAATTGGTTCGACACCGTCGCACCAATTTGAGGATACAATAAATAGAAATTACGGCAGAGCTTGAACAATGTAGAGTTCATTCCTTTTTGCGAAATTTCTTTTTCCAAATTTTTCAATAGCTGTGTTCCATATTCAGCTCTGTCACTTCCAGCCTGCTCATATTCTACAATGTAGTATCCAATCGCCCAATTTCGTAAAGTCATAAGCTGATTCACGGCACTTTTGGCTGTAGAACCTGCTTTGTCATTTATGCTTTTTATAGAATTTGCTAATTTTTCAAACTTCATGGTATTATCCCCTATTTGAAATGATTGTCCTGCCATTCATTATAGCAGTAGCTCCTGTTTATATCAATCCGGAAAGAATTTTCGATTACCTACTTTTTCCCTTTCCCACGCTTGGAAACAACACTCTTTATCAGCTCTGATTTTTGCATAATGCGTATCAGCCATTGCTTTTCTTCTTCTGACAGCTTGTTATAGCGTAGCTTCGTCTGCTTACAAAATACCAATAAAAGCTGTTCTGTATAGCTACCCTCAAAATTAACCACTTCCTCTAAATCCCGTTTCAATTCTTCCGCAACAGTAGATTTTGGTGCTCCGTCACTTCGTCCGATATGTAATTTTCGTAAATCTTCCAAGATACCATCCATATCCTTATGTACCCTGCTACTGAAATAATCGCCCTCATCTACATGGGCAGACTGTAATAGATAAGCGGTTTTGTCATGTTCATCCGGCTGGTACTTTTCCATGATTTCAGCCCTTGCCACGTCCACCCAGGCATTCAGGTTCTGTATCTGCATGGATGCGATGCCTTCCACATAAATCTGTAAATCAGCAAGTAATTTTACAAAATCCAGATGTGTTGCCAGTTCGCACAGCAGTGCAGTATCAATCCGCTTATTCTTTAATAACTCTATCATTTCGTCACTCAGGCACAGGTCAGCAAGGTTTGCGTTTGGGTGACTTTTTGTTTCTGTCCGTGTCAGCAGATAATCTGTGGTTACACCGTAGAAATCTGCCAGTTTGTTGATGGCATGGTGGCTGATGTCTTTATAATCATCGGATTCATAGCTGCCAAGTGCAGATTTGGATAGTCCGGTCTGCTCGGCTAACTGTTCCAGTGTTAGTTTGCGCTCTACACGGAGGTCTTTTAGTCGTTCCTGTATGCTTAATGACATGATGTATCCCCCTTTTATCGGGTAGTTATATCTTTTATAGTGTACCATACTTCCATAAGCATGGAAATCTGTCTTTTCTGAGGAATTATTCCTACCTTTCGGATATACGGCACAGAGGCTTCCCAAAGTGTAGACTTAAGTCAGTTCATCGATGAGCGCATTATGGAAATAGAAAAAGGAGGCTGAATATCACATGCCAAAATACGCAATTTTAAGATTTGAAAAACATAAAGGGCATCCGGAAGCTCCGCTGGAAGCCCATCACGAAAGACAAAAAGAGAAATATGCCAGTAATCCTGACATTGATACTGAAAGAACCAAATACAACTTCCATATCGTTAAGCCACAGGGGAGATTTTTGTGCTTAATATGGTTTTGAATTATTTCTTTCCGGAAATAAACTTTAACAATCTGTTGGGTTTACTATCCGACGCTATTGTTGTTATTCTTTTGGTTAAGTGGTTTTTTAAAAACTATGAGATTAAACTAAGATAAGGACCAATATATATGATGGATTGGAGCGTTTACCTGCAGTTGCAAAGGAAAAAATACATTGTTCGTATTTAATAATAGGAACAATAATTCTGTTAAGAAGGTTTTGTCTAAATTGAGGTAATGACACAATGGCATATGTGTCCTGAGATGAATGAGAATTAGAGGAGAGCGGATAGGTTCATAGAAGCCTGGGTGATTGAAAACAGCATAGTTGAAACGAATGGAAAGAGAGGACATGCCCGGCATTGGTACGATTTACCGATGCCGGGCATTTATTTAAATATTCTTAACAGGACGTAATTCTATATATCCTCTGGTGCCTATAGGCTCCAGCTGTATGCGGGGATTTTCATCATCCCAGCAATAGCCCCATGTCTCAGGATTATATTTTTGGATTGCGCTCCAGACTTGTTGGATTGCTTCTCCAAAATCAGCCTCTTCAAAAGGTTCCCCCTGAAACATCATGTGTTTACAACAGGGAAGTTCAATGATATCAAAGCCTTCCGGCACCTCCCCGGCGTAGTCCGTGGATACTTCCACACCCTGTACGTATTCCGAGGTATTTGGAAGTATATATTTATGTGGCAGCCATAAGCAAACAGGTTCTCCGCTAATAGATTTGATGCTGCTCAATAATCCCCACACATCACAGCCTGTCTCTTCACAATATTTCCAATAATCCTTTGCTTCCCTGCCCCGTTTGATGATTACCTTTCGGGCAGGTTTTTCAATTACCTGAATAAAAACATTTTTCACATTTTCCATAGCGGTATCCTCTCTTTTCTTTAAGTGATTCACTCCATAAGGCTTGAAAAGATAAATCGGTACAGGGCAGACAGAATATTCATAAGGATTGCAGCCAAATTCACGATAAAACGCCCTCTGATAACCATCCACGCTTTCAAAACCGGCCTCAAATGCAATATCTACGATTTTTACGTTTTCATCCCTTAATCTCAATGCTGATTTTGATAACCGGAGCTTCCTGATATATACCGAAGGCGTCATATGCAGCAGCTGGACGAACAGCCGGTAAGAATACCATGGAGAATACATGGATACTCTTGTCAGGTCAGCCATAGTAATAGTATTAGAAAGATTCGTATGAATATAGTTTTGCATTCTTTGAACAGCTTCTATATGCTCTTCCAATTTATT
>CANCYR010000015.1 GCA_947382355.1 uncultured Lachnospiraceae bacterium
ATCGGACGTTAAAATCCGTATCAGAACTTTTGTTGAAAGCCGGAGGCGAAAAGAAGTTGGAGCAGAGGACGCAGAAGGCGGCAGGGCATAGGGAAGTCTTATGGGCACGCTTTCGCTCTGCAAAAACGCAGCGGTACTAACGCACCAAAATACAGTGCGTAAGGACCGGCGATTTTGCCAAGGCCCCTAAGACTTCCCTATGCCCTGCCGCCTCCTGCTAACATCGAAATGCCTTACTTTCCCAAAATTCAAAGAACAAAGCCCGAAACAAAACAGCCAAAGAGGGATGAGGGCGGATTCCCCTCCACCACTTTTAAATCAATCTATACTACCACTTACATCTACTTCGGATACCTTGTCATCACATACGTCCCCGTACTGCGAATCTCCGAAAAACTTATTTCCCTACCCCAATGAACAGAACTATTGAAATTTCCTTCCGCAACAACCACTCCATTCCCCTTAACCTCTAATACAATCACAGAATGCCCGTTATTATCCATACGGACAATATCCCCTACCCGGATATTGGAAAAATTCGTATGCTGACGGGCCGGGAGGCTGCCGAAAGCCGCATCGCTGATTGCAAAGGCAAATCCGGCACAGCCGTAACCGCCACTGTAAATGCCGCCTTTCCACGCATAATAATTGTCATTAGTCCATTTCATACCTTCCGGGTATTTTGATTTCATTGCAATCATATCCTTGTAAATCTGCTTTTCACTTAATCCAGAACTGCCGCTGTCCTTAACCGTCACCTGACATTTATACGTTTTCCCATTCTTTCCCTTACAGGTAATGGTAGCTTTCCCGGCTTTTTTCGCTGTTACCTTTCCTTTGCCGCTTACAGAGGCAACCGCTTCATCACTGCTTGTCCATGACTTTGCAGACGTACCGGTAATGCTTAACTGATAAGTCTCTCCCCCAGAAAGAGTCAGGCTCTTTTGGTTAAGATATGGATTCTTAACTGTAATTTTACATTGGTATGTTTTTTTATTCACCTTTGCTGTAATAGTTGTCTTACCCGCTTTTTTGGCGGTTACCTTGCCCTTACTATTTACAGTGGCAACTGATTTCTTGCTGCTGCTCCATTTCACTTTTCCAGAAATGCCCTTTACCTTTAAAACCTTGCTGCTTCCCACATAAATTGTTGCTTTTGTTTTATTCAGCTTAACCGCTGCTGCTTCTGACTGTATTGAAAACATTCCTGCTGCCATAATGACGATAAGAAGCATTGCAAGGACTTTTTGTAATTTCTTTCCTGATAATTTCATATTTCTTTACTCCTCTCTTTCCTGCCGGCATGAGTAAACATAATTCCAACCGACTCTCCTGTTTAGGTTGTATAATATCGAATTTTAAAAAAAACCGCAACCGATTTTTCAATTTATCCTGAAATTCCCATCCACCTATCCTTGAGCCGGATTTCATAAATATGGAAATCCATGGGCATTTCCCAATTGCCTATATTTATCAAATCATAGATCTTTCCTCTATATTTCCTCCATCATAAGCAACAGAACCCCATCTCTCACGGAAACCTCACTTTCTATTCCCTGAAACTCATTGCTGACCCCAATCGGATAATCCGTCTTTAGCACCGCATCCTCCAAAGGATATTTCAGATTCTTCAAAGTAACTCCCTTTGCCTCTCCATCAAATGCAAACACGGACAGATACCCTTTTTTCTCTTTTCCAAATGTGATACTTCCGTTTCTCACTGCCGTAATTGTTATATTTTTATAAAATAAATACCCTCTCGCCCCTCTTTTCAAAAGCCATACAAGGCATTGGAGATTGGCAATGGTATGGGAAATTCTCCCCCCCAGTCCTCCGTATATATGAAAGCTCCTGTAGCCAAGCTCCATTCCCTTCCGCAAGGCTGCCAGCATATCCGTATCATCCTTTTCCGGCTCAAGCTGTATTAAATTAGGATGCACAGGACTTTGCCTGAAAGAATCAAAATCCCCCAGCACCATATCCGGCTCAAGCTCCATTTTTTTTAAATACGCAAAGCCCCCGTCCACTCCAATTACATAATCGGATTCCCCGGGTTTCAACTTAGGATAGTCAAATTCTCCTGCCCCGATAATATAGCAAATGCCCTCTTCCATACTTATAACCTCTCCATATGCCTTCAAAATGTACCCGGTATTTTTTCAATATCTCATAGCACTTCTAAAACAACCGTCTCACAAGGCCTTAACAACAGTTTTCCTTCAGAAGCTTCCAGACTCTCCATATTGGAAAGAAGCGGATTTGAATTATGGCCCTCTAACTCAAGCTCCATTTCATTCTCACCAAAGTTAGCTGCTACTAACACTTTTTTCCCATCCAGACTGCGATAATAGGCATAAATCTTTTCCTTTTCCATATAGGCAGGTTCAAAGCTGCCATATGTAAACAGTTCATTGTATTTTTCTGATTTTCTAAGTCCAATCAGACTTTTATAATAATTCAGCACAGATTCTTTATCCTTAAGCTCATCTGCCACATTTACCTGGCTGTAATTGGGATTTATCTTCAGCCATGGCATGCCTGTGGTAAATCCTGCCTGTTCCTCACCACTCCACTGCATGGGCGTTCTGGCATTATCCCTGCTGTACCTGTAGCATACTTCCAGCGCTTCTTCTTTAGAAAAACCTGCTTCCATAGCAGTCTTATACTGATTTTTCGTGTCAATATCATCATATTCTTCAATGCTTTCCATTCTGCAGTTCTGCATTCCGATTTCCTGTCCCTGATAGATAAACGGAATCCCTCTCAATAAAATATTGACAGTAGCCAGCATTTTAAACCCGTCTATATTTTGGGCATAGGAAGGCAGATACGTATTGACCCCTCTTGGCTCGTCGTGATTTTCTATGATATTTGCTAAAAACCCGATTCCCTCACACCTTTTTTGGGACCGGAAGGTAATTTCCCTCCATGCATCGAATTCTACTTCTTTTGCATCATACCAGCCATGCTCTCCAAAAGTGAGCATATGGGCTGAGAAGTCGAACATAGTGGAGAAATGGCCGTTTTCCCCTACAAATTCTTCTAATTCTTCTTCCTTCATATTAAATACTTCCGCCACGGTAAAAGCCTGATGTTTTTCAAAGGCAGCTTCTTTTAGTTCCTCTAATAATTCTCCTACCCCGTCTATTTCTTCTACCATTTTGGTAGCCCTGACTAATCCGTCCGGACCGTCCGGCTCATAGGAAGGAAAAGTCAGGTCCTTCTTTATGTTAATGATGGCATCAATCCGAAAACCTGCCAATCCTTTTTCCAGCCACCAGTTAATCATCTGAAACAATTCCTGCTTCATCTTTGGATTGTTCCAGTTCAAATCCGGCTGTTCCTTTGCAAAAAAATGCAGATAGTAAAGCTCTGTTCCCTCTACCTTCTCCCATGCGCTTCCGCCAAAATAAGAGCGGTAATTGCTGGGGGGATTTCCATCCTTTCCCTTCCGGAAATAAAAATAGTCCCCATACTCTCCTTCCGGGTCTGCCAATGCCTTTTGAAACCATTCGTGCTGACTGGAACAATGGTTGATTACCAAATCCATAACGATTCCCATATCCCGTTTTTTTGCTTCTAAGAGAAGCTCATCAAACTCCTCCATAGTGCCGAATTTTGGGTCTATTTCGTAATAATCGGAAATATCATAGCCCTGGTCCACAAAGGGAGACTTATAAACAGGGGATATCCAGATAATATCAATGCCAAGCTCCTTTAAATAATCCAGCTTTTCAATGATTCCCCGAATATCGCCGATTCCGTCCCCGTTTGTATCATAAAAGCTCTTTGGATAAATCTGATACGCTACTTTTTTGTGCCACCATTTTTTTGTCATAAGAAACTCCTTTCGTTTTTTGTATTTACAGTATAAATACATATAAACAGGTTTTCTTCCTTTATTATGATAAATAATTACACTATTTTGACTTTATTTCTTCTGCTTCCTGTTTTCGATAGGCAGATGGAGTCATATGCTTTGCTTCCGTAAACCGCTTGATAAAATAGCCCGCATTTTCATAGCCGCAGCTTAAGGCAATGTCTAAAATCCGCATATCCGTCTCTTTTAAATATTCGGCAGCTCTTTCAATACGCACTTCGTTGATATATTCTGTAGGCGTCTTTCCAATCAGCCTTTTAAAATACCTGCAAAAGTATTGGGGATTCATCCCTATCAAATCTGCCATATCCTTTGTCCGTATTTTGCTTCCAAAGGACTCATGAATATAGGACAGCACCTTTTTGGCATTGGAAATCTGATAGCCGTCGTTAGCCCCTGCTTCCTTTTTTCGGACAAGCCTTTCCTCCTCGTAAAGAATGGCAATCAACTGGTACAAATAAGACTTTACCAGAATATAGGAGGAGATACTGCTTTTTTCCGCCTGCTTTATCATGTTCTTATAAAGTTCCTTCAGACTTGAGAAGACAGCGTCCTCCTGAAAAATAAACTGGGTAAGCTGTATTTTTCTCTCAAGCAGGGGCCGGATAATCTTATATTGAATTCCGTCAAAATATTCAAAGCTCAGCATTTTCAAATCAAACACTACCGCACTTTCCACACAGCCCTTCTTTCCCAAAATAGAATGAATGCTTCCCCCGTCAATCAGAAGAAACGCAGGGCCTGTGATGTTATACCTTTTCATATCAATGTCCACAACAAAGCTTCCCTTTTTAAAATATATAAGCTCCGTTTCCTCATGCCAGTGGAGTTTCACCACAAATTCTTTATTTTCCTTCCACTGATAAACAGCCAGAGGAAAACTTACCGTTCCATGGGAAATCTCTTCCTTCAGCTTTCCTTTATCCATGCTTTGCCCCCACTTTTCGGTTAAGACCTTCCACTGCTGCTATCATGACTAACAGGATAAGTCCCAGATAAAAAGGGAACAGCTTATAGCTTACATGCTTTGCCAAAAGTCCAAGAAGAGGAGGCATAAAGGTAGTGCCCACATAGGCACATGCCATTTGAATGCCCATGATTCCCTGAGAATATCTGCTTCCGAAATTGTCCGGCGTGGCATGGAGCATGGACGGATAAATGGGAGCACAACCCAGACCTATGAAGAAAAGCCCCAAAAGCTGCACTGTAAGCCCAAAAGGAACCAGCAAAAGCACTACCCCGAGACCGGCCACTCCCTGCCCCAGCCGTACCATCTGCCTGTTAGATAACTTTATGGTAAGAAATCCGGACAAAAATCTTCCAAAGGTAATGCCAAAATAAAACAGCGCAATCCACTTTGCCGCCTGTTCCGGAGAAACTCCTTTTTCCATAACCAGATAGCTGCTTCCCCACAGTCCTGCAGTGCCTTCCATGGCGCAATAACAGAAAAATCCCACCAATGCCTGCTTTGCTCCTTTTAGCTTCAACATTCCCAAAATGCCCGGATTTACCTTTTCTTCCGTTCCATTCTCTTCTATTTTATTTTCTTTTTTTTCATTCCCATTTTCCTGTTCTTTTTTTCCTTCCGTTCCTTTTTCTGTTCCCTCTACCTTTTTCCAAAGGAAAATGGAGCACAGCAGACATGCCACCAGACAAAACTGAATCAGACTGATAACTCCATAGCCTGACTGCCAGTTCCCCCCATCCTTAAGACAAAAAGAGAGAATCACCGGTCCCGTAGTGGCTCCGATTCCCCAAAAGCAATGGAGCCAGCTCATATGCCTTGCCTCATAATGAAGGGCCACAAAGTTATTTAGCGCAGCATCCACGCTTCCTGCCCCTAAGCCCAAAGGAATTGCCACGGCACAAAGCATCCAGTACTCCCTGCTGACGGAAAAACCCAAAAGCGCAGCTGCCGTCATAAGAACACTGATTCCCGTTGTCCATCCCGTCCCCAGCTTTTTGATGATTTTACTGCTAAAAAGACTGGAAACAATTGTCCCGCCGGAAATAATCATGGAAATAATCCCCCCATAAGAAATGGGAACATTCATTTCCTTATAAATGGAAGGCCATGCCGACCCCAAAAGGGAGTCCGGCAGCCCCAGACTGATAAATGCCAGATAAATAATGATGAGTAAAACTGTTAAAAGCATCCTTCTTCTCCTCCTTCTTTTCTAATCTGCTTTTCCAGCTCATCCAGGGCAATCGTAATCATTCCCTGTTCAAAATCCTTTTCCAGTTCCTTTGAAAAAACAAGCTTTGCCTCAAACTGCCCCTTTAAAGAATCCTTTAGCGCTTCCTTTAAACCGCTTTTGATTTCTTCCGTCCAGAAATCTCCGTAAAGCACAAAAAAATCCGGCGCCAGCACACAGCTGTATATGATAAGAAGCTGCCCGACAGATTTGATTACCTGATATGGGTCCCCATAGTCTAACTCCTCCCATGGATAAGCAGCCGGTATTCTGGAAATCTCTCCGGCAAAGTTTCCTGCCCCCTTATAAATTTCCCCATGGATGATGGTTCCTGCACCGGGAGCATAAATTCTTGGAAAATAGAGACCGACTATGTGCTCCGCCTCCGCTGAAATACGATAGGAATAATATCCGCTAACCACTGCGTTAATATCATTTTCAAAGATGACCGGCACTTTATATGTGCTTTGATAATGCTGCATAAATTCCTTTCCCACAATGTCCGGATAATCATTGACAGTAATCGTGCCGTCCACTTCTTCTCCCGGTAAGCCAAAAGCAATCAGTCCCGCCTTTTCCCCATATTTTTCAAAAATTTCCAAAAGCCATAAATCAAAGCTGTCAATCTGTACCTTTGCAAAATACTTTTCCTTCCGCTCTACGCACTGTCCCAGCAAATTAATGACTAAAAGCCGTATGAGATTCTGATTATTCTTTTGATGGCCGTATATCATTACTGCGTATTTGTAATCTTCATTAAAAATATACTGAAGACAGGGACGGCCTCCGTTGGAGGGAATGCTTGCTCCTTTTTTTATTTCTCCGTTCTTTACCAGCTCTTCAAGCAGGGAGTTTACCGTGACCACGCTGAGTCCTGTTCTGGCCGCAAGCTCCGGCTTAGTTGTCTTTCCCAAAAGCTTTAGCTGTTTTCTTACGTTATTTTTATTGATTTCCTTCATAAGCAGGGTATCTGCTTTCATGGTTCTCGCCTTCTTCCCGGTAGTTTTTGTCACTTATTGGATTCGGTATTGCTTTTTTATATTTTAACTTCTTTTTTTTACTTTGTAAATATACTTTTTAAAGTTTTTTTATTAAGTGTGCATAAAATTATTTTTTGAAAGAATACTATATCTGATACATCTTTGTTGTATTTGAATAGCTTTTTATTCCATCCTCTTTTTTATATTAATTTATCACAAGTATGCTCTTTAAACCAGACTTTTACCAATTGCCCCGGGGACAAAATAATGACTTTTTCATGTTTTATCAATAGTTTAAAACCATAACCCGGATTTTTTGTAATAACTCAAAAAATGTAAGAATATTTATAAACTATTGCCAAAATTTTACAATAATGGTATGATTATACTATTAAATGCGCATAAAAATCACAAAAAATACCAAACAAATCTACCCTGCAAAATTCCATGGAAAAGGTATTTTTTGATACAAAGGAGTGAATATAAAGCACAAAATACAATTCAGGGGATAAAAATAAATTTTTATATAAGGATACAGCTTAGATTGTTGGGAAATTCAAGAATCGGAGGTTATTCTTATGAAAAATATTATGATTGACGGAACTGGTGTATATATTCCAGCCAATAAAGTCTACAATGAACAATTAGATGAACATTTTGAAAAACGCGGACTCAGCGCACATAGTCTTATGAACCATTTAGGAAGGCGCAAGCGTTATTTCATTTCCAAAGATGAAAATACAATTACTATGTGTCTGGAAGCCATAAATGATTGTATGTTAAAAAACAATCTTGTACTTGACGAATATGAAATGTTAGTAGTGTGTACCGATACTCCTGAATATTTATTTCCTTCCAATGCAATGAAGATTACCGGAGTATATGGTGAAAAATTAAAAAACATCAAAGTAGCATTTGATTTGAACAGTAATTGTACCGGTATGGTACAAGGTCTTGATGTGGTAACTAAATATATGCAGGCCTCAAACATCTCAAAAGCCCTGGTTATCGGCTGTTTTTGCGTGACTCCTATAGCATTGTGGTCAGATACGGTTGTCTATGCGACTTTTGCGGATGCCGCAGCATGTGTTGCGTTAAGGATGGATGAAAATCCAGTGAAAAAAGGATTTATTGATACAATAGTTTCCGTTGATGCAAGCTACCATGATTATATAAAATATCCTAAATGCGGTATGTCCAAAGTTCCCTTACAGTCAATTCTGCCTAACGAAAAGCGGTTGGAATGGAACCCGTTTCCCATGGATTTCATACCTAAACAGTGGACAAAAGCAATCACGCAAATATTAGATAAAAATTCTCTTGCCGCAAAAGACATAGATTATTACATATTTTCTCAGCTAAGCGACGCATATAATATGGAAACTCTCAGGCTGCTTGGCATTTCAGAAGCGGATAATAAGTATTATTTTGTTGGAAAAGAATATGGTTACACAGGCAATACCTGCCCTATTCTTTGTTTGAACCGCTTGTGGGATATATATTCTAAAAAGGGAACAAAATTGATTATCTGTACAGTCGGAGCAGGTTATTCCATAATTGTACAACTATACGAGTTTTAGAAAGAGCGGCTACTTATGAAAAACAACACTGCGAAACCCCCAAAATATTTATCAGCTTTGGATGAATATATGAACAAGGTCTACATACTTGTTCTGCTGTTTGTTCCGGGTGCCGTGAATGTGCCGGACTGGTTTGCACTTATTATCTTTGATATCACCTGCCTGATTTTTCTGGCAGCAGACATATTTTTTATTAAAACAGGAATTAAGGATGATACGTTCTTAAGCATAAATTACTTGCAGGAAAAATATTCCTTGTACTTATTATGTTTATACAGTTTAATTTTATCGTATATATGATTCCCGCTACTGACTTTTAGGGATTTGCATTTTTCTTTGTGGTATTAGCTTCTTTCTTTTTGGATTATAAAATGGTTGCAGTTACATCCTTTGAAATTGGCGATTCCGTTATTGCCTCATGATTTCTGTATGGAAAAGTGCATTTGCCTGCAAAAGCTGTTAATTTCCCGGTTAACATGTTTGACAGGGTTGTTTGTGTGGTATTGTCACTATCAACACTCGTATTATTAACCTGGTTAATTAACAAATTCCTGATTAATACTAAAAAAGATGAAATGGAAATGAACAATTTATATCCATTAATGATATGGCTGATAAGATGATATGCTTAATTAAACAGGACGAATAGGCTTGTCAGGCAGTGTATGGAAGTTTTGATTTTTTTGGCGGTCATATTTGGCCGCCATTTTTATAGATAAGATAAATAGAAAAATTACAATTTTTTTGCAATCCCCTTTTTTCTATATTCCTCCAATACAAAAATGCCCTCCTGATAGCCCACTGGAGAACCGGATGTGCCTTCTACATAATCATGCCGCAATCCGCATTGTGCAAATCCAACTGCCCGCCCCTCCCATATGGAAAGAAAAATAACTGTGTTGCTCTTATTCATGTACTCAAAAAATTCCTGGGTCAACTCTTCCAAAGTATGTGTGTCCCACATGTGTATTGCCAGGTCTGCAACTATTCCAGCTTCTTCCCTGACTGCTTTTTGAATCACCATTTTGCTAACACTCCCATCTGCATTTTTTCATATCCACATGATTCGTATCCTTCCATTCCACGTCTTCCTCAAGCAGCAATGCTCTTTGCTCATAAAAGTGAGGTGCCAGCCGTCCTGCATGATTCACCACACGGTGACAGGGATAGTCCCCATAATATTCCGCCATGGCAAGGACCTTTCCCACAAGCCTTGCATTTTTATCCCTGCCAATCAGCCTTGCTATCTGCCCATAAGAAGCAACCTTTCCTTCCGGTATTTCTTCCACCACTGACAATATTTCATAAATCAATTCTTCTGTTAAGGTTTTAGACATTTTACCACTCTCCTGCTTTTTCCATGGCAAGAAGCCGCACCTTTTTCTCAATGCCTCCCGCATAGCCTGTCAGGTTTCCATTCGCTCCAACCACCCTGTGACATGGTATTATCAGGGAAATGGCATTGTGTCCCACTGCTCCTCCCACTGCCCGGGCAGACATCCTTGAAAGCCCTTTTTCCTTTGCAACTTTCCCGGCAATTTCTCCGTAAGTCATTGTCTCTCCAAAAGGGATTTCAAGCATGACTTTCCATACAGCTTTCCGAAAAGGCGTTGTTTTCATAAGCAATGGGGGAATAAAGCCCGGGGCTTTTCCGGTAAAATAAATATCCAGCCATTGCTTTACCTGTTGGAAGACCGAAAGCTCCTTTTCCTCCCGCTCTCCTGTTAATGTGGCGCCAAAATATTTCTGTCCGTCAAACCACAAGCCTGTCAGGGCTTCCCCGTCGCTGGCAAGGGTAATCCCTCCAAGGGGCGAATTATAGTGATTTGTATATTCCATTGATGAACCTCCGAAATTTCTTTTCTGGCTGTTATCCCCGGCTTCCATCCGCTTCTGACGGTCCATGTCCCGGCATGCCGCCCTGCTTTATGCCAAATTTTCCCCGCATGGCAAGTAGTGCTTTCACCTGTCCCTCCGACAAAAGGTTCTGCTTTCCCAGAAGTTTATCTGTAATCAGCAGTATATTGGCATAATACTCCATGGATTCCAGCCGGTAATAAGCCGTATACGCATCCTTTCCCCATGTGACTGCTCCGTGGTTTGCAAGAAGAATCCCATTATGAGTATGAAGATAAGGGGCAATCACCTCCGGCACCTCTCTGCTGCCAAGCTCTGCATACGGCGCTATGGGCACATCCCCCAGAGTAATGACAGCCTCTGCTAACACCGGCACATCAAGGGGGATTCCCGCAACGGCAAAGCAGGTACAAATAGGCGGGTGGGCATGGCATACCGACAAAATATCCGGATTTTCCTGATATGCCCGCAAATGCATTTTCATTTCGGAAGATGGCTGATTGCTGCCTTCCAGCACATTTCCCTCCAAATCCACCTTTACAAGCATTTTTTTCTTCATGAAGCCCTTTGAAACTCCAGTAGGAGTAGCCCATATTTCCTTCTCCCCCGTCCGAACGGAAATATTTCCGTCGTTAGCAGCAACAAACCCCCGCACATACATGCGCTGTCCAATATCAATAATTGCTTTTTTTGCCTGTTTCTCTGTCATATACTCCATGCCGGTTTATCCTTTCTTCTGCTATACCTTATTTTGTTATCCCATTTCTATATGCGGCATACAAGAAGATGGGCTCCAATTCATCTACTGCTACCGGGTCAAATCCCCATTTCCATATGCTACATACAAGAAGGCTTCCCTGCCTCCTGCTTCTTACGGAAAATCTCTTTCAGCGATTCCGTATAAGGCGCCCTGGCAATCCCATATTCCGTAACGATGCCTGCAATCAGGTCATGGTCGGTCACATCAAATGCCGGATTATACACCTTGACCCCCTCCGGCGCCATGGGCTTTTCATACCACATTTCCGTCACCTCATGGGGCGGGCGCTGCTCAATTGTAATTTCCGCCCCCGTAAGCGTTTCCATATCAATTGTGGAGGTAGGCGCACAGACATAAACAGGCACATGATAACGCGCCGCCACAGCCGCCACCACGGAAGTTCCTATTTTATTGGCAGTATCGCCGTTTGCCGCCACCCGGTCACAGCCTACGAATACCGCATTTACCCATCCGTTTCTCATAACTGCGCCGGACATATTATCGCAAATCAGGGTCACATCCACTCCGGAAGCAGACAGCTCATAAGCGGTCAGCCTTGCCCCCTGCAAAAGCGGCCTTGTCTCGTCTGCAAAAACACGAAAATGATATCCCCTCTCCTGTCCCAGATAGATAGGCGCCGTAGCAGTTCCGTATTTGCAGGTGGCAAGCTGTCCCGCATTGCAGTGGGTAAGAATGCCGTCCCCTTCTTTTACCAGAGTCAGCCCGTATTCTCCAATAGCTTTACAGACACGGATATCCTCTTCCTTCATGGCAACGGCTTCCTTCTTTAATGCCTCCTTAATCTGCGCAACAGGCTTTTGGGCATTTGCCGCACAAACCTGCTCCATCCTGTTTAATGCCCAGGATAAGTTTACTGCCGTAGGCCTTGCCGAATTCAGATATTCTTTCTGACGGCAGAATTCCTTATAAAAAGCTTCATAATCCTCTGTGTCCGCCTGCTTTGCAAGCAGATAAATGCCAAAAGCTGCGGCAACGCCGATAGCCGGCGCTCCCCGGACCTTTAGCAGATAAATTGCATTCCAGATTTCTTCTCCTGTTTTTAAGGATATAATTTCTGCTTTGCCCGGAAGCTTTGTCTGGTCTAAAATCTTCAAGGCGTTGTTTTCGTCGTCTAATTCTACTGTTTCGTATTCCATAATGCTTTTATCGTTCATGCTGTTCTCCTTGTTATCGTAATTGTTCTTATAGGATTATATTAGCATTATTGGGGTGGTATCGTCTAGGAAGAATATTTCCAAATGAATATTTGACATTTTTACTACATATGCTATAATACAAATAAGTTAACTCGTGAAGGATAAAGGCTGGGTTCTCGAATGAGAGTAGGTGTAAACCAAGAATTCCTTTGCCCCTGGGGTTAGCTTATTTTTTGGATTTCTTTAAATTCGCAATAATATTTTCTGAATCATTTTTAATTTCTCCAACAATCAATTCAATAGCAGACATGGAATATGTATATGAGGGCTGTGCATATTGTTTATGAATGTAACAAAACTTTTCATTATCCTTAATCCCGTACTTTTTATTAAATAAATCAAAGATGTACTGATTAATTTTAAAGTCTATTCCCTCACTTTGCAGCCTTCTGTTTATCTCTTTGATAGCTGTCTTCATAGTATATTTATGCGTATTATTAGGGTCCTTCAACTCTTTTACTATTTTGATACCCGTATCTGCATTTTTATCAACATAGACATATGATGTGGCTTTATTTTTATCTTTTGTAATATAATGCAAATGTTCCAGCTTAATTGCAAATGATTGGTTGTTTTCGGCAATCATTGGCTCTAATTGTGCATGGCTTTCTAACAATTTCATAGCAATCTCTTCTGGATACTTTGCTCTAATGACATTCTCATCTAATGCTTTCATATTTACCGAAAGTGTAAGGAAATTTTGTGGAATAATTTCTGTCATATCTACTTCATGATATTCCTGCATCTTTTCTACAAAGTTAAGCACACATGCCTGAAACAGCGGGATATACACCATTTCATACTCCTCAGTAATAAAATGCGTACTTGTATTCCGAAGTTCTATAATCTTTGAAAGATTCTTGCGAATGGGAGCTTTTTCATTTGTGATAATTTTCTGTAAACATTTTTCTAACGTAATTGTCCTATTCGGATTATCAGCATAATATATACTATTTTCTCCAAACTTACAAATCATATATGCCTTTAACATCAATTCCCATGCATTGCATATAAAAAAGCTGAAAGCCTCTACACGGTATTTTATTGTTGGTTTATTATATATTTCTATAGCTAAAATAAATGCTTCTTTTGACTTTTCAAGTAACTTTTCTTTTAGCATTATTCCTCCACCACTATCCTGTACTTAAAATTTTCTCATTTTTATTATTTCATTTTTTGCATAACAACTTGACCCTATAGGTTAAATTTTATGTGAATCTTTCCATTCTAACCAAAAAAGAGAACTACTCCGTGATACAAGACAGTATTTTTCACTTACATTCTACCAGGCTGTCTTTCATCACTTCTTTGTACCGGAAGCAGTTCTCCTGATGGTCGTTAATGATTCCACAGGCTTGTAAGTGGGAATATACGGTTACGGAACCTAAGTATTTGAATCCCCTCTTTTTTAAGTCCCTGCTGATAATATCTGACAGGTCATTTTTTGCGGGAAGCCCGCTTTTCTGGTGTTCCTTGTATACAATCGTTTTTTCCTCTGAAAATCCCCATAAATAGGTGCTGAACGTACCAAATTCCTCCCTTACCTTCAAAAAGCACCTCGCATTATGGATGACTGCCTCAATCTTTCTTTGTGACCGGATCATCCCTTTTGTCTCCATGATTTTCTGGACATTTTCCTGTGTATATGCTGCCACTTTCTCATAGTCAAATCCATCAAAGCATTGTCGAAATATGTCTCTTTTCTGAATCATCATATTCCAGTTCAGACCGCACTGCATTACTTCCATCATTAAAAACTCAAATTGTTTCTTATCCTCATGCAGGGGGACTCCCCATTCTTCATCATGGTATTTTATCATTTTTTCATTGCACAGACACCATGGGCACCGCTCCATTGAAAAACCTCCCTGTAACAATTTCTCTTATATTATATAGTATCTTAAATTAGTTTATCTGCGATTTTCAATTCTTCTAATTCCATTTCATATCTCTTGATTGCGTTTTTTAATAACCATTTGCGGTTTTCACTTTTCCATGTCTTTAAATTTTTCTTATCGTAAAATAGGGAAAAATCATGTATAGTGCAGGAAAGTTTTTTATGTATATGTGCCCAATCATGCAGCTCATTTGGAGATTTTGGTAAATCGCTTTGTTTAAAAAACCATTTTGAGATTTCAATATTAAGAGGAACAACGCTATTTATCAATTCTTCTTCGGTTATAGTATTATTGAGATATTCTCTAAATATTTTAATATATTGTTCTGCTACTGATATAATATTTGCAGTATATTCCCTTGTGATTTGAATTAATTCATCCTTATCCAAATTATTATCTCTTAAATTCTTTATTAACTCATATGAGCCATTCACATTAATATGAACGCCCTTTATAACAATAATATTTTTTGATGTGCGATACCAACAATCTTTGTCTTGTAAATCATCAACCCATGTAGTATAGCAAAAATAATTACAGTCTACCATATCATCCTCGTCATAACCAAAATAGCAACACACGATATTAGCCGCATGACCTTTGTGGCGTGCTTCTGCAATTTCATTCTGGTGTACCTCATAATAAAGCACCTTGTTCTTTATCCCTGTCGCAATTTCTGCAATCTGTTCCATTGAACTTGGAAAACGTAGAATCACCTTAACAAATAGCCTTTTTTCCTCAGCATGGTGTGCTGGTTCAACATTGTAAATAATATAATTGTCCGTTTCTTCATATATTTTTGCAATTTTGTATGGATTGTATTCTTCAACATCAAAAAATATAGTTCCGCCTATACTTGAGCGAAATATTGGTTGCTGAAAGTTACATCCCTTTTTTCTATTTGAAACTTCTGCAAAGCGGAATATTGCTTCATTTATTGTTTCCAAAGATTTCTTTCCTTTTCTAATCAAAAAACGCGCAGTGAATGCGTCACACACAAAACTTGTATATAAACTAATTTTCTTATCTTCATTAAAGCCAGAATATTGCTCAGCTCCACAAGAAGCCAAGACAGCAAAACCACGTCCGGCAAAATGCTCAACCGTTTCATCAATGTCAATTGCCGGAATACTCTCAAGTGAAAAACCGCCCGAATGGCAGCTATCTATAATTGCAATTTTATTTTTAGTTTCTATTTGCCCTATTGTATCAAGCAAGTCTTGTAGCTCAATTAAACTATCACTCAATACTAAACAATTTTTTCCACCATGACCAAAGAAGTAAAAAATAAATGTATCATTTTCTGATATATCTTTAAGTACAGTGCATATTGACGTAATAAGCTCATTCTTTGTTACAATACCTGTCTCACCACATAAATGTATATTGTTTGGGTTTATATTTAATCCATTAACAAGAGCCGTCCTCATTGCAAACAAATCATTTTTGCACATAGGCAAAGAAGGACATTTAACTGTTAAATATTCACATACTCCTACTAATAATACTTTTATCGTTCCCATATATAATATCTACCTTTTAGCAATATTGCTTGCAAATTTATGCTTATTATTTTATCATAAAACTCTATATTTTCCTATATTTCAAGATAAAAACTATTATAAAAAGTAAAACGGATATATCGCTATTAGAGATATACCCATTTTGCTTTGCAACCTGCATGACAACTATCCATTATCAGTTTGTTTATTAGTACTGTTTTATAAACAACTGCCTTTAACGAGATATTTACGAACTTAGCACTGCTACGTTTTTATCAAAGCGAGAGCATGACGGCGCAGAAACATATTCTAACGGAAGCCTCTTGTAGCGGTCTGCGGGAAAATCTATTGGCTGAACTGTTACACCATGCTAAAGCACATCTTTTTCCATAAGGAAATTTGTCAGAAAAATTCCCTTTCTGCAAACCTGCTGTTCTTTCACGACTTTATATCCTCTGGACAGAAAAAACGGTTTTGCCGTTATGGAAGCATGCACCGTTATCTTATCCGCCTCTACCGCTTTTTCCAGCTCCCTACAGATAGCCGTGGCAACCCCTCTGCTTTGATAATCCTTGTGAACATACAGTCTGTCCAGATATCCTTTTGTGTCTATGTCACCAAAGCCGACGATTCCATCATCCATAACGGCAACTACAGAAAAATGCTCCTGAAAAGTTCTGTTCCATTGTTTGAAATCCACGCTGCCATCTGCCCATGCATCTAACTGCTCATCGGTATAATCTTTGGCATTTACAGTATGGACAGTCTGGTAAAACAGCTCTGCCAAATATTCACAATCGGATGGTTCATAGCTTCTGATAATCAATACCGTTTCCCTCTGTCATTTAAAATACTATTTTATTCATCACTATAGTGCCATGCCTCATTTTACCTGTCAAGTCATTTATCTGTAACAGTTCAACAAATACAACTGCTATTGAGTCATATACATATATGCATCCTCCAATCCCGCCTCAACCGGGCTGCAGGCTGTCTCCGGCTTTTTCTCGCTGACAATCCTGAGCTGCAGCCCCTTTTCCGTATAAATTCTGGAAGAAATTCGATATTCCTTCATCACCCATCCTGCCTCTTCCTCCTTAAGCCCTTCGCACAGCCATACATGGCCTTTTACCTTTTCCATAAGCTTTTTCATTTCCCCTTTATAAACCAGACTTCCCTTCTTCATAATGGCAAGCTGATTACAGGTTGCCGCCAAATCCTCTACCACATGAGTGGAAAACAGCACGATTCTTTCCCTGGAAAAATCCACTAGCAGATTTCGTATCCGTATTCTCTCTTCCGGGTCCAGCCCGGTAGTAGGCTCGTCGATTACAAGCATCTGGGGCTCATGTAAAAGCGCCTGAATGAGCCCTACCCTCCTTTTCATCCCGCCGGAAAGCTGCCTGTTCTTTTTGTTCTGATGCTGGCTGAGACTGGTCTTTTCCAGATAATACTCGATCCTTTCCCTGCACCCGGCCTTTGACATGCCTGCAAGACTGCCCATATATTCCAAGGTCTCTTTAACTGTCAGATTCGGATAAAGCCCCAGCTCCTGGGGCAGATATCCTATTTTCCTCCGAAGCTTTTCATAGCTCTCCTCTTTATATTCCACATCATCCAAAAATACCGCCCCTTCCTGAGGCTTTAAAATAGTGGTAAGTACTCTCATCAGTGTGGTTTTTCCGGCTCCGTTTTCTCCAAGCAGCCCATAAATACCCTTATCCATCTGAAAGCTTACATGATCCACCGCCCTCGTTCCATTTTTGAATGTTACCGTAATATCTTTTCCTTTCAATGCCAAATTTTTCACCCTGCTTTCTGTTTTTTGTTGATTATCAGCTTATAACTTCATAATTGTTCCATTGCACGCTTCTAATCTGCTGTACACTTCTAATTTGATATCTTAATTATCTATTTCTTATTTTGATTATCCGTTTTTCATCTTAACTATCCGATCAATACATTGACTATCCATTTATTATCCTAATCATCCATTTGCTATCTTATATCCATTTATTACCTTATTTGTCCAGCTTCTAAAGACATTACCATTAAATTGCGCTTTTGATTACTTCCCATTGTCAGCATGCTGCCTGCAGCTTATTTTCTATCTGGGAGTCCATAACGTCTCTTTCACTTTCTTTTTCCCGAAAAACAGCAAAAGACTTCCAAAAGCCATTGCACTGATTTTTCCCAAAATCCAAGTCCAGTTAAAGCCTTCACCCATCATACCCACTCCCTTTTTGCCATAGGCAAACACATAAAGCGCCTCCGGAAGCTTCTGCCCTGTGGTGGAATTTAAAAGGCTCCAGATAATCACCGAAATGCCAAGTCCAGCCCACAGATTATGAAATAAATTCACCAGCGTAAAGGACAGGCTTCCGAAAAAGAATATGCTTCCTGCTGCCACAATGCCAAACTGAAGCCACAAAAGCCAATCTGAATCTCCAAGATTTCCCGGCCTTTGCCAGTAAAAAACAAAATAGCCTGCCATTGCCACTATAAGTATCCAGATTACCTGAAGAAAAAACCGCTGCAGCAAAGTCCGCCATTTTCTTTTTGAAGGGCACAGGCTGAATACTTCCCATCTGCCTTCGGAAAACTCCTGATAATAGCCGTCTGCGCAAAATACCAAAGCTAACAGCGCTATGTTTGCATCCATTGCCACGCCGATTTCCTCTACATAAGTAATGCCTCTTACAAGTGCCAGAACAATTACGAATAAAATGGAATATACAGCCTTGTAAAAAGGAATCCCTATTTTCACATTATATTTCACCAGACTCTCCTCCTCTTCCACAAGAAAATGCACGCTCCTGCCAATATGACAGAAAACAAAAGCATTGCCGCCTGGTTTGCCGCTGCCATGGGCGGAGGCTCTATTTCTAAAAAGCTTCCCGGAAAACGAACCATAATGGCAAGGGGTCTTCCATAATACCCGAAAACCCCTTCCTCATTCCGTCTTCCCATATTGGAGTAGATTGTATACAATATCAATGCCGGAACAGCCGGAAGCGGACTTTTAAAAGCCAGTGAAACTCCCCCATATACACATACGATTAACAAAAGATTGGGAAGATTATACAAACATACCGCCTTCCATATATCAAGGGGATTTATCGGAAATCCCGCCTGTCTTCCCAACTGCAGGCTCATCTGCCAGAATACGGCGGTTATGACAAAGGTGACTGCCAGCATGGCCGCCATGCCTCCCCCCAGCTTTCCAAGCACATACTCAAACGCACTTACCGGTTTTGTATGAAGCAGCTCATAGGTATTTTTCTTCATATCCTCAAAGAAGAGAAATGCCAGAAGGATAATGCTGTAAAACACCATGAAAAGCCCGAAGAAGTCTGCATATTTCTCTGCAAAATAGTGGGTATAAGGAGCTTCCTCCATTCTTTCCTTTATATAGTCATTTACTTCCTCCAAAGTTCCTTTTTTCAAATCAAAATGAGCAAAATACGCTTTGCCAATAATGAAAGAATAATTTTTTTCCAGATAAGCTGCGGCTTCCTCTTCCGACATATGCTCCATAGAGGCAGTCACCTTCTCCGCCTCTTTACTGCTCATTCCAAAGCCCGGGGTCTGCAGGTCTTTTTCTATCTGCTTTAAGGCGGCGCCATACCGGTCTCTCTGACTTTTACAGGGAATATACCCTCCTTCCACCCCCTCATTTCCAAATTGTTCCTCTGCTTTTTCAAGCTCCTTTTCATCTGCAAAGTAGTGTAGCTGTAAATAAGGTTTCAACTGCATATATACCCCAATAAATACAAGAACGGCTCCTATATAAAAAACAGGGTTTTTCAGATAATTTCTGCATTCTCTCTTTACTATGCTCCACATAATCTGCCTCCTTTCCAAAAAAAATTGTTTTTCCTTTACTCCCATATGGTAGCAAAAGAAAAACAATGAAATCACAACCGGCAATAAACAGTCTGACTATTCGATTATTTAATAAAAAAATACGCCCTGGCATATGCGCCTTTCGTTTCCCTGTTGCCAAGACTTAATTTTCCCCCATGTGCCTCACAGAAAAGCCTGCACAAATAAAGGCCCAGTCCGAAATGTATGGAAGAATCCTCATCCTCCCCATGATAATAGGACTTTGTAAGGGTTTCAAAAGCTTCTGAAAAACCTTCCCCGTCATCTGACACCTCTATCACCAGAAAGGACTGTTCCGTGTATAATGCAATCTCTATTTCCTCTCTGGCATACCGGATACTGTTTGTAAGAAGATTTTCCAATACCTCCAACATAATGGAAGCATCCCCGTACAGTTCATTTACCTCTGCCCTTTCCCAAAACTTCCATTGAATGCCCTTTTCCTTACATAGTGTTCTGACTGTAAAAAGCAGTTTCTTTTTCAGCGCTTTATAGGATACCGCTTGCTTTTCAGGCTTTCTTTCCTCCAGTCTGCACATTGCCTGAGTGATATTTAAAAAGTCCTGCAGCCTCTCCATCTGCTTCCTTTCCTCTTTCAGCATTTCCTGAAGGCTTTCCCTGTCAGGTTCTTTTTCTGCTGCAATATCTGAAAGCATTTCCTGATATCCCTTCATAACGGTTAAAGGCGCCCGCATGTCATGGGCAATAGCGGCTCTTAAATTCTTTTCATTTTCTATCATCTGCCACATTTTTTTGTTATTTTCCAACAGCTGGACTCTCATTTTTTCAAATGAACGGCATACCTGTCCCATTTCGTCCTGATTGTCATACTCTATGGCAAAATCCAATGTATTTTCCCTAATTTTTTCCGAGCTTTCCGTAAGAATTTTTAAAGGAAGCCTTAACTTATTTTGGTAAAACAAAAACATTGCCATGACGCAGGCTGCCACGGAAATAAGCAGCACATTCCATGTAATGATAAAATCGCAGCTCTCCACTATTATATTATCCATGTCAGTCATTTCCTCACTGCTTATCCGTCCTGCCTCCACTCTTAGTCCGGGAATCCTCCTTTCCATTTCTATCTGCTCCCAAACCTCCTCCTCATCGGTATAACGGCTCCATATTCTCTTTTGAATTTTTTCCGCAAGACATGTAAGCCCTGTGGAAAGGAAAAAACTGGCAATTAAAGCAACGCACAAATAAAGAGCCATGGTTTTTTTCAGGGTAAGATTTCTTATTTGTTCCATTTATAGCCGCACCCCCATACCGTTTCTATCCATTCCCTGTCTGAATATCCGGAAAGCTTCTTCCTTATGCGCCGTATCAGCTCCGTCACCACCCTGCTGTCCCCATCCCCTTCATATGCGCATACTCTGTCATAAATAGTTTCCTTATCGTAAACATACCCAGCATTTCCCGCCAGAAATTCGATAATCTCATATTCCATTTTCGTAAATTCAATTTCCTCTTCTCCCCATGTGACAGTCCTTCCCGCAAAGTCGATGCCAAGCTCTCCGAAAAAACGTATTTTTGCTTTTTGCCCGTGACGCTCTTCTCTTTTTAAATGGGCTATAAGTCTTGCTTCCAGCTCTTTTAAGCTGAAAGGCTTTACAATATAGTCGTCCCCGCCGGAAAGCAATCCTTTCACCCGGTCCTGTTCCTCAATTTTCGCCGTTAAAAAAAGAATGGGACAGCTAACCTTATTCCTGATAAGCTTACATACCGAAAGCCCATCCAGCCCGGGCATATTGATATCCAGCAGGATGATGTCCGGTTCTGTTTCAATTTTCCTTAAGGCTTCCAGTCCGTTTTCCGCCTGATAGACCAGATAGCCTTTTTTATCAAAGTACAGCTTTAGCATTTTCAGTAAGTCCTTGTCATCATCTACTAACAAGATTTTATATTGGCTCATAGGCGCGCCTCCTGTTGTTTTTTGAAGCATAGCAGGCAATTGTAAAACATCCAGCCTCCCCTCCTGCCTGCTTTGAAGCCCGGCAAACGGGAAATGGGCGGCTGCTTTCTTCCAGCAGATTATAACACGAAAAACCCAACAAAAAAACAACAGAAACCGCTATCCAGGCAAAAACACGGGACCTTCGTTACTATTCACGGCCCGGAAGCCGTTCATAGCAACGATTCGGGCGATATTCAAAGTTTTGCTTCACAAAAATCGCCCCTCACTCCTGAATCATGTTCTCACGGAATGCGCAGTTTATGCGCATTCCTGACCCGTGAAAAGTAACAAAGTAACGGCTGAACTGTTACTCCCTCCCAAATTCCCTCTTGTCTATCTTTTCTTCCTGTGCTATAATAGCCAATGCTTTACAAATACATAAGACAGTTCGTGACCATCCTGTCTCTAAACAAAACTAGGGATTTCAAGAAAACTTTGCGCCAAAAGGTGCAAAGGCTGTTTCTTTTGCAAGAAGATGGACACGTGAAAACGTGTCCTTTTTTATTTTCTAATACAGCATTTCGGCAACTGTATCTGATTCTTGAAAATCCCGGAAAGGAACGTATGAAAATGGAAATTGACTTTCATCCAAACCGCTATTCTGTTATTGAAGAAAAAAATCCAAGGGAAATTGTTATGCTTCGGGGAAAGGGCTGCGCCTGGCGGCGCTGCCGTTTTTGCGATTATCATCTGGACTCATCTCCGGATGAAGCTGCCAATTTTGAACTGAACCGGGAACAGCTTTTAAAGATTACCGGTATTCATCACAAGCTGGAGGTAATCAATTCCGGCAGCTTTGTGGACCTGGACGAGGCTACTCTTGCCCTGATTGAAGAGGTATGTCAAAAACACGGGATTCATGAAGTGCATTTTGAATGCCACTGGCAGCACCGGGAAGAAATTGCCGGCTTCCGCGCACGCTTTCAGAAAAAAGGAATCACATTGAAAATAAAAATCGGCGTGGAAACCTTTGATTCCCTCTTTCGGGAAAGCTATCTGGACAAGGGCATCGATACCGATGAGCCGGAAGAGATTGCCGCTTATTTTGATGAAATATGTCTTTTGCAGGGCATTCCCGGACAAACTGTAGAAAGCATGGACCGTGACATCCGGACAGGTCTTGCTTACTTTGAAAGGGTATGTGTAAACATCATGCAAGAAAACAAAAAGCCAATAAAGCCGGACCCGGACGTGATTGCGGCTTTCAAAAGGGAGCTCTATCCAAAATATGAGCAAAATAAAAGAATCGATATTTTAATGGAAAACACCGCTTTTGGTGTGGGAGGAGTTGTGGAACATGCGTAACGAAATATTATTGATTGTATCTTTATTGATTACCTTTTCCGGTGTCATTGTATTATTTAAGCTCTTTAAGGAACAAGGCTTATATCTATGGACTGTAATTGCCACCATTGCAGCCAACATTGAAGTGCTTATTGTGGTAACTGCCTTTGGCATGGAAATGACTTTGGGAAATATTTTATTTGCTTCTACTTTTTTAGTGACGGACATTCTCAGTGAATTATATGGAAAAAAGAAAGCCCAGACTGCCGTATGGCTTGGTATTGCCACTTCCATTGCATTTATTATAATAAGTCAGTCATGGCTTTTATACATACCAAATGAAAATGACTTTGCCATGCCCTCTATCCGTGCCGTCTTTTCCAATACTCCAAGACTAATGCTGGTAGGCATTGTAGTGTACGTAATCGTCCAGCTTTTTGATGTGTGGGCTTATCATAAGTGGTGGGCATTTACCAACCGGAAATTCGGTGATAAAAAGAAATTTTTGTGGCTCAGGAACAATGGCTCCACTTTGATTTCCCAACTGCTTAATACAATTCTGTTTACCTGGGGAGCCTTCCTTGGAACCCATGATACGGCTACTCTTATTTCCATTGCGGTTTCCAGCTATTTGATTTTTATTGTTACCAGCCTTTTGGACACGCCTTTTATCTATATTGCCCGGTATGTGTTTGAAAAAGAATCTGCATGAAAGGGCTGTTGACATTAAAAAAAGGGGCTGTTGCAAAAGTAGGTGAATAATCTACTGGAGCAACGGCTCCTTTTGATGTTCTCAGCTAAAAGCGGATTTGTCATATCAGGATATTCTTTATCAAATTCAATAATAAAAGTTCTTCGGATAACTGTATTTGGTTCGATTGGTCTGATTGGTTCGATTGGTTAGCCTGACCACTCTGACCAAAATCAAATGAATACTTTCCATCTAATGGAACAATAATTCTTTTTTCGGCATACAAACACCACCTTTTCGTTTGCATAATATTATAACTCATATCATCTAATATTTCACTCATATGGTAATCATTCCAAGTGAAGGCTTAATGGTATGCGTCCTGATACCTTACTTCTTTTAACTTTAATAAGCTGCACGCAAAAAATCAGAAAAAACATTCAAACACCGAAGTTTTTCCCGATTTTTCTTTCCATAAAAGAAGGAGCGTTGCTTCATAACTACTTTTAATCATTTCCAACAGCCCCCTTTTTATCCTTTAAACAGCTTTATACTCATGGGTACACATGGCTGATTCCACAATTCTCTCGGAATTGCCTCCATATTGCTTATTTTTTGGAAGCCCAGCTTTTTGTAGAAACCCACCGATTTAGGGTCCGCACACAAAAGCAAATATTGTATTCCTAAATATTCGGAATTAAGTGTTACAGCAAGACCTATGATAAAATCTACCATATCCCTGCCAATCCCTTGCCGTTCATACCTTTTATCCACTGTAAGTTATCCCCCCATATTTCCTTGTCCATTCCTGTCAATGGTACAAAATATTTATCCCCATCCTTTTTAGTGCTCTCCTTTTCCAGCTCCTCTTTAGTCCGATAGAAGAAATCCTTCTTTTCATCCACTGACAGATGTTCAAAATTGCCCTTAACAATGGAATATTTCATATGACACATATCATCCTCTATCTGAAAAAAGTAATGTATGATTTGTCCCTCTCTGGGTATTTCTTTTCCATTTACATCAGCCATATATTGGAACCAGCCGCTTACAATTTCTATATCAGAACCTAAAATATTCTCAAGAAGCGTTTTTGCCTTTTTGTAGTTAGCAGAGCATAATTGTTCAAACTCCTGATTGATTTCAACTGCATTCTCCCCTTCATCTTCCTTGACATTGGTGCCAATCCATTCAATCCTTCCCGTCCCCATGGCAATCATCACAGTATACGCAGTACGTTCCGGTTTTTCACTCAGGAACACATAATAGGAGCCTGCCCCGTTATATTGTACTTCCTTATCCATGGATGAAGATGCCAGTCCAAACATTTTTTCTACTGCCAAACCTGCTATTTCCATTGCTTCATCCTCATCCACCTTGTGGGGAGAAGCCTTTGCAGACTTACTTAACTCCTCACTCCTCTGAAGCAGGGCAGCTGACCACTTATATTCAAAATCTATCATCCGCAGCAAATCCTCATCCGTCAATTTCCGTTCCGGCAAAAAATATTCCTGGTTCCAGATTTCAAAAACGGGATATTCCACCTCTCTGTCAGTAGCCTCCATCTTGTCGACAATATCTATTTCCTCTTTGGGAGCCAGCTCCCCATCCTCATATCTATCCTGCAAATCCCGATAACGCACCCGTTCTTCCCCTGACATTTTTCTGGAATAACACACCGTTTCTATCATATGTTCTTTCGTCATCTTACTGGGGTCGCTGATTTCCAGATATCGTTCATAACTGTTCTTATTCCCTTTTGCCGCCATTTTTTCCTGACTGTCAGCAGAGCTGCCTGCTGTCTCTTTCCGGCTGTTTGCCGGCTCCTCTGCTGCTTCTTCCTGGTCGTTTGCCGGCTCCTCTGCTGCTTCTGCCCGGCTGTTTACCGCCTCCTCTGCTGCTTCTTCCTGACTGTTTGCCAGTTCTGCTTCCACCTGCTCTTTTCCGCCTCCATATTTTTTTACAGCATTGCAGGCTGAAAAAACAGCCACTGCCAGCATGGCACAAAGAAAGATTACCCCAAAAAGAAGTATGCTCTGATTCCTTTTTTTCTTTGCCTTATGGCAATTTTCCTGCTTCATAAAAGCTTTCTCCTCCCGTATTTTTCCATGTCTGCGGCATTGCTGTATGCCATTGCAACTATCTTCATAGCATTGCAACAGCATACTGTTCCCCAAGTTCTTGCTCCATAGGTATCAATATCCATTATAGCTTCTTACTCCATAGGCATCGGTATCCTTTACAAACTATTACTCCATAGGCACCACTATCCATTGCAAGTCATCCCCCCATGCTTCCTTTTCCGCTCCTGTCAATGGTGCAATAAATTTGTCCCCGTCCTTTTTAGCGCCTTCCTTTTCCAGTTTCTCCCTTGTCCGATAATCAGTATTCTTCATTTCTTCTTCTGACAACTGGTCAAAACTGTTTTTATTAACGGAGAAATCCATATGATACACCATATCATCCTCCAATTGAAAAAAATAATGTATGATTTTCGCTGTCCCCTCAGGTATCTCCTTTCCACTCATATCAGTCATATATTGACACCCGCTGCTTATCATTTCCATATCAGAGCCTAAAATATCCTCAAGAATCCTTTTTGCTTTCTTGTAATTAACCAAAATCAATTGTTCCAATTCCTGATTGATTTCAACTGCATTCTCTTCGCCATACTCATTTAGATAGTCAGTAATCCATTCGACCCTTCCCGTCCCTACAGCAATCATCACAGTATACGCAGTACTTCCTGATTGTTCGGCAAAAGACACTATATAAGAAGCCACCCCGTTAAAAAATATTTCCTTATCCAGGGATGAAGTATCAACCCCAAACATTTTCTCTATGGCATAATCGGCTATTTCCATTGCTTCATCCTCTTCCACTTTGTGGGGCGAAGAGAAGGCAGCCTCCGCCTTCTCTTCATTTCTTTGTGTCTGAGCAGCCATCAGCTTATATTGAAAATCCACTATCTGTAACAAATCCTCATCCGTCAATGTCCGCTCCGGCAGAAAACATTTCTGGTTCCAAATTTCAAAAACGGGATACTCCACCTCCCTGTCACTGTCTTCCATCCTGTCGACAATCTCCATTTCCTCTTTGGGAGCAAGCCCATCCTCTTCATATCTGTCATAAAAATCCTCATAACGTGCCAGTTCTTCTTCCGACATCTTTCTGGAAGAAGAACCGGCTTCTGTTAAATGTTCCTTTGATATCTTTTCCGGGTCAGTTACTTCCAAATATCGTTCATAGCTGTTCTTATTCCCTTTTACTTCTTTTTCTTCCTTGCTGCCAGATGAAGCTTCTGTCTTTTCTTCCCTGCTGCCAGCCTGCTCATCTGACACGTCTCCTCTTCTGTCCAGCCCTTCTTCCACTTCCTCTTGTCCTACGTCGCCATATTTTTTTACGGCATTGCAGGCTGAAAAAACAGCCACTGCCGCCATCGCGCAAAGAAATACACCCACAAAAATAATTATACTCCCGTTCTTTCTTTTCCTTACCTCATCAGATATCTCCCGCTTCATAAAAACACTTCTCCTCTTATAAAAAATAATATCCGTCAATTGCAGTTGCACGGTGTTTCACAATTAACAAACGCAATATAGATAGTACCATAGCTATTTTCAACTATGGCACTATCAACATTGCTTAAATTATTTACAACAAATCTACTATCTCAAAACCCCTTCTACCTTAACTGCTTTTTCACTATTTCATAAGTTAAGACACCTTTTTCAGCAAGCTCTTTATCTGCCTCCCAATTCTTTTGCCATGACTCATAATCACTTACTTTATATAATTCCAGTATGCCGTTCATGCAATCCACAGCAATTGGATAAACATGCCCATCTTCCATAACAAATTGGAAAACCATCAAATTACATAAGACCGTATTGTTCTCGTCCGTATTGTATGCGTAGTATACTTCCTTACACTCTCCCGAAATGCCAAATGTATCTCTTAAATATTTCTCTGCTGTCTGGCTTAACTCCTCTGCTTTCGCCTCTCCATCAGATACGGATACTTCATCAGCAAGTAATTCTTTACCGGTATATCCCACCTCTATCAGGCTTCCATCTGCAGCGTCCATGGTAAATCTATACTCATCTACATCTGCAAAGGAAAAATGAACCTCATAAGCGGGTGCTTCCTTTGTACCGAGCCCATTGATATCCGTATAGCATGTCACTTCCATGTCCTCCGCTGTTTTTCCATACACTTTATCCAGCCATTCCTGAGCTTTTGCCACTGCCTCTTCCTGTGTAATTCCTCCATTTGCTTCAGCCTGCTGTCTTGCTTCTTCTTCCTCTGCCTTTTGGACGGCTATCTCGTCTGCATACTCTTCCTGGTACCGTTCGCCTAATGCATAATTTGCCTTCTCCCTGTAATCAATCATTTGTAAGAGTTCTTCATCAGTCAGAGCTCTCTCCGGAAGATAAAAATAGGACGTTTCCGCATCAAAGCAAAGCGTATCCTTATCCACTTCACTTTCATCCTCCACTCTTACAAGCTCTCCTTCCGGGAATCTTCCTTCTAACTGATAAGCAATCCTCAGTTCTCTTTCACGTTCCTTTTCTTCCTGTGTCAGCTCTCTGGAAGATGAGCCTGCATTTACCCTTTGGGAATCCACTTCAGCCACAAGCTCTGTCTTTTCTTCCTCGGACATGCTCTCCATACGGGCTTTTACCAGTGAATCCACTACTGCATGAACGGTAAAGCCTCCGACTCCCACCACTGCCACTGCAAGGGCAGCTGCCACTGCTTTTTTCTGCCATCCATACATTTTTCGCACGTGATTATCTTTCTGTTCTATATTTTTTTCTGTATCTCTCAATCCCCTCAACTCCATTTCCTCCTTTTGATTATAAGTTATTATTTTCTTCTGGTTTTCATCGCCTGCAGTTTCCACAGTTTCTTTCATATTTTCCCCGACTGCCTGCAGCACTTTTTTGGTAAATGAATCCGGCGTCTGCGGAAACTTCCATTTATTATACATAAGACTCCTCCTCCTTTAAAAATGATTTTAGCTGGTTTCTGGCTCTGCCCAGCCGGCTTTTCACGGTTCCCTGTGTTATCCTGAGAATTGCCGCAATTTCTTTGATTGAATATCCCTCATAGTAAAACAGAGTGATTACAAGCCTTTGATTTTCCTTTAACTGCTCCATGGCCTCATATAAATCAGAATAGCTTTCAACATCCATATAACATTTGTTTCCTCTGTGTCCCTCATAATTCCAAATAGCTTCACTATCATCAGAGACCAATGTTATCCTGCTTTGCTGTCTGAGTATATGATAGCACTCATGTATCAGTATCCGAGTCAGCCAGGTCTTGGCATATTCGTCCTTTTTTAAGGAATCCAGCTTTTGAAATGCAATCGTAATGGCTTCCCCCACTGCATCCTCACAGTCAGAATCATTTCTTAAAATAGACTTGCTCACCCGGTACAGACTGTCCGTAGAATCAATCACCAGCCTGGCAAATGTTTCTTTATTCAAGACGTATCCCCTTCCTCCAGCAGTAAATTTACAAATAAGAAGCTCCGCAGCCAGCCACGGTCTTTTACACTCGCAGCATCTACACTTTATTTCGGTCTTTGCTGAATGAACATTCCCCGTATGTTCAGCGTCGTCAGCCATCCATGCATGTCTTCTTTCCTTATTGCCCGCAGGAATAAAGCATATAACTGTCATCGTGTAAAAATATAATTTGAAGTGTTGCAACAACTTCCTGCTAAATATATACATTATACACTACTATGCAATTTATTTAGCTTTCTATTTATTAGAGGAACCGGCAAAGAAAAAGGTTCCCAAAAAATTATAATTTATCCGGTAAATTTTTATCTGATACAAATACAGCTGCCTGCACGTAAAAAAGAACCCTGTTTTTCCAAGGTTCCTTTTTCTTTTTAGCATATTATATATCCTGTTTATTTTGTTTTCCTACAGGATAACCATTTCCCTGCCAGTCTGTAGTAGGGGCCGTGACATTGCTTTTCTTCTCTTTTTTGTCCTGTACCGGTCTGCTGCTTTCCCAGACCCCTTTTGGAACAGTATCAATAGGCTTCTTTTTTTCTGTAATCTTCATAAGTACCTCCAGCGTTTTTTTTAGTATTGGAATATCGGAGATAAAATATTCCGCTTGACTATATTTAATAACCTGCTATAATGTACTTGTACAATAAGTACAATTTGTCAGATATGGCGGTGAGATATGGAAATCATTATCAGCAACAATGCAAACAAACCAATTTACGAACAAATTACGTCACAGTTCAAGGCAATGATAATGAGCGGTGAACTGCAGGCAGGAGAGCCCATTCCCTCCATGCGGGCTTTGGCTAAATCCATTCATGTAAGCGTGATTACAGTCCAAAAGGCTTATGAGGATTTGCAAAGAGACGGGTTTATCGAGACTACGGTTGGCCGGGGCAGCTTTGTATCAGCCAGAAATAAAGAATTCTATCAGGAAGAACAGCAGCGCATTGCAGAGGAGCATTTGCAGGCTGCTGCCCAAATCGGACGCATAAGTCACATTTCACTTGCCAAATTAACGGAATTATTGACTTTATTTTATGAAGAGGAGGAATAGCATGGAACATATTCTGGAATTAAATCAGGTTTCCAAATCCTTTCCCAAGTCGGGATTTTTATTGGATAAGGTATCCTTTTCCCTTCCCTATGGGGCGATTATGGGCTTTGTAGGGGAAAACGGCGCAGGCAAGACAACCACCATTGGCTGTATACTCAATACGCTTCTGAAAGACAGCGGAACCATCAGGCTGTTTGGAAAAGAAATGTCTGATGGAGATACAGGCATACGGGAAAAAATCGGTGTTGTTTATGACGGGGACAATTTCCCCGGATATCTGACTGCAGGACAGTTGGCAAAAATCATGTCCGGATTGTATTCATCCTGGGACGATGATTTGTTTTTACAGTATCTGGAAAATTTTCATTTATCCGGGAAACAGAAGATAAAAAGCTATTCCAAAGGAATGACCATGAAGTTAGCCATTGCAGCAGCCCTCTCCCACCATCCCCAGCTGTTGATTTTAGACGAAGCCACCAGCGGATTAGACCCTGTTATGCGGGATGATATACTGGATATATTGCTGGATTTCGTACAGGACGAAAAACATTCCATCCTGCTTTCCTCTCATATTACCAGTGATTTGGAAAAGGTTGCGGATTACATTACCTTTATTTACAAGGGAAGCCTGTATCTGACGGCTTCAAAAAATGATATCATGTACAATTATGCTGTCATGCGCTGTAAGGAAAGCCAGTTTCGCGCATTGGATAAAGCTGATATTCTTGCATACCGAAGGAGAGATTATCAAACCGATGTATTGGTGTCCGATAAAAAGAAAATGCAGCGAAAATATAAGGATATTGTTATAGATTCTGTTTCTGTTGATGAAATCATGGTTCTTTTGGTGAAAGGAGAACGGGTATGAAAGGCCTTCTGAAAAATAATTTTTATGGAATACTGTCCGGTGCAAAAGTTTTTCTGATATTTATGCTTTTATTGGGTATCTGTGTGACTATGATGGAAAAAAACAGTTTTATGGTAATTGTGTATGCCTTACTGGGAATTATTGGATTTTCCATCAATGGTATTGCATGTCTGCGAAATGAAAGTTCTTCAAACTGGAACAAATATAAGCTGACGGCACCTGTAAAGAGAGCTGAAATTGTCAGGAGTTATTTTTTAAGTCACCTTATATGGTTATTGGCAGGTATGCTGTTTGCAGGAATGGAAATCACACTTTCCATTTTGCTTCACGGCTCTCCATTTGATAGAAATATAGATGTTTTTTATATATTTGTGGCAGGGATAGGAATAAGCCTGTTTACGGTCTCCCTCTTCTTTCCACTGTCTTATTCAGGCAGCGCTGAAAAGAATCAGGTGTTTTTGATTATCAGTCTGATTGGCGGCATCGGAATTTTTGTAAAGCTTGTTGATTTGTTAAATACTTTATTTGATTCAGATTCTTCCATGACTACATTCCAGTTAATTTTATCGGGGAGTATTATTATTATTTGTTCCCTGTTTCTTTTTATTTTGTCTTATTGGGTGACAGTGGGGATTTTTAAGAGGAAGGAGGTTTAGGGTTTCATAGGGTTTTTATTTGAGTTTCGGGAAAAAATTTATCTTGCCTCTTTCGCTGAATCATATTATAATGTAGTTATAGGAATAAGCAACCGCCCTCAAAGTGGTTAGCCGCACAGTATGATCAAATGCCTACCTTCACACGGCCAAGTACAAAGGTAGGCATTTTTATTTTCGCTTTCTTTTGTAACAGTAGCCAAACCACTAAGATATTTCCTGATTTTCCATCCAGTACTAACAACTGCTGCCCTGCTTTCCAAATATTCATATTCCTCATCACCTTCGCATATAATACATATCCTAACCTGTGATTTTATAGAAGGAAGCTTATGTTTCACTTAAACTTCCCCCTTCCTTATTTCCCTTTAAGTCAAGCAAAGAATGAATCAAATCGGGTTCCGGCAATGCTCCTAATGCTCCCCTGCGATACTTTTCCATAATATCCGTCGTGTCCCTGATTCCTTCCTGTGCAGTAAAGTCTGCTAAAGAATAAACATAGACTCCTTCTTTATCTTTATGAACAAACCAGATTTGTTCTTTTCTAAACATTCTTTTACAATCCATTAAATTAATATCGTGCACTGTAAATATTAATTGTGCCTCCTTGTTTAATTCATTATTAAACATTGCCACAATAGCTCTGATAAGCTTAAAGTGAATACTGCTGTCCAATTCATCCACTATCAAAATTCTGCCCTGTTCAATTCCTTCCATAATGTAACTTGCAAGCGCCGCAATTTTTTTTGTCCCGGTAGAATCGAATAGCAGGCTTGGAACCTGCACTCCTTTGTAAGTAGACACCAGACGAATTTGTTCCATAATTTTATCAGGAATATCCAGTACCTTTTCCTCTGGTTTTTCCCCATTTTTTATTACATCCAGCTTAATGTTGTCCATATCCACATATTCAAAATTTTCCATATATAAGTCTGCATTCTTTATAAAGGAAACTATTTTCTTCTGCAAGCCATTTTCATTTTTCATAAGCTCAATCGTTTTTTTCATTGGAATATTATTCATATTAATAATATCTATTCTGGAAGCAAAATTTGTCATTATTTCTTTTATTTCCGCAAGCTTTTTGAACTTCGTTGTATCAATCAAATAAATCATAATACTATTTTGCGCTACCAATGACATCATTGGCAGCATTTCTTCATCTATACAACTATACTCCTGTCTTTCGTTATCCTTTAAAAGCCATATATCCTCCTTTTCATTTCCATATTGGTCTTTTAAAATTTGCGAGAATTTTTCATATAAATATTCTTTCTTTAAAGTATCGTATTTAAAATCATAAGAAAACTTTCTTCCTTCTGATAAAAAAGTAACTCCCAGCTCATATACCGGATCATTTGTAAATATATTTGGCATTGCTGTTATTTCTTTATTTAAAAGGACATTCCGAATGGCCCGAATACATCTGACTAAGCAGGTCTTACCTGCATTATTGGGTCCATATATGCCTGCCGACTTCAAAACATTGAAATTATTTTCCCTATGCACATTAGTAGCAAACTTCTTATTTCTCATATCCGCTTTCATGGATAATACAATCTGTTCTGTGAATGAAAAAACATTTTTTGCCCTGACTTCTATAATCATATTCTTTCCTCCGAATTTATGAAGCTTATTATAATATCATTATATCACTTATTATTTTTTATGCAACTTTTTTTCATAAAAAATATTTTTTTGCCCGTTGTTGAAATGCTGTTATTAAATTTTTCAAAAAGAAAAAGCCTTATAAACACTAAGTTTACAAGACTTATTTCCCATATAATCTTATCTCTGCTTCTATATTTCAAATGAATATATTTAATTCATTTCATTACGATGCTGCAAATGAATACCAATATGCCCTATTCCCAAAACAATACATGCAAGAAACATCCATATCACTTTTCCATAAATACCAAGCAAAAAGAACGCCATTACCGGCAATGTTGCACCTGCTACCGGAATACCCAGAAAGCTGCTGTAAAAGTCAGTTAGCTTCTGCTCACTCTTAAAATACCGCACCCACCAGATTTCATACATTATCATAAGAATAAATGCTGCTGCAAGCCACAACGTCCACTTTGAAAACTTCTGCAGGTTAAAATCAGAAAATATAAGAGCACAACAGGTAGCAAACACCTCCCCAACCCTTTCCAACACAGATAAAATTTTATTTTCATTTTCAGCGCTATAACCTTTTGGCTGCTTTTTTATCCATATCAGATTAGGAATCATTAACATAACCATAAATAATAACCCTATATATGAAAATCCCAAATGTCCAAACATTCTATTTTCTCTCCTCCCCTAATATTGCTTTCGCCTCTTCACACCATTCCAAATAAGCACGGTATGCCTTAATGCCAAATTCTACAGTATGCAGATAATACTTATGAGCCTCATCTGCACAAAAAAAGAAAAACCCCATAAACATCAGGTTTACAGGGCTTATCCATATCAATTATTCTTTTCCTCCGGAATCCATTACAAGAAATGTAAATAATACGCCATGCTGTCTATTACACAATCCCCTGTGCAGTCATAGCATCCACAACCTTTAAGAATCCGGCAATGTTAGCGCCCACTACATAGTTTCCTTCTTTGCCATACTTCTTGGCAGCATCATCCATATTGTGGAAGATGTTCACCATGATTCCCTTTAACTTGCTGTCAACCTCTTCAAAGCTCCAGGAAAGTCTTTCACTGTTCTGGCTCATTTCCAAAGCGGAGGTAGCAACACCGCCTGCATTGGCAGCCTTGCCGGGAGCAAATAATACTCCGTTCTCCAGTAAGTATTCTGTAGCTTCTAAAGTAGTAGGCATATTAGCGCCTTCTGCTACTGCAATAACACCGTTTGCAACCAATGCCTTTGCATCCTCTAAGTGAAGCTCGTTCTGAGTTGCACATGGAAGGGCAATGTCCACTTTTACTGTCCATACACCTTTTCCTTCATGGTACTCAGCACTTGGTCTGTTAGCTGCGTATTCGGTAAGTCTTGCACGTTTTACTTCCTTTACTTCCTTTAATAATGCTACATCGATTCCTTCCGGATCATAAATCCAGCCTGTGGAATCGGAAACGGTCACAACCTTTGCACCAAGCTGCTGTGCCTTCTGGGTTGCATAGATAGCCACATTTCCGGAACCGGATACTGCTACTGTCTTGCCTGCAATATCATGTCCGTTGCACTTTAACATTTCTTCTGTCAGGTATAATAAACCATAGCCCGTTGCTTCTGTTCTTGCCAGAGAACCGCCATAGGATAAACCTTTTCCGGTAAGCACGCCTTCATATACTCCGCGGATTCTCTTGTACTGGCCAAACATATAACCGATTTCCCTTGCACCGGTTCCGATATCGCCTGCCGGTACATCTGTATCAGCGCCGATATATTTATTAAGCTCTGTCATAAAGCTCTGGCAGAATGCCATAACCTCTCTGTCTGATTTGCCCTTAGGATCAAAATCAGAGCCGCCCTTGCCGCCTCCGATTGGAAGTCCGGTCAAAGAATTTTTGAAAATCTGCTCAAATCCCAAGAACTTGATAATACCAAGGTTTACCGATGGATGTAATCTCAATCCGCCCTTATATGGTCCGATTGCGCTGTTGAATTGTACACGGAAGGCATTGTTCACATGAACCTGTCCCTTATCGTCTACCCATGGAACCCTGAACAATAACTGTCTTTCCGGAGTAACCAGTCTTTCCAGCAAAGCATCCTTTCTGTATGCTTCTTCATTTTCTTCAATTACGATACGAAGAGAATCCAATACTTCCTTTACTGCCTGGTGGAACTCTGGCTGTGCAGGGTTTTTCTCTACCACCATCTCAAACACTTCATCAACATATGACATTTTTCATGTCCTCCTTTAGTTAGTATAAACAGACCCCATTGCCCAAGCAATATTATATAACGTGTCATTAAAAAGCACAAGTATTTTATCGCATTAACGCACTAGCAATTCATAATATTTTAATGCTTTTAGATAAATATGACGAAACAGTCCTTATTTTTCAAAGGGATATTTTATCTTACAGATATTTCGTATCTGCTCCATCTGCTTCATCATCCAGATTGTTTCCTCATGGGGCATCTGAGGACAGGAAAGCTGCTTTTTGGAAAGAGCGGTTCTGCATGCCTCCACTTCGTATTCATAACCTGATATCTGCTTTGGACGTTTTTTTACAGATACCTTCTTATGGTCGCTGTTATAAACAGTAAAGCTCTCATAGTTATTGATGTTCTCCACTATCATATATCCCTTATCTCCCTGTATGATGCCAAACCTGTCGCTGACTGCCACCATAGAGCTGTTTAACACCGCCATCTTTCCATCTTTATAGGTAAGCGTAATGCTGTCATTGGCATCCACCCCTGTTTCCATAAAGGTACATATGGCTTCGGTTTTTGCAATATCATGTCCAAAAACCATTGCCGCAAAATTCAAAGGATAGATTCCCACATCCAAAAGAGCGCCTCCTGCCAACTCAGGCGACATGAGCCTTGCCTTATTGGTCATGGCATATCCCAGATTTGCAGTGAGCAGCTTTGGCTCTCCAATTACCCCTGCTGCCAGGGCATTTCTGATTTCTTCCGCCATAGGCATATATCTGGTCCAGATAGCTTCTGTAATGAAAATCTGTCTTTCCTTTGCATAGGAAAGCAATTCTTCTGCTTCCTTCACCGTAACACAAAAAGGCTTTTCCAAAAGAACCGGCTTTCCGTAATTGATGCACATCCTTGCCTGCTCATAATGAAAGGTATGAGGTGTTGCAATATACACCAAATCCACCTTTTTATCCTTTAACAATTCTTCGTAGCTGCCATATGCACACTTTACTCCATGAACCTTTGCAAACTGCTCTGCCTTTTGCAAATCTCTTGATGCAACTGCATAGGCTTCCGCTCTTGACATCTTACAAAGAGTGTCTGCCATAACTCCTGCAATGGCTCCTGCTCCAATGATACCTACCCTCATTTTTAACATACTTTTTCCCTCCTGCTTTTGTAAAAAAGGGGCTGTGATTTCTCACTGCCCCTTAGAAGCTTACTCTAAATATTCTGATTTAATATAACCCGTCTGTCCGTTATATTTAATTTTTGTCCAGCCATCAGCCTGCTTCATAATAAGCTCAAATTCCTCGCCCATATAAACAGTACCCAGTACTTTTCCATCCGTGCTGGCTGACTTACGCACTCTTACGGTTTCCTTTACGGTTACCTTCTCACCGCTGGAAGAAGAAGTGTCGCTTCCTGCCGAAGCATTTTCTTCCAGTGAAGGCTGCTCTGGAACAGTACCATCGTCCACCTTCAGGTATTCGCTCTTAACATATGCTTCCTGACCGTTGTAATCAATTTTGCTCCAGCCGTTCTCTTTCGATTCAAGTCTGGTTACCTTAGTGCCCAGTTCCAGCTTGCCCAGCTTGTCCGCATTTTCACTGTCAGAGCTTCTCACATTCACTGTGTCTGTTGCTACTACCGTTTCTGATGTCTGGCTGGCAGATTCTGTTGGCTGCTGTTCGCCATTTCCTTCAGGCGTTCCTTCTGCCTGTTCATTTTTCTGTGCCATTTCTGCCTTTACTTCTGCTTCCAGTCTGTCAGAAAGACCATCCATAAATGTCTTTAACTCTCCGTCCTTGTCCAGTGCCTCGTTGTATTTTACCTTTACTTTATCAAATAAGGCTACGATTTCATCTGTTACCGCCAGTTCCTTAATATAATTAACTACCGATTCATCTAATTGCTCGTCTAACTGTCCATCATAAATGTAAAGATTCCCATCCTGACCCGGGCTCATATAAAGGGTAATAAGTCCCGGCGCCGTAGTGCTTAATTCCTTGAACTTAATTTCGTAGTAAACAAATGCCACATAGGAATTATCAACAGGGCCTGGTTTCGTATAAACATTAACATTTTCAAAGCTTTCAATATATGCACTTCTCTTGGCTATTTTTAACAGCTCTTCTTCCTCACTGTGGTTCTTAATGGCCCTAATGGTGTCCGTATCGCCGGAGGCAAGGGAGTTAAAATAAGTCTCCACCAGATTATTCACAATATCAGCAGGATTTGCCGCCTGATTTACATTAGAAGCTTCCGCCTGTCCTTCTGGCGCTAAAGCATCTCCGCTATTTGTTGTATTTGAGCTTACTCCGTTGTCAGATACCGTTCCGCCTTCCCCCGTCTCATCCTTCTTCTTTCCCGCAAATACAAAGATGAGTACGACAATAACAATGACTGCTAAAATACTTCCTCCCACAATCGCTGCAAATTTTTTATCGTCTCTCAACCGGTCAGCAAAATTATTCACAACTGACTGGTTCTTTTTTGAAACCGCAGCTTTTCCATAAGTATTTTGTTGTTGATTATTTTGTTTTTGGTTATTCGGCTTTTGATTATTCTGGCTCATAATGTTCCTTTCTCATGCCCTTCCTTCAGTACCTAAAAAATTTAAGCGGATATTCAAACTCCTATCCGCCTTTTCTACCCGGAAACCGGTATAAATACCAGTTTCAAAAACGTACCCGAGAGGAATCGAACCCCCATCGGCTGAACCGGAATCAGCTGTTCTATCCGTTAAACTACGGGTACATAGATGTTACAAAATTGTTACATCCATGACATCATAGCACACTTTTCCGAACATATCAAGTAAACTTTTATTTTTTCTTCTATTTCTTTTTTCTTCTATTTTAGTAACAGTTCAGACAACGGTTTTCTTTGCGGGCACCGGGACGGGCTTCCCGCAGAGAATGATTTCTTAAGGAGTCCTTATAAAAACGCCAGCGCTTAGCGAGGTATTTTCGAGCTTAGCACTGCTGCGTTTTTATCAGAGCGGAAGCGTGACGACGCAGAAACATTCTCTGTGGAAAGCCCGTCCCGGTGCCTGCAAAGAAAACCGTTGTCTGAACTGTTACGGCTATTTCTATTTTAACTCATTAGCAGTCATATAGTACTGGTAATATATTCCTTTTTGGGAAAGCAGTGACTCATGATTTCCCTCTTCCGCTATCCCGTCGTCTGTCAGCACTAAAATTCTGTCAGAATTTTTGATGCTGGAAAGCCTGTGGGCAATGGTCAGAGTCGTCCTTCCTTCTGAAAGAGCAGCTAAAGACCTTGCTACCGCAAATTCGCTTTCATTGTCCAAAGCGCTGGTTGCCTCATCCAGAATAATGATGGGAGGATTTTTTAAAAATACCCTTGCAATGCTGATTCTCTGCTTTTGTCCTCCTGAAAGCTTTACTCCCCGCTCTCCTACATAAGTATCATATCCGTCCTTCAGCTCCCTGATGAACCCGTCTGCTCCGGCCCTTACAGCCGCTTTTTCCACTTCTTCTCTTGTGGCATCCTTTTTCCCGTAAGCAATGTTTTCAAAAACCGTGCCCGAAAATAAATAAACATCCTGCTGCACCATGCCAATATTTTCTCTCAGGCTTTTTAATGTATAACTTTTAATATCCTTTCCATCCAGCGTAATCTTCCCATCCGTCACATCATAAAACCGGGGAATCAGGTTGCAAAGGGTGGTTTTTCCCCCTCCGGAGGGTCCTACGATTGCTACCTTCTCTCCTGCCGCAATAGACAGGTTCAAATTGGCAAATACCTGATTGTGGTCGTCCGGATAGGCAAAAGTAACATCCTGAAACCGGATATTTCCTTTCGGAGCTTTTAATTCTCCGGCACCCGCTTCATCAAAAATCTCAATATCCGCATCCATGATTTCCAAAAATCTTGCAATCCCTGTCATTCCCCGCTGAAACTGCTCTGTAAATTCAATGATTTTACGGATAGTTGCAATCAGCGTGGTAACATAAAGCATATATGCCACCAAATCCCCGGGGTCTATCAATCCCCTGACCATAAAAATACCTCCTGCCACCAAAACGGCAAGATACATGATTCCGTCAAACAGTCTGGTAGATGTCTGGAAAGCAGCCATATAGCGGTAGCCTTCCTTCTTTGTCTTTAGAAAAACCTGATTGTCCTTATCAAACTTTTCCTTTTCCAATTCCTCATTGGTAAAAGCCTTTACTACTTTCTGCCCTAACAGACTGTCTTCAATTCTGGCATTCAGCTCCCCTATCTGCTTTCTCTGTTTTGCAAAAGCTGTCTTCATCCCTTTTCTGAGAGTCATGCTGACAAGCAGCATGACCGGCACGATTGCAAAAATAATAACCGTCAGCAGCAGATTGATTCTTGCCAGTATCAAAAAGCCAATTGCTGTCTTAATGCCGGCAATAAAAAATTCCTCCGGACAGTGATGGGAAAATTCTGTCACATCAAACAAATCATTTGTAATCCGCCCCATAATCTGGCCTACTTTTGTATTGTTATAGTAGGTATTGGATAACTGCTGCAGATGGGCATACGCATCCTTACGCATATCCGTTTCCAGCTTTGCTCCCATGACATGGCCCATATCCGCCATATAGTAATTGGCGATACAGTCCACTATCCTAAGCCCTAAATAAATCAGACCCAGAATAAGTATGGTTCTGACGGAAAGCGCTGCCATGTTTTTTATTCCTTCATTGGTTATATATCGCATAATAAGCGGCAGTGTCAATTCACAAAGTGTTGTAAGCGCCGCGCAAAACAAATCCAGAAACAGCGTTTTTTTATAAGGCCTGTAATAAGGTAAAAATCTCTTAAATAGTTCTTTTGTAGTATATTCTTCTTCTGCCTGCTTTTTCATAATTCCTCTCCTGCTTTTTTCTCATATTTTCTGATTTATACATAATCAATTGCGAAACACCCAGCAGCCCCGATTTGCCCTGTAACACAAACGATATAACAAGCCGGGCATTTGACAATTGTCCATCTGATTTTTAAAATATGGAAAAGTATACCATAAAATCCTCTGCCGCACAAAAAAAGCGGCAGAGAATATTATATATGAAATTTCTGTTCTAAAATTCTATTCCAAAAGGATTCTTTCTTCCTCTTTATCATAATAGTATGCGTGGTCTGAAAGAATTTCTTCTTCGGCAACCTCCAGTTCGTTGATTTCTTTCACCATTTCCGACATGCCTGCCAAATCCCTGTTGTCATATTCCGGCACCAGAATCACTTCATGGACGCTGCTTGGCAGAATATAAAAATCCCTGCCGCAAGCAATGGCAAAATCCTTTAACAGATTGGGATATAATATGGAAGCTGCCCCGTACAGCTTTTCCTGATTGGACAGCACATACATGGATACCTGTCCTGAAGCCGGCTTTACCGCATCCATTGCTCTTCTCACGTACTCCTTACCCTCCTTCGGCAGCTTTTCTTCAAACTGCTCTCCCATAATCTCTTCTATGGACTTTATAAAATATGGCAGAAGGACCGGAGTATTCTGAGATGCCTGTTCGTAGAGCTCCTCCACTGTCACATTCCACATCTTTATGTGTTCTTTATGAATCAGAATTGTAGCATTGCCGTATTCCTGCCTGAAAACAATACAGTAAAATACAATGGCCAAATCCAGATACGGAATATAAGGAACGTCCTCTAACAATTTCCGGTTCCTTTCCTTATGGATTAATTTATATACTACCCGTTTTTTTACCTGTTCATAATCCGAAAAAAATTCTGCATCCTCCAAAGGATGGTTTTTACAGCTTTTATATATAGTATAAATCTCTTTTATTACGTCTTCTATTTCCATTCCCTGAAGAAAGCGTTCATAAAAACAGTTTAAATAAATGGTAGGGGCAACTCTTTCCCCCTTTTCCCGAATTACCAGGCCTTCCATTTTTACACCGTTGTTTTTTTGTATAGTGCTTGTATGGACCTCTGCTTTTCCATCCATATAAGCATTCATTTCCTTTTCTATTTCTTTTGTGAATTCATAAAATCTCATAAAGGTTCCTCTTTTCTTTTATACTTTTACCGATTGCTTGTGAAACAGGCGAGAGAGTACCCTAAGCCGGTAAAATAGTCGAAAAAAGAAAAGACAATAGAAACATGTCCTATTGTCTTGCAGCCTTTTAGATATCGAATGCAGTTTTGAGCCTTAAACTCTTGATAAATATTCTCCGGTTCTTGTATCGATTTTGATTACGTCATTTTGCTCTACGAACAATGGTACATAAACTGTTGCACCGGTTTCCACAACTGCCGGCTTTGTAGCGCCTGTTGCTGTATCACCTTTAAAGCCCGGTTCTGTTTCTGTAATCTCTAACTCTACAAAAAGAGGCGGCTCAATGGCAAATACACTTCCGTTATGAGAACATACCTTTACCATTTCATTTTCTTTTACGAACTTTAATGCATCTCCAATTGCCTCTTTATTCAGGGCAATCTGCTCGAAGCTTTCCGTGTCCATAAAATTAAATAAATCGCCATCAGAATATAAATATTGCATTTCTTTTCTATCAATACGTGCCTGTGGACATTTTTCCGTGGGTCTGAAGGTTTTTTCCACTACACCGCCGCTTTTGATATTTTTAAGTTTGGTGCGGACGAATGCAGCGCCTTTACCCGGTTTTACATGTTGAAATTCAATGATTTGGAAAATATTGCCATCATACTCGATGGTAATACCATTTCTGAAATCACCAGCTGAAATCATAATCTATTCCTCCTAAATATTCCTCGTTATAATTCTTTACTAGTTTATAATAAAAAGAAGCATTTTTCAACTATTTTTTTATCAAATAGTCGATGGCATGCAAATATCCTTCCAATCCCATGCCATAAATCTGATAATCACAGGCATCCTTTGTAACAGAATTCTTTCTGAATTCCTCCCTTTTGGTAATGTCTGAAATATGAATCTCCACTTTTGGAATGGTGGTTATACTGGCAAGGGCATCCCGAATTGCATAACTGTAATGGGTGTATGCGCCCGGATTGATTACAATTCCTTCCGTGCCGTCAAAATAAGCATCCTGCAGCCGGTCAATAATGGCGCCTTCATGATTGCTTTGAAAGACTTCTATCTGACAATGTGCCTCTTCTCCCTTTTTTGCAATCATTTCCAAAAGCCCTTCATAATTAGTAGTACCATAGATTCCTTTTTCACGAATACCCAGAAAATTCAGATTGGGTCCGTTGATGACTAATATTTTCATAAAATCTTTTCTCCTATTTCTTTCACGATTTCCTCAAACTCCTTACCATCAACATCCACGATGAACTGCGCTGCCTCTTCATACACTGCCGCCCGTTCTGACATCATAGTCCTTATTTTTTCTTTTGGATTATCTCCCTGAAGCAAAGGCCTTGTGCTGTCCTTTTGCAATCTTTCATAAATAGTGTCCGGCAGGGCACGCAGGTATATGACATGTCCAAGCTCCTTTAACAGCCTCCTGTTCTCACTGCGAAGCACCAGGCCGCCTCCAACCGCTATGATATACTCTCCGCTTTCCTTCATCAGTTCCTTTATACATGCCGTTTCCATATCGCGGAAATACGCTTCACCTTTCTCTTCAAAAAGCTCCGATATGGTCATATTTGCTTTTTTTTCGATGATTTTATCCGTATCGAGAAAAGGCTTCCGAAATGCATAGGACAGCCTTTTCCCCACAGTGCTTTTGCCGCATCCCATAAATCCGATTAAGATTATTTTACTCATGTATCTTCAATTCTTCCTTCATCCTGATTAATATTTCTTTTGCTGTTTCTTCCGAAATCTTTACATCATTCCACAATTCATATGCGATGATTCCCTGATACAAAAGCATTTTCAGCCCGTTCATGGCTCTGCCGCCATGAGCCTTCACCATAGACATAAACCTTGTTTCGTATGGATTATAAATCAAATCCACCGCTGTTTCTATTTTGTCATAAAACGCTTCCTCTGAAATAACCACGTCCTCCACATTGGGAGAAAGCCCTACACTGGTTGCCTGAATGGCAAGATATTTTCTATCCGGCAGCTTCCTGTAATCAGACAGCGCCATGGGAATTATCCTGTTTTCTTTATAAATTCCGTTTACCTCTTCTGCCACTGCCATTGCCTTTTCTACAGACCGGTTCAATATGAATATTTCCTTTGCCTCCTGTTCCATACAAAGCATTGCCACTGCTCTTGCTGCCCCTCCTGCTCCAAGCAGTATGACTGATTCTCCCTTTATAGCATAGTTTTCCGTCTCCATTGCCCTAAACAACCCCGGCATGTCCGTATTAAAGCCTTTATAACCCTTTTGTGTCCTGACCAGAGTATTGACTGCGCCTATATTTTCCGCCAGCTTATCCATTTCCTCCAGATAGGGGATAACTGCACTTTTATAGGGCACTGTAATATTCAGTCCATGTATGTTCAGGGCATAAGCCCCTTCAACCGCTTCCTTTATCCGGTTATTTCCCACCTGAAAAGGAACATATACCAGATTTCTGTTTTCAATTTCTGAAAGATAATTATGTATGACCGGTGACAGCGTATGCTCCACCGGATTCCCAATTAATCCGCATGTCAGGGTGCTCCCGTTTATTTTCATTTTGTTCCGTCTTCCTTTTTTTTCTTTTTATTAAGGCTTTTCTTATAAAAATAAAGCACAATCCACTCCAGCCGCCGCTTCAGCACAATCTGGATTTCCTCTTTTGGATGGATGGGTTTTACCAGATAACTGGTAATGCCGGTTCTTTTGGCTCCCCATACGTCTGTAAAGAGCTGGTCGCCTACAAACAAAGTGCTTTCCTTATCAGTTCCCATCAGCTCCATTGCTTTTTCATAATTTTTCACGCCGGGCTTTCTGGCCTTATAAATATACCTTGTATGAACCTGGCTTGCAAAGGATTTTACCCTTGGCTCCTTATTATTTGACAACAGCATAGTCTGCATTTCCAGCTTATGAAGCCGCAGAAATAATGCCCTGCTCCTCTCATCAGCAGGAGCCCCGTGGGGCACTAATGTATTGTCTATATCAAATATGACTCCCCGGATTCCCCGGCTTTTCAGCTGTTCAAAATCAATCTGATAAGTGGATTCTATGTAATTGTCAGGATAAAATTGGTTTAGTATGCTCATGGTTCTAGTATAAAAAACAGCGATGAGAATTGCAAGGTGTTTTTTAGCTGAATTGTTACTGAATTATGGAAAAAAACATATCCGGTTTCTTATATATACAAAACCCCTCTCTTTCACCAGCAGCAAAAGAGAAGGGACTATTTTTATCTGTCAAGAACGCTTTTCAATTCATCCATAAAAGTATTGATATCCTTAAATTCACGATAAACAGAAGCAAATCTCACATAAGCAACTGCTTCTAAATCTTTTAATTTATTCATGACCAGTTCACCGATGACGTTGCTGGAAATTTCTTTCTCTTCCATATTAAAGATTTCTGTTTCCACCTCATCTATCAACTGATTGATCTGATTGGCGCTGATAGGACGTTTATGACATGCCCTTAATACCCCCGCCTCAATCTTGGAACGATCATAAGTCTCCCTGTTATTATCCTTCTTAATAATAATAAGAGGTATGGTCTCCACCTTTTCATAAGTTGTAAATCTCTTATCGCATTCATCACAGACTCTGCGCCTTCTGATGGAATTATTTTCTTCAGCCGGTCTTGAGTCAATTACCCTCGTATTCTCATGGCCACAAAACGGACACTTCATATGTGCTCCCCCCTATTCTTTTCTTTATGGAATGGAATACCTGTTTTCTCCTTTAAGCTGTCAGGAATTCTCGCCACAAGTATAAGTTCATTATACGGGAAAAAGTACTTTATGTCAACTAATTAGTGGAAATCATTGTACGAATTTTTATATATTTACCAGAATGATATCTGGTCCAATCTGCTTAATATCCTTAAATGGAATCACCGTTTCATCATTGCCGCTGAAAAAACCGCAAAAGCAAAAAGCAGGCTTTACGATTATCTTACAGATACAGCCATTGCAAGGGTCAAATTCCAAATCCTTTACATGGCCTAATTTTCTGCAGTCCCGTATGCTGATTACTTCCTTTTCACACAGTTCGCTAAAGCACATAAGCATAAGACCACCTGATCACTTTTTCTTATTTTATGCAGGCATTGCCTTTTTGTTCCATATTTAACAGTCCGACCTTCCGCATTTCTGTACCGGAAATAGAATCGGCTGCCGGCAGAAAGTGTTTCTGCGTGACCACCCTCTCACTCTGATAAAAACACTGTATTTTCCGCCTGTATGGATACAGCAATCATTTGCTCCCCATAAAGCTCATGAAACCGTTCTAAAAACCGTTTCTCCACAGTTTCAAATTGTTCTGTAACAAATTCCGGATTACTTTGCAGCTTCGGACATTCCTCAAACAATGCTTCGCCCATGTAATGAAGGAACTCATGATACAGCAGGTCATCATCCACGCTTCTTACCTGTGCCGCCTCTTCTTCCGTTAAAGGCGTATGCAGGTATTTTTCATACACCGCCCCCTGAAGTCCTGCTTCAATTTCCAGATAAGCCGGAAGGTGCTTTTTTATGGGGCGTATAATATCCGCCATATATGCCTCGCTTCCATCATGAAGCAGACAGGCTAACTGCACCCGGCTGCTAAACCCTCTTGCCTTTGCCTCCTCCTGGCAGTGGATGCTATGCTGCCCTACCGAATAAAATTCCGGGAACTGTCCGTTTGCCCTTGTCATAAAAGAAAGGGCATGGGCAATATCTTTTATCTGAATCTGCTCCTTCTTAGGGGAAAGAGGCGTTAGATGTATCTTACTCCCTGTTGTCAGGTAATCTTCCATAATAATCAGCTTGCTCCTTTTTCAATAGATTGTCTCTCAGGCAACGGGAAATGTCCTGCCGGCAGATTGACTCCGGGTGTTCAACCTCTTTCTCATTCATCCAGCGCCCAATGATAGGACTGCCTTACAGCCTTTCTCCATCCCTTTAGCTTCTTTTGCGCTTCTTCTCTTTCCATTTCAGGGGAAAATGAAGTATCCCTGCTCCAATTCTTTTCTATTTCTTCTGTGCTTTCATAATACCCCACTGCCAGACCAGCCAGATAAGCTGCTCCCATTGCAGTCGTTTCCACACACTCCGGCCTTTCTACCGTAACATTCAAAATATCAGCCTGGGTTTCCATGAGAAAGTCATTGGCACTCGCCCCGCCATCCACCTTCAGGGCAGTGAGGGAAATCCCGCTGTCAGCCTCCATTGCCTTTACCACATCATGAACCTGATAGGCAATGGATTCCAGCGCCGCTCTTATAATGTGGTTCTTGCTGACGCCTCTTGTAAGTCCTACAATGACGCCCCGCGCATATTGGTCCCAGTGGGGCGCCCCAAGTCCGGTAAATGCCGGCACCACATAGCAGTCTCCGGTATCCTCCACAGCTCTTGCCAGCACTTCCGTCTCTTCCGCCCTGTCAAAAAAGCGCAGTTCATCCCGAAGCCATTGAACCACTGCTCCGCCCACGAAAATAGAACCTTCCAGCGCATAGGTAACTTTTCCATCCAGCCCCCATGCAATGGTGGTGACCAGCCCGTTTTTAGAATAAACCGGTCTGTCTCCTGTATTCATCAATAAAAAGCAGCCCGTTCCGTATGTATTCTTTCCTTCTCCCCTTTGAAAGCATGCCTGTCCGAACAAAGCGGACTGCTGGTCTCCTGCTGCCCCGCCTATGGGAATGGCTCCTCCAAAAAAGCTCTTGTCCGCCTCCCCGTAAACAAAGCTGGAAGGCTTTACCTCCGGCAGCATCTGTCCGGGAATATCCAGTTCCTTTAAAATGTCCTCATCCCAGCAAAGAGTCCCGATGTTAAACAGCATGGTTCTGGAAGCATTGGAATAATCCGTCACATGCACCTTCCCCTTTGTCAGCTTCCAAATCAGCCAGGTCTCCACCGTGCCAAAAAGAAGCTCTCCCTTTTTTGCCCTCTCCCTGGCACCATCCACATGGTCCAGTATCCATTTCAGTTTCGTTCCCGAAAAGTAAGCATCTATCATCAGCCCTGTCTTTTCCCGATAAACTTCCGTCAGCCCTTTTTCCTTCAGACTGTCGCAATATTTGGATGTGCGCCTGCACTGCCAGACAATGGCATGATATACCGGCTCTCCTGTTTCCTTATCCCATACGATAGTAGTCTCTCGCTGGTTGGTAATGCCGATAGCTCCTATATCTTCTGCCGCCGCTCCCACTTTTGACATTGCCTCCACCGCTACTCCAAGCTGGGTGGACCAGATTTCATCCGCATCGTGCTCCACCCAGCCCGGCTTTGGAAAATACTGGGTAAATTCCTTTTGCGCCATGCTGCATATTTCGCCTTTTTTATTAAATAAAATGCACCGGTTGCTGGTAGTGCCTGAATCCAGCGCCATAATATACTTTGCCATGTTCCTCCCCCTGTCCGCTTTACTTTTGCCGGTTTTTGAAAATCCCTGCCCTTATAAATAATTTATGAATGAAAGCATAGATTTTCTGAAATGATATAGAATCATAGAATGTAACTTCAAAATGTAGACATATGCTTTAAAAATATGGTAGCATATATTTCATCGATTTGCAAGTATGAAGTTTACGAAATAAAGTTATATCTATGCCAGGAATAACAGCTTCAGCATTATAAACGTAAGTATTATGTAAAGCCATATGCATTCTCTGCATATGCCTGACTATTACAGGCTTTTTATATTTTAATATAGCTAAAATATCGCCTCTTTTCCCCTATATATTTTTAGTTGTCATGTTTAACAACTAAAAGAGGTATAAACTAATATCAAAAATTTGTTAAAATGTTTATAGGAGCATTAACTATACTAATTATAGGAGGATAAATTTGAAGAACTTAAAAATATTGAGGGAAGAATTTGCACTTAGCCAACAGAAACTGGCTGACTTATTCAATCTAAGCCAACAATCTATTTATAAATATGAAAATGACTTGGCAGAACCGGATTTCCAGACCTTACGGCAATTTGCAGATTATTTTCATACTTCCGTAGATTATCTGATTGATTACACAGACAATCCTGCTCCTGCTGCAACTCTTGTCACCATAGAATATACCTCATTAGAATTAAAGCACTTGGAGCTATATCGCAAGCTTTCTCCTACGCTGCGAAAAAATCTGGACCAGATGCTTACTGAAATTACTTATGATAAAGATATAAATAAAGATACCATTTCCCGCTAAGACTGCCGAAATCAGATTTCGCCAGTCTTTTTTCTTTTTCCCTCACATTACCGCTCAGCCTTCCAGATAGCTGCGCATGATTTTCAAGGCATTTTTTTCCAGGCGGCTTACCTGCGCCTGAGAAATGCCTATTATTTCCGACACCTCTATCTGGGTCTTCCCCTCAAAGAAACGCATGCTTATAATCTCATATTCCCTTTCATTCAGCTTTTTCATTGCTTCAAATAGAGAAATATGCTCTACCCACAATTCTTCTTTATTTTTCTTGTCACTAATCTGGTCCATTACATAAAGGGTATCTCCGCCTTCTGTATAAATGGGTTCGTAAAGGCTCATGGGATTTTGAATGGCATCTAAGGCATAAACAATATCTTCCTTGGAAATTCCTATTTCTGTTGCGATTTCCGCAATAGTAGGCTCTACCAGATTTTTTTTGGTCATGGCTTCTTTTGTATAGATTGCCTTATAGGCTGTATCTTTCAGGGAACGGCTTACCCTTATGCTGTTGTTATCCCTTAAATATCTTCTTATTTCTCCTATAATCATGGGCACGGCATAAGTGGAAAATTTCACTCCCAGCTCCGAGTTAAAGTTATCAATGGCTTTCATAAGTCCAATGCACCCGATTTGAAACAAGTCATCCACGTTTTCATTACTTCCCGAAAAACGCTTGATAATGCTTAATACCAGCCTTAAATTTCCTTCAATATATTTCTCCCTTGCCGCTTTATCTCCCTCGCCTATCTTCGCAAATAAAGCTTCCTTTTCTTCATTTTTCAGAAGAGGAAGCTTTGCCGTATTTACACCACATATTTCTACTTTTCCCATTGCCATCTTCTTCTATCCTCCCAGCAGCTTTTATACTAAAAGGATTTACAGAAGGCAGGAATTTTATACCTCTTTTGCCATTTCTCTTTTCAGTCTTTTCATGATTTTTTTCTCCAGTCTTGATATGTAGGATTGAGAAATTCCAAGGAGGGTCGCCACTTCTTTCTGGGTCATTTCCTCTCCATCCTCCCTGTTCAATCCAAAGCGTAAATTTACAATTGTTCTCTCTCGTTCCGACAATTTTTCAATTGCTTTTTTCAACACATTCCTTTCCACTTCGTCTTCAATATCTTTATAAATAACATCCTCGTCAGTGCCAAGAATATCCGACAGCAAAAGTTCATTGCCATCCCAGTCCACGTTCAAAGGCTCGTCAATGGAAACCTCCATTTTTGTTTTATTATTTCTTCTAAGATACATAAGAATTTCATTTTCGATACATCTGGAAGCATATGTGGCAAGCTTGATATTTTTATCCGGATTATAGGTATTGATAGACTTGATGAGCCCTATTGTACCTATAGAAATCAAATCTTCCACTCCGATTCCCGTATTGTCAAATTTTTTTGCTATATACACTACAAGACGCAGATTGTGTTCAATCAAAGTCGCTTTTGCACTGTCTTCCTCTTCTGTTCCAAGACTTTTTATCATTTCACCTTCTTCTTTTGCTTCTAAAGGCGGAGGAAGCACTTCAGCGCCTCCAATATAATGAATCTCTCCTTGTTTTCCCATCAAGAATCTTGTTTCTTTTTTTACTAGCCTGAATTGCACCTTACCCGGAATGGCTACTTTTAAAATCATGTACTCTCCTCCTATAACATTGGGTTTAAAATCAGGGAATATTCCCCTTTCCTGCTTAATTTCTCTTCACAGATTCCTATCATGACCTGTTGCAGTTTTCTTGAATCCTGCTCTGTACCAATTGTAATTTCCTCTGCAATAAATCCCCTCATGATTCCTGCCTTATTTCCTATGGAATGATAAGGAATCGCATAAAAGTTGTTTTCTAAAAGGCAGATTTCTTCTTTATTTAGAAGTTCCTTTTCTACAATAATAACCGGCTTCTGGCTGATTGGTTCTTTTAAATGATTTCCTGTATCCATCAGCCCTGTAGCAGAAATACTTTTTTTCCCTACTTTCAGCACAACGGGAAAGTAAATCTGCTTCTCCATAAAATTTCCCCTAATTATCTCAATTCCCTTTTTCATGAACATGCAAAGAAAGAAAAACGCCGAAAAAAGAGTTAGCATTTGATAACTACTCTGTCCCAAAAACGGAAACCTTTCATACAAAAAATGAAGACATCCCCCTGCCAGAAAATTCAATCCCAGGAAAAGCCCCAAAGTCTTCAGAAAATCCCTTCTTGTTTTTCGTCCAAATGCAATCCTGATGGTCAAAAACGGGAAAAAGATATATTCAAAAAAAATCACTGCCGGCCATGGCAGGGATAATGGAAGCAAATAAGGAAAAATACCTCCTATTCCGCTTATCAGCGCACCCAAAAACAGAGACAAGGTTTTTCGGGAAACTTTCAACGCTTTATTCAAAACAATTAAAAGTGCAAAATCCAATATAACATTTTTAAAAAATACTACATCTATGTATACGGTTACAATCCTTCTCTCCCCTTTCCTAAAACCAATGTAGACTTTGTTTATGAAACTAGTATAAAGAATTTCCTTTACAATTGCTGTCGAAATGGAGGAAGCAACCGTATTTTTTTCTCGACCTTTTTACACAAAAAAAGACTGTCTTCCTAAAGAAAACAGTCTCCTACTCTTACATACAATAAGCTTTGATTTATTTATTTCTCTGTAAAAAGTCCGGAATCTTTAAAGATTGGGACTCTACACTGCTTTTTACCGTTTCCGGCTTTTGAATGCCCTGTAAAGGCTTCATAGGTGTAATGGACGGAATCGGACCGGTGCCTGCATTTGGGTTTTGCCCCAAAATACTTGTGGGAACTGGTTTCTTTCCTGCCTGTCCCACTCCGTTATGTACAAATCCATTTGAGAACTTATTTACAGGCATTGCAACAGGCTGTTCCAAACCAGTAGCAATTACTGTGACAGTACAAGTGTCCGTCTGGGTTTCATCATACATAGCTCCAAAAATAATATTGACCTCTTCCCCTGCCAAATCCTGCACATAGCTTGCCGCATCGGAAGCATCTGCCAGCGTAATATCTCCCGACACATTGATAATAACATGAGTGGCTCCGGAAATAGTCGTCTCAAGAAGCGGGGAAGCCACTGCCATCTTCACGGCTTCACTTGCCTTATCATCACCCTTGCCCACACCAATACCGATATGTGCAATTCCTTTATCCTTCATAACCGTCTGTACGTCTGCAAAGTCCAGATTAATAACTGCAGGTACATTAATCAAATCCGTAATGCCCTGAACTGCCTGCTGCAGTACTTCATCCGCTTTCTTTAACGCATCCGGCATAGTGGTCCTTCTGTCTACAATTTCCAACAGTTTATCATTTGGTATCACAATCAGCGTGTCCACGCTTTCCTTTAATCTTTCAATACCGCTTACTGCATTTTCCATACGGGTCCTTGCTTCAAACTTGAAAGGCTTTGTCACAACGCCTACTGTTAAAATCCCCATATCCTTTGCCGCTCTGGCAACTACCGGCGCTGCACCTGTTCCTGTACCGCCGCCCATTCCACATGTAACAAATACCATATCAGAACCTTTTAAAGAAGCAGTTATTTCTTCAATGCTTTCCTCCGCAGCTTTTTCACCGATTTCCGGTTTTGCCCCTGCGCCAAGGCCCTTGGTCAGCTTTTCGCCGATTTGTAAAAGCTTTGGAGCCTTACACAACTGGAGCGCCTGCTTGTCCGTATTCACTCCAACAAACTCCACTCCGTCAATATTTTCATCTACCATTCTATTTACAGCATTATTCCCTGCACCGCCAACACCTACAACGATTATCTTAGCTGCAGCATCTGCATCATTTGACTTAATTTCCAGCAAGGTTCTTCCTCCTTCAAATCCCTTTTAAATTCCATATACTCTATCATATAATTTTTTAAGAAATTTATCAACCAATATTTTTATTTTTTTTCGTATTTTTGTTTGTTTTTTTCTATTCAGGCTTAAAAGATACTCTCTCTGTGCCCTCTTCATAATCTTCCATGTGAAGTACCCCGGATTTTCCTTCCAGTTCCGGTAAAATATGGCTAAGCTGCATGACTTTTTGGTCAATATTTTCCTTTGTGCCTAAAGCGGCCTTCGCCTCCCCGAAATACAATGTCATATTTCCCGATTTGTCAAAATGCATCTTATCTGCATTTATCTCATACTTATCCAAAAGCTGCGTCATGCTGAGGATTTCTTTAAAAATTTCCTCATCCTCAACAGGAAGCTTTTCGTATAAAACAACATAGCCGTAAGAAAGCCCTGTTATCTGGGGAATGCCCGGTGTGGCGGCTGATGCGCTTTCCACCACGATGCCTTCCCTGTCAAAATACATATATTTCCCCAGATATGCCACACAGCCTGCCAGGGCCTTTTCGTATACAGTAATCTTTATGGAATGGGAAGATACAACTTCCACCGACATGGACTCAATAAAGGGCACATCCGAAATATCCCTGTCATGATATTTCAGCGCCAGAAACAGAGAATTGCCCGAAAGCCCTCCCTTTAGTATCATTTCCTGAATTTCTTCTTTTGTGTAATGTTCATTCCCGGTTACTTCCACTTCTGTTACCTTATAGTAACTGGTTAAGAAAAAGAATCCGGAGCATACCATAATTATACATGCCAGAACAAAAAATATTCTTATTCGGTTTTTCATAAAAAAATGTTCATTCACTTTTTTCAATCTTAGCTCCCAAGCATCTTAAATCTCTTACGATATCTTCATAGCCTCTCTCTATATAAGAAAGACCTGCTATCTTTGTTCTTCCCTCTGCCAAAAGCCCGGCAATCACCAGTGCAGCACCTCCCCGCAGTTCTTCCGCCTCCACTTCCATTCCGTTAAGTCCCTTTACCCCGTAAATCAATGCCTGATTTTCCTTTTGAAAGATTCTGGCTCCCATACGGTTTAGTTCCTTTATCACACGGAACCGGTCTTCAAAAATCGTTTCCCGTATAATACTGATTCCGTCTGCCCTTGCAAGTACTGCCATAAGAGGAGATTGGAGATCCGTTGGAAATCCGGGATAGACCCTTGTTTCCATAAACGGTATGGATTTATCCGCCTCTTCTCCGTTTAAAAAAATCTTATCCCCCTCGATATGAAGCTTAGCGCCTAAGTTCCTTAACATAAGAAGCAGGGAATCCATCTGCCATACCGGAGCATTTTCCAAAAGGACCGCCCCTCTTGTAGCAACTCCTGCCAACAGATAGGTGCCGGCAACAATCCGGTCCGGAACCACGGTAAACTCTGTTTCCTGTAAAGCCGCCACTCCTTCAATCTCCAACGTTTCTGTACCTATGCCTTGAATCCTTGCCCCTGCCTTTTTCAAAAAACAGCATACTTCTATGACTTCCGGTTCCTTTGCCGCTCCCTTTATGACAGTAGTGCCTTTTGCAAGCACTGCAGCCAACACGATATTCTGTGTGGCTCCTACGCTTGGAAAAGGAAGAAAAATTTCACTTCCCACAAGCTCCCTGACACCGGCACCTATTGTCTCATCTTCTTCGGTAAATTCCACTCCAAGCCTTTGCAGGGCTTCTAAATGCATATCAATAGGGCGCTCACCTATTACACAGCCTCCCGGGTAATGAATGGATACTTCTTTTTCTCTTGCCAGCATGGCTCCTATGAAAATAATTGAGGAACGCATGACCTTTACATATTCCTCCGGCAGCACAGTGTTACAAATATCTTTTGCATCTATTTCCAGGCAATGCCCTATGAAGCTTACCTTGCAGCCTATGTTTTCCAATATTTTAATCATGGAAAATATATCCGTTATCCTTGGACAATTATGTATCACTGACACACCCCTTATTAGTATAGATGCCGCTAACAGAGGCAGTGCTGCATTCTTTGAGCCTTGTATGCTCACTTCTCCGCATAAGGTATTCCCACCTGTGATATCAATAGACTTCATATTCCACCTTCTAAGTATTTTTTAGTCAAGGAAATCCAAATCTATTTCTATCCTATGCGGATTTTTCGAAAATGTGTCTTTTTTCTTTATCCTACATCATTTAACCGAATACCCTTGGATACACTTAACACAAGCCCGATTTCTGAAAGCAGAAACAGAACCGAAGTGCCTCCATAGCTGATAAAGGGCAATGAAATTCCGGTGTTTGGTATGGTATTGGTAACTACTGCAATGTTCAGGATTACCTGAATGGCTATATGCCCTAACACTCCTACCACCAAAAGCGCTCCAAACAAATCAGTGGCATTATTGGCAATTACCATAAACCTCCATATGAGAAGAATAAAAAGCAATATAATGGACAACGCCCCAAAAAGCCCAAGCTCCTCACAAATAATGGAAAAAATCATATCATTCTGGGCTTCCGGCAAAAAGCCCAGCTTTTGCATGGAACGCCCCAGTCCCTTGCCGAAAAGGTTACCGGAACCAATTGCATACAACGCCTGCAGCGTCTGGAAACCTTCATCAGAAGCATATTTTTCCGGGTCCAGCCATGCGATGATACGGTCGCCCCGGAATCCTGCATCCGACTGTATTCCCCCATCCACTGCTGCATCCGCCTGACCTTCTGCATTTTTTACAATAACAAATACAATCAGGGCCGCAGCCGCACAAACACCCAGCGCCAGCAGCACGAATCTTTTATAATCCGGCGCTGCCACAAAAACCATCAACACTGCAATTCCCCCAACGATAATCGCAGAGCTTAAATTATTGGTTACTTTCCAGATTAAAAGACAGATAGGAGCTGCTGCGCCTACTGCCAGCCCAAAGCCTTTCCATGTGCGGATTCCTTTTCCCATCTTACAGACTAAAACCGCCAGAAACAAAATCATGGCAAGCTTTGCAATTTCTGCCGGCTGAATGGATAAAGGACCAAGCCTCAGCCATCTCCTTGCACCTTTTACTTCCTTTCCTAATGGTGTCATAACCAGCAAAATCAGTATTACTGCTACTATGTAACCAAGCACTGCAAATCTTTCCCAGAAATGGTAGTTAATCCTTGACACGATAATCATGCAGACGATTCCCAACGCCGTGGAAAGAAGCTGCTTTTTCAAATAATACGCAGAATCTCCATAATCCAGAGCTGCTTCATAGGAGCTGGTAGAATAAAGCATTACCAGACCAAACCCCAGCAAAAACAGCACGATGAACAGCAATGTATAATCAAAGAAATATTCTTCACGTTTTCTGTTCTTCCTTCTTACCGACACAGACCTTCCTCTTTTCTAATCATTCTCAAATACCAAGCAATGCCACCAGACACAAAACTGCTGTAACAATGGCAAATACTGCCACCACCTTTGTCTCCTTCCATCCGCAAAGCTCAAAATGATGGTGAATAGGCGCCATCTTAAAAATACGTTTTCCGCCTGTCAGTTTAAAGAAACTAACCTGCAGAATAACGGATACTACCTCTATCAGATAAATAAAACCTACAATCACAATAAACAAAGGCATCTGCATCATATATGCCGCCGCCGCTACAAATCCTCCGAGGGCAAGGGAGCCGGTGTCACCCATAAAGACACTGGCAGGGTGTACATTAAACAGCAGAAAGCCTAAAAGCGCCCCTACCGTTGCACAGGTAATCGGTTCAATCCCACTGCCGGTTCCCACTGCAACTACGGAAAAAAAGGTTGCTACCAAAATAGTGACGCTGGTTGCCAGTCCGTCAAGTCCATCCGTAAAATTGGTTCCATTTACAGTTGCAATCATGACAAAAAATAAAAACGGCACATTTAAGATGCCTAAATCCAGATACTTCCCGGAGAAAAAAGGAATTTTCATGGAAAGGCTGATATTTAATACATTCACTACATAATAAGCAAATACCGCCGTTACGATAAATTGCAAAAGCATTTTCTGCCATGCCCTAAGCCCCATGGAACGCTTTAATACAACCTTGATATAATCATCTATAAATCCTATCAGCCCAAATCCAAGAGTGGAAAACAGAATAGGCATGATTTTCGGATATTCTTTTACATATAAAAGGGATGTGACCGTAATTGCAGCCAGAATTATAATTCCTCCCATAGTAGGAGTCCCTGTTTTCTTCAGATGGCTTTCCGGTCCCTCTTCCCTCACCGTCTGCCCTGCTTTTACCTTCCTTAAAAAGGGTATCATAACAGGCCCGAGAGCCGCACTGATTACAAATGCTATCAAAACCGGTATTATAATTCTGTTTATCATGTTCTTATTTTCCTTTCACATTCCAACCGCTGAACAATCTTTCTGAAATATCCTTTCCCGGCGGTTTCTTTTTCACACATTACTTAGTATAATCTATTTTTTCCAAATAAGGAAGAATATTTTCAAAAAGCTTTTTTACCACCGGTGCGGCAATCTGTCCGCCGTAATAAATTCCTTTTGGATGGTTGATGACCACAAGGGCAAGCACCTTCGGATTATCTGAAGGATAAAATCCCAGAAAGGAGGCAATGTATTTTCCGCTTCCTCTTGGAAGAGTCTGGCTGGTAGCTGTTTTTCCGCCTATAGCAAAGCCTTCTATCTGAGCCTTCTTTCCTCCCCCGTTTTCCACTACCTGTTGTAAAATCATTCTCATAGTTTCTGACGTTTCTTTGGAAACTATACCCTTTTTCACCGGATACGTAAAAGTTTCCACCGTATTTCCTTTTGCATCTTTTGCTTCCACGCCAAAATGGGGAGTAATGCGGTTTCCGCCGTTTACAATAGAGCTTACAGTAGTGGCAAGCTGAATGGGAGTTATTTGAAAGGACTGTCCGAAAGAAACCGTTGCCAGCTCCACCTGACCCATATTCTCCTTCTTGTGCATGATGGTGCCCGCTTCACCCGGAAGGTCCACCCCTGTCTTTTCCAAAAGCCCGAACTGCCGGAAATAGGAATAATACCTGTCCACTCCAAGCCTTAATCCCACATCTACAAATACGGGATTACAGGAATTCATAGTTGCCTGTATGAAATTTTCCCCGCCATGACCGGTTGTTTTATGGCACCTTATCTTCCGGTCCTCCACAATAATAAAGCCCGGACAGGAAAAAGTATCGTTTACCGTTACTACTCCTGCTTCCAATGCTGCCGTAGCAGTTATGATTTTAAATGTGGAGCCCGGCTCATAAGTATCGTTTATCACTCCGTTTCTCCACATTTGATTTAATGCATCCTGTGTAGTTTCTCCCCCATTCAACAGGGTAAAAGGGTCATTTAAATGGAACTCCGGCAAATTTACCATTGCCAGTATTTCACCGTTTTGAGGATTCATTACCAGCATGGAAACCGCATCCGCCTCTTTTGCTTCCATAACCTGTTTACAAAGCTGGGTGGCATAGGACTGAATATTAAAATCCATACTAATATACAAATCATTTCCGGGAACGGGTTCTTTTCTGTTTTCCCCTTCTTTGTCAATTTCCACTCCCCTTGCATCGGTTATCGTATAAATTATGCCGTCCTCTCCTTTTAAATAATCCTCATATTTTACTTCCAGACCGATAATTCCCTGATTATCACTTCCCGTAAAACCAAGAACCTTGCTGGCAAGCTCGTCAAAAGGATAAAACCTTTTGTAATCCTCATCCACTTTGACCCCTGCCAGATTGTATCCCCTTATAATATCTCCTGTTTCCTTGCTCACATTACTTTTTATCTTTTCTATAGATGATACTTTTTCTACTTTTTTCTTTGCCGTCTCCTCTGATATACCAAGCTCCTTTACCAGCATTGCCATAACCTTTTCCGGTTCCTCTATCTGGCTGTGGATAACTGATATGGTGCAGACTGTCCGGTTGGTAGCCAGCACCTGTCCGGTAGAATCTATAATCTTTCCTCTTGCGGCTTTTATGGTTCTTTCCCTTTCATGAAGATCTTCCGCCAGCCTGGTGTAATACTCGCCCTGATAAATCATCAGATAAATCAGTCTTCCCCCAAGCCCCACAAGAGCCATGGTGCAGCACAAAAACAATACTACTATCTTTTTTCGATTATAAGTTTTATATCCCCGCATATGGTCTCCGTGAAATATTCTTACTTATAATCTATTGTGGAATTTCCTTTCTTATTCCAGTATTCGTTTCTCTTTCATTCTCACCGGCTTCCTTCCTCATCCGTATCCTCCTGCTCATTCTCGCTTGGAGTTCCTGATATATCGCCGATGGTGGAAAACAACGGGTCTATATATTCCATTGTGTCCGGATCCACTTTATAACCGGTAAGAGGGTCTATAATATTCCCATTCTCATCATAAGTATAATCCGGTTTTTCCGTCTCTTCTTCCTGCTCTGTTTCCTCCTCTGCGCCTTCCTCTTCATTATTTTCCACAGAATTTTCACTGACGCTTTCTAATATTTTAAGCTTTCTCAGCTCTTCCTCCTGCTCCTCTGTCAGCTGTTCAGTGCGGAATATATTCATATAGGGAAGAATTTCCGTAAATATTCCTTTTGCAATTTCCTGTGCAAAGGTGGAATGGGGCTGGTCTTCCACATTGGGCCTGTCTACTACTACATACACTACAACCTGAGGATCATCTGCAGGTGCATAACCGATAAAAGATACCACATATTGTCCCTGCTTACGGGGATAGGTTTCCGCCGTTCCCGTTTTTCCGCCAATCATATATCCGGCCGGCACCGCAGTAGTTCCTGTTCCCGTTATACAGACCGCATTCAAATATGTCCTCATTTTTTCTGAGGTCTCTGCAGATACTACCTGCTTTAACACCCTTGGAGCAATGGTTTCTGCAGTGGAACCATCCGGATTCTGAATTTCTGTAGCTATATGGGGCTCATAATAATAGCCTCCGTTAATAATAGAACAAAAAGCATTTGCTAACTGTATCATAGTTACCTTATACCCCTGTCCGAAAGTGGAAATAGCCAAATCCGACCTTACCATGGCATCCGCATCATAAATCAGATTAGCAGTCCTTGCTTCTCCCGCCAAATCAATATTTGTTTTTAATCCGATGTTAAAGTTGGTAAGATATTTCATAAATGTTTCTGTCCCAATAGCATCTCCCATATACATAAGCGCCACATTACAGGACTGCTCTAGAGAGCCTGACACATTTACGCTTCCATGTCCGCCTGTCTTGTGGCAATGAATATGGTGTCCGCTCACTTCCAGCTGCCCGGTACAGTCATAGTACTCATTTCCTTTCAGCTTTCCGGAATCCAATCCAATTGCGACCGTCATTGCTTTTGCTGTAGAGCCCGGTTCAAATGCATCCTGAATGCAGTAATTTCTCCAATACCCCTGCAAAGTATCGAGAAAGGTATTTTCCTCCTCCATTTTTGCAATTTCCTCCGGCGAATAATAAGCGGAAATATCCCTTGGATTATTTAAATCATAGTCCGGATAAGCTGCCATTGCCAAAACATTCCCTGTTTTAGGATTCATGACGATTACGCCTGTATGCTTGCTTCCAAGCTCTCCTTCCCTGTATTCGCCTTTATGCTCATCATTGAATTTCTTTATGTATTTTTCTACAATTTTCTGTATATTGGCATCTAAGGATGTAACCACATTTTTTCCGTCCACTGCCGCTTTTGTGGTACGTTCTAATGCGGAATCATCATTTAAATATCCATATTCCCTTCCGTTGGTACCGTTTAAAATATCACTATAATATGCTTCCAGTCCATTGGTTCCCACATTATCCTTGCTTGTAAAGCCCAGAGTGTGACAGGCAAGGCTTCCAAAGGGATAAATTCTTTTATATTCTTCTTCAAACCAGATACCCTTAATATTCTTCCCTTTTTCCTTGTCAGCCTGCAGTTCTAAAAAAGGGCTGATTTCTTCATAAGTAAGCTGTTTTTTCACTACATAATATTTGTCTTTGGGCTTTTCTGATAAATGGAGCCTTAATTCATTTGCGTCAATTCCAAAACAGGTATTCACTGCCGATACAGTGGGCTCCACATATGCCTGCTTGGAATTGATGACACTGGCATCCACTACAAGATTGTATACCTTTTCACTATAGGCAAGCTTGATTCCTTTAGCGTCCAGAATATCTCCTCTTTTGTAAGGCAGCACCTTACTGTTGTATTCCTGCTGGGACAGTACCTGTTTTTTATAATTTTGGCTGTCTTCCTTATTGATTGCATAAAGCCTCATACTTAAACCCATGAAAGCTAACAGCACTATAATAAACAGCACTGCTAGCTTTTTCTGCATTCTTATGGTAAATCTTGTGCCAGTCCCCTTCCGTGCCGCTTCCTGACGGCGGGCGTTTAATTCCTGCGCTTCCACCCTGACCTGACGGTTTCTGTTCTCCTGTTTTCTCCTGTTTCTTTGATTATTTCTGCTTGCAGCGCTTCTTGCATTTTCCCGAAAGCGGTTACCCTGTTTACTTTCATTATCTGCGCTCCGCCTTCCCGCCATGCTTCGACTGCTGTTTAAGTAATTCCTGTTCTCCGGGTTACGGCTGCTGTTTGAACGATTCCTGTTTTCCAGATTCCGGCTGCTGTTTAAGCGATTTCCGTTTTCCGGATTCCGGCTGCTTCTCTGATGATTCCGATTTCTTTTATATTTTCTGTTTTCTGTGCTCATGACTTCCCTTTCAGATTTACGGCATTTCAGTGTACTGGCGAACATAATCATCCTTTGCGCCTTCCACATTGATTACCTGGCCTTCTTCTGCATATTTCATGCCAAGCTCCTCAATAGCGATTCTTTTTACCTCTTCTAAATCTACATTGCTGACAGCCCTGCTGTATTCTTCGTTATTTTTCAGCCGCAAATCATTTAATTCGCTTTCCATGGATGCAATTCTTTCCATGGCCATTGTATTATCGGACTGAAGCCTTATATATCCAATTAAGACTCCTGCTGCCACCATCATTGCCACCGCAAGGAACAGCACATATCCCAGACTCATTCCGGCTGCCTTTTCACGGTTTTTCCGTGCGGCATTGCTTAGCTTCTTTTTAGGCTTTTCTTCAATTGCGGTAGTGACGTCCAGCTTTCTTACTGTATTCCCGTACACATAGGAGCTGTTTCCAGCCGTCCTTCTGTCGTATGTATTTCTTCTTTGATTTGTTCTAACCTGCCTTGTTGCCATATTCTTTATTTCCTTTTCTCAAAAATTCTCAGCTTTGCGCTTTTTGCCCGTTTATTTGCTTCTATTTCCTCTTTTCTCGGAAGAACAGGTTTTCTGGTAATGACCTTTCCCTTTGACTGATTGCCGCATACACAAACCGGAAAATCCGGAGGGCATGTACAGGGATTTTCACTCTTTCGAAATGCATTCTTTACAATTCTGTCTTCTAAGGAATGGAAGGTAATAATGCAAAGCCTTCCTCCCGGATTTAGTAAATCCACCATATCTTCTAATGTATCTTTTAATACATCCAGCTCTCTGTTACAGGCAATCCGTATTGCCTGAAAAGTCTTTTTGGACGGATGCCCGCCGCCTGTCCGCATTTTAGCCGGTATGGCAGCCTTAATGATTTCATTCAGCTGATAGGTAGTAAGGATGGGGCCATTCTCCCTTTCCTTAACAATATGCTTTGCTATATTTTTTGCAAAGCTGTCTTCTCCATAATCCTTTATGATATGATACAGCTCTGTTTCAGAATATTCATTGACAATATCCTTTGCCGTCAGGCTCTGTCTTGTATCCATGCGCATGTCAAGCTTTGTATCATATTTATAGGAAAAACCTCTTTCTATCGTATCCAGCTGATAAGAAGAAACTCCCAAATCCAACAGGATTCCGTCAACGGACAAAATCCCAAGCTCCTTTAAGACCTGCCTCATTGCTTCATAATTGCTTCTTACAATGGTGACCTTATGGGCAAATTCCCTTAATCGTTCACCTGCCGCCGTAATGGCAGCTTCATCCTGGTCAATTCCTATAAGCCTTCCGTTTTCCAACTGTCCGGCCACTTCATAAGCATGTCCGCCGCCGCCTAAGGTGCCATCCACATAAATGCCATCCGGCTTTATGTTCAATCCTTCAATTGTTTCCTTTAATAAAACCGATTTATGTGAAAATGTCATATGCCCCTCTGCTCATATGGCAAACACTAAATGCTAAATCCCAATTCTGCCATATGTTCTGCGATTTCTTCCATATCGTCATAATTGCATGTGCCTTCAAATCTTTCCCTGCTCCAGATTTCTATCCGGCTTCCTACGCCTATCAGTGTTACGTCCTTTTGCAAATCTGCAAATTCCCGGAGCACATTGGGTACAAGGATTCTTCCCTGCTTGTCCACTTCCACGCCGGCTGCCCCGGCTAAGAAGAAACGTACGAATTGTCTGGCTTCTTTATTGGTGATGGGCAGTGATTTCAGCTTTTCTTCAAAGGCGTTCCATTCTTTTTGGTCATACACAAAGAGACATCCGTCCAAACCTTTCGTCACAACAAATTCATCTCCAAGTGCATCACGAAATTTTGAAGGGACAATGAGACGGCCTTTTGTATCGATTGTATGACTGTACTCTCCCATGAACATAATAATCACCTGTGTGGTTTTGACAGACGGAGAGGTGTCTCCACCACTCCTCACCACTTTGTACCACTTTTCACCACTTATGTGACTATTCTATACTATTGAGGGGGGTATTACAAGCATTTTTTATAAATATGGGGAAAAAAAATATGCCAGAATCCGGCATATTTTTTAGGGGGGCTATATGTTGTGGGAACGTGTTTTCGGGGGGCTATATGAGGGGAGATGGATAAAAAAGTGGGGGATGAATGGGGGGGACGCGGAAGAGGGATGTGGGTGGATTGGCTGCTGTGTTTTTGAAGGCGCTTTTACTAAACAGTCTGGGGAGGGTATTGGAGGCGTTCGGGTCGTCATATAGCGCCATCCGTGGCGCGATATGACTAAAATCGCCATCCGTGGCGATTTTGCCCTGGGTTTTGGGCAGACTGTTAAGTAAAAGTGCCTTCAAAAACAAGGCAGCCAATCCACCCACATCCCTCTTCCGCTGTTTTGTTTCAGGCTATACGTGTTTAGTATTTGTTAAAGTGCTTGTGCTGTTTTTTCAATAAAGTCATTGGGAATATATTGTGAAGGTAGTTGGCGGGCATTGATTTTTATGCAATATGACGGTGACCATAATAAATTTACTTTTTCACATCTTAATACACAAATCTTATTAGCAATTACTAACCCAAAGCCTTTCAATACGTAGTAGGAGCTGCCATATAGTAGTCTTGGAGGCCTTGATGAAAGCGCCGGTACTAATGCACCGTTCTTTGGTGCATTAGTACCGCTGCGTTTTCATAGAGCGGGAGCGTGCCCCCAAGACTACTATATGGCAGCTCCTACGGCCTCTAAAAAAAGCCCCCTGCCTTTTTAAATTATCCCATTTTCTCTTTCTTCTTCATCCAGACCCTCACAGCCATATCTGTAACAGCTGCCGCCACGAACATGACAATTCCCAGCATTTGGGAAACTGCAATTCCTGTATGGGGAATTAAAAGCTGGTCGGTGCGAAGTCCTTCAATCCAGAAACGTCCCAGCCCATATCCGCCAAGATAAACCAATGCTAACTCACCGTTGAATTTCTTGTGTTTTCGATAAAGCATCATAATAGTAAGGACCCCTACATTCCATAAGCTTTCGTAAAGGAAAGTGGGATGAACCTGAATATAATTGGTTCCTTCTGCTATGTGTGCTGTCAGGTCTGCTGAAATATCAGAATTTCTGACAACCTCTATCGGGAGGCGCATTGCAAGGAGGTTATCCGTGTAGCCTCCAAAGCATTCCCGGTTCATGAAATTTGCCCAGCGTCCGATAATCTGTCCCAGAATCAACGCAGGCACTCCTGTATCCGCCATCAGGAATGGAGAAATTTTTTTAATCCCGGAATACACGAACAGAGTAATGAAAGCGGCTATCACCGTTCCGTAAATGGCTATTCCTCCTTCCCGCAGGTTGAAAATGCTCAGCAGGTTATCCTTGTAATCATCCCATGAAAAAATCACATAATAGATTCTGGAGCCGCAAATGGAAAAGAAAATGGCATACATGGCAAAATCCCAGTACATATCCGGGTCCTGTCCCGTCACCTTTGCTTCTCTGTTTATCATTAGCAACCCTGCCAATACGGATACTGCTAAAATCATTCCATAAAAAGCGATGTCAAATCCAAAGACGGTAATCTTCTTTGGAAGGTTTTCTATATAAATGGATAAATGCGGAAATGCAATATCCATTTTTCCCATTATATCCGGCATTTTCATCTCTCCTCTGTCTGAGCGCAGCGTGTATGGCGCAATTTAGTGTACCAGCCAAATCCGTATTATCACTGTCTTGCAAACGGTATCTGGCAATTTTATAATTATACATTAAACCGGAACACTATAAACCGAAATTTCATCATGTCTATACAATTCCGTCCTTTCACAT
>CANCYR010000016.1 GCA_947382355.1 uncultured Lachnospiraceae bacterium
TCCCCTGCTCATCCGACACATAATGATAATACGTCCTTGCACTCTCACTGTCAGAACTGATAATGCCAAGCCCCCGGATATAACGGATAACATTCCCGTTACCTTCCTCTGCCACTACTTTGTCACCGGAGAACAAGAACTTCACAAGCTCCCCGTTTTCCTTTATCTCATAGCATGCTCCTTTCCTAAAGCATACTCCTCTTTGCACTGTAACTACTGAAAATTTTTTTAAATTGTTTATTTTAACCATTTACTAATATAATATTTATTAAAGTTTTTCTGGAGATTATTTCGATATTCCTTTATGCTTCCTTTATTAATAGATCTATATTCATCTATTTTTATTGTTCCGTCATCTTCCTAATTACAATATGGGCATATGTCATAACCGGTTCCTTCATTTACATCATATAACTCTGTTAATGTTTTAAATCCACAACAAGGACAAGGAAACAGCTTTTCAACTTCACCAGTAACCTCGGTTTTATATCCTGTAACTGCAAGAATTATTTCTGATAAAAATCCATTACTGACACCTTCAAAGTCTATTTCTTGTTCCATTTCTTCTATATCAGCTTTTGAAAAATCTGCTTCAAAATATTTTGATACATCAATTTCTTTTTTTACAATATTATTGAGTTCTTTAATTAATTTTAATGCTTTTTCTCTACTCATACCTTTCATTATATTTTTCCAAGACCTTTTAACAATTGAATTACAGCATTATTAGAACGTCCATCTCATTTATAAAAAGTCTTAATTTTACCTCCTTTTATTGAACCAACAAATATAGGCTTCGTAGATGGTTCGTATATTTTCGCTCTATCTTAAGTTCCTTCCTCATCACTTCATATGCCTCTTTTTTAGATACCCTGCTTCCTATACTTGGAATAAACATCTTTTTGCGTCGGACATACTTGATGCCCACTAGAATCCTCATATCTTATCAGATTATTCACACAATACGCATACAGATTCAACCCATCCCCATAATACGTATCATCTACATAAATTTTAGTAAACAATTACAGTTATCATAATGATTTAATATGCTTTAATAACATATCTATTAAATCTTATGAAAACTAAACATTCTAGTGTGCTGTAGCATTGACTTCTGGTAAATCTGCGTAGGATATTTGTTCGTATGCAAGGCAAATTTTCGATGGTGTAGCGGTATCTACAGCTAGAAAATCCAAAGCAGCAGACAGGCAAATAGACAAACAGATTTACCAAAAGTCAATGCTACAGCACACTAGCTTGTCTTTACCTTTTTAGCATATTAATTATTGATATAACATTTTTCAAATAACAATTTTTTAATTCATATAAATAAAAATCCATTTTATTGGTGCTGTCAATTCATTCCACTCGTATCCTTCTTCATCACTTAATTCAAATGCAATTCCGTTTATGCCTTCAATTAAATAGTCATCACCTTCTTCATAAAATGCTCCAATCTCTCTTTGAACATCGCTTAATGTATTTCCAATACCAATTTTACCATCATACTTACTATGAAACTCTCCAGTAACACCTATCTGAATAAGTTTTTTTTCGGAATTAAACCAAAATTTAGCATTGTCAATTATAATAACACATGAGCCATCCTCTCTTTCTTGTTTTACATATTCATTATTTAAATAATCTACAATACACTTTAAATCCATTCCCAGCTTATATTTTTCTATTCCTTCTCCTGGAAATATTTTACCATTTAAAATTTTCATTACTGAAACCTTTCTATAATTAATAAAGCAATATACAGTTATATATTTGAGTATTTTAAAAAGGTTTCACATTGATTATGTAATTCCATTTTTTCATTGAGAATATTTCCTGAATTAATATTTTTAATTTCACATTTTATATCGTTATTGCGATACCCATCAAACAACTCCATACACTTATAAATAGTTTCATAAGTAGCCTCATTTAGCATACTTTGTGTATCATTAAATTCCTCTTCCTTTGATAAAATTACATTTACAACGAAATTCTGGATATCACTCAATTCTTTTAAGAATACTTCTTGTTCTTTTGTCATATACATCCTCCTTTAATGGTATTTTCCATTTTCAAGATATTCATATAATTGTTTTACATCTTTTGCTGATGGAGGAGTTACTCCTCCATTAGTAGTCTTGCTTCCAACACTACCATATACATTTCCATTTGGCGCAACATTTCTTTGCGGTTGATGTACATGAGGCGAAACTCCCCCATGTGAATCTGCACCAAATCTCTTAAAATTTCCACCGACATTTCCATTATTATTGTTAAATCCAGCAGAATTTGTATGCAAAGAAATCTCCGGATTAGCATTATTCTTTACATATCCTCCAATAGTTCTTTCATTAGGTTTTGGATTATATCCTTTATTAGACTTTGGTCCTATTCCAAGTTCCTTCTTCATCGCCTCATATGCCTCTTTTTTAGACATACCCTGCTTCCTATACTTGGAATAAACAGCCTTCTGTACAGGACATACTTGATGCCCACTAGGATCCTCATACCCTACCGGATTATTCCCGCAATACGCATACAGATTCAACCCATCCCCATAATACGTATCTTCCTGCGTAAATCTCCCAATAACAGGATTATAATATCTTGCCCTCAGATAATACTGTCCCATCACTGCATCATATTGCTCCCCGTCATAACGGAAACGGTTCTTTACCGTTTCCCGAATGACAGTCGTATTACCGAAGGCATCATATTCATAATAATTTAAAACCTTACTTCCAGCCTCTTCTGCACCTGCAGAAGCTGCCCTGTCTAGTTCCTCTGCTTCCTCTTTCTCCTCCCCCTTCAAAACATGGGTAATACTCCCCTGCTCATCCGACACATAATGATAATACGTCCTTGCACTCTCACTGTCAGAGCTGATAATGCCAAGCCCCCGGATATAACGGATAACATTCCCGTTACCTTCCTCCTCTGCCACTACCTTGTCGCCGGAAAACAAGAACTTCACAAGCTCCCCGTTTTCCTCCATCTCATGGCGCAGTCCTTCCGCATCATACCGGTTTACCTGTACCCTGCCACCTGACATTTCCGCCCTGCTTAAACGGCTGAAGCCATCATAACTGTAAACATTGGTCCCGTCTGACAGCAGATTGCTCTGCTTATCATACTTATAATGAATCGTCTCCGGAACTGCCTGTGAACCTGCAGCTTTATAACTGCTTTTGGTCAGCTTCACTAGACGGTTGCAGTTGTCATAATGATACTCTTCTTTTATGCTTTCCGTTATACGGCTGGTTCTGTTGCCTGCCTTATCATAGGATAACCGTTCAAAACGACTGCTGCCGGCGCCATTGCCTGCACTGCCCATAATGTCCGGATACTGTACTTCTACCAGACGGTTATTTGCATCATAGGAATACCTTGTCAGCCCTTCCAGTGTCTCCTTGCTGATACGGTTTGCATTCTCATCATAGCAATAGTGGTTATCCACTAAAAGCTGACCCTCATCCCATGTACGGATACCCTCCAGATTCCGGTCCATGTCATAGGAATATTCTGTTTTCAGGGTCTTTCCGATTGTCAGCATGCCGACCCTTCCGTCTTTATGATAACCATATGCTGCCAGAACTCTTCCATTCTCATGAATGCCTGTCAACTGCCCTGCAGCATCATAGCTGTAGCCGGTTTCCTTTCCGGTCAGGTCGCGCATTCCCACCTTATTTCCATCCAGGTCATAAGTATAGGACAAAAGGGTCCTGCCGCTTGCTTTTTTCTCCTTTAACAGCCCGTTTGCATAGTAGTTATATTCATAACGCATTCCGCCGCCGATGGCACTTTTTAATCGTCCCATCCGGTCATATTCCCATACGTCTTTAAGTCCTGTTCCTGCAGCTTCATGCATAACAAGGCTTCCATACATGTTATAGCGGTATACGTTCCTTCTGCCGTCTCTGTCTATGTGTTCACTGAGCCTGCCTTCCTTGTCATAGCGGAAAAATTCTTCCGCCCCGGCGGCATCCACTCTTTTTGACAGCTTATTGTCTGCATTATAATCATAATATACGGTATTGCCGTTTCCGTCTGTTGCAGATGTCATGTTGCCGGCGGCATCATATGTATAAGCCTCCTCTGTACCATCTGCCAGAACAGTCCGGATAATGCGCCCCCACATGTCGGTCTTATAGCCTGTCCGGTTTCCATTGCCGTCCTTTAAGCCTATGATATTGCCCACAGCGTCATATTCATATTCCTGGGTTCTGCCTCCGTCTGTCAGAATATGAATTCTCCTGCCTGCGAAATCATATTTGGAGCAAATGCCTCCTAATCCGTCTCCTTCCCGCTCTACTTCACCGAATTTGTTATAAGAAAGGCTTCTTAACCGGGTTCCTAACGGCGTATCTATGCTTATATTTCTGCCCATAATGTCATAAGCATAGCGGTATCCCTTTGCATTTTCTCCTTTTTCGGCATATTCCCGGGGACTGATTCTGCAAATCAGGTTTCCGTTTTCATCATAACGGTTGAACCGGATTCCCTCATCGCCATCTATTGTTTTAATAAGACGATTCATTGCGTCATATTCATAATGGAACTGATATCCGTCCTGATTTTTTACTTCTACCAGGTTGTCCATTTTGTCATAGACAAAAATGGTTTTTTGATGAATATTCCCGTTTTTCTCTTTATGGGTTTCTGCAGTCAGGCGGTCACAGCAGTCATATTCCCTGAGGATTTCATTGCCTGAAGGGGTTTTGATGCAAGTAATGTTTCCATTTCCATCATAAGTAAAACGGGTGATGGCATACTGGTTCTGTCCGTTCTGTTCACCCAGCTTCCTTGCTGTACAAATCAGATTTCCTGCCGGAGAATACTCATAATAGGTTTCCTGCCATACATCCTTTGAAATTTTTCTTTTCTCACAGATTTTCTGATTCCGCTTATTGTATTCATATTTCATATGGGCGCCTGTAGAATCCGAAACATCCACCAGCCTGTTCTCATTATCATATGTATAGTGAATGGTATTTACCCTTCCCAACAGGCTTTCACCGGTCTGATAATCCAGGTATCTCTTTTCTTCTATACAGTTTCCCACAAAATCATAACGATACGTAGTCAGGCGATACTGTACAGACTGCTTTCCCTCCTGCTCCTTTATTTCCATGGGCGTTCTGATGGCAGTTACATTTCCTCTAAGGTCATAGTGATAAAGGGTCCCTATCCTGTCTTCATCTGTTTCTCCCATTATATAGCCCTTTGCAGAAATATCCTTTATTACATTTCCGTAAAAATCATATATATACCGTCTTTCCACCGTTCCAAAGGGATCCCTGATTTCCGTCAGGCGATTACAGGAATCATATACATAGGTATAGCCTTCCCCGTCGTCCTTTGCACGGTCATATGCTCCCGGCAGGATGCGCTTTAACATATTTCCGCATACGTCATATTTTTCCCGCAGGATGCTTCCATCCGGAAAAATGGTCTTTATCCGGTTATAATTATTGTCGTACTCGTAGCAGGTTCCTTTTGCATCCTCTTTTAATGTCTCGTTTGGATTTAATTCCTTACGGACGTTTCCCCTGAAATCATTTTCATAGGAATGAATGCCTCCGTCCGGATTTGTAACTCTTGAAACATACGTCCATACATCATACTCATACACAGTTCCGTTGCCGTCATCTGCAGAGGCATCGTATTGATTTGGAGCAATGACCTTGGTGATATTTGCCATATTGTCATAAAAATACCGAGCCACATTACCCTCTGCATCCCTGCGGATAGTCTGGTTTCCCAAAGAATTATAGCCATATGAAGTAGTTCCGTATTCATCCTTTACCTCTATTAATCTGCCGCCCTGATCGTAATTGTACAAAATAACGGCGCCAGAGGCAGTCACGTAACGGGTAGGCTCTGAGAAAGGCAGGTCGTAGCTGTAGCTTTCCTGATTGCCGTTGGCGTCTGTCACTGTCAGGATACGTCCTCTGTTGTCATAGGTAAACTGTGTCACCTGCTGGTTTTTTTCATCAATCCGGATACGGTTTATTACCAGATTGCCTTTCTGGTCGTATTCATTATTGATTTCCCGCCCTGTATTATCCCAGACCTTTACAGGAAGGTTATTATCATTATAAGAATAGTAAGTTTCCAGTCCGTCAGGCATGCGCTCCTCTATCAGCATGCCTTCCCTGTTATACTTGCGGAATATTTCCCTTCCCAGGCGGTCCTTTTCATATATGACATTTTTTCCTTCGTCATAATCACGGTTTTTGGTGGTTCCGTCCGGATAGCGTATTTCCGTTGCCAGCTTTTGTCTTCCGTAGGTATAAATAAGATTTTCTCCGTTAGAGGTGGTCAGGAAGGTATTCTGTTTGTTGGCTTCATCATAAAATGCCACATATTCCTCACCGCCGGCAAGCTCCTGCCTGATAACCCTTCCTTTTCTGTCATAGAAATTCTTTGCATAGCATCTTCCGTTTAAATCCGTAATGCTGCTTAAGAAGCCCTCCTTCGTATATTGATAGTACATCCTGCCTCCGTTTGGCAGCGTCACTGTATGAAGATACTGATCCTGATAGGTATAGCGCACAATCCTCCCCAGATTATCCTCCAGCGCGCTTAACAGCCCGTTTTCATAGCGAAAGCTTATCCACTGGCCGCTGGCTGTTTCCAGCTTCTCCGGTTTTGTGCCATAATAATAGATTCTGGTGCTGTTTCCATGGATATCCGTTATGGCTGTGAGATTTCCGTTTTGGTCATATTCATAGGTATGATTGTTTTCCTGCAGCTTTAACTGAAAACCATCAGGGCTTTCACTTAACAAAAGGGAATCATCGTTTGCTCTTTGATTGAACCAGATGCCATCTTCCCTATAAAATTTCTCCATATGTAAATCGGGCATCTGGACAACCGCCTGATTTCCTTCAACCAAAACAGAGCTTTCTATTTCACAGCGCCACTTATCTCCCAGTATGCCTCCCTTATTTTGGAACGCGGATTCATAATGACGCTTGAATAAAAAGCTGTCGAGAACATCCTCTAAGCTTAAATCCACATATTCTGCCAACAGGCTTCCCGTAATCACATTGATCGGGTCGTCTGTGGTATCGCATTTTTCCTTTGGATTGTCCGGACCGTCGCTTTTTTTCTTCGGATTGGTTCCGTCTGCATCGTCACCTTTCTTCTTTGGATTGGTTCCGTCTGCATCATCGCCTTTCTTCTTTGTATTAGTTCCATCTGCGTCGTCACCTTTCTTCTTTGAATTGGTGCCGTCTGCATCATCACCTTTTTTCTTTGTATTTCCCCCGTCCTGATCATCCGTTTTCTTTTTAAGCCCGGTCTCTACTTCTCCGGTTTTCAGTGCTTTTTTAATACTTGCCATGTCCTTGACAGTATCTGCCATTCCTGCAAAGCCCCTTACAATATTGATAACTTTGGAATAATCGTTAGGATTGGTCCAGTCAAATCCTTCCTGTATGAGATTATCAATTTGGTTATAAACTCCAATTCCCTGATTGGAAAACTGCAGCCCTTTATAAACAAACTGTACTGTCTTTAAGATTTTCTGGGTCTTTGTCAGGGCCTTTGTAGTCTTTGCAGCTGCCTTATATGCCTTGACCCCCATTTTTGCTGCAGCACAGGCATCTCCCAGCAGGGGAACGGCGCTGACAAGAGAAATCAGTGCGCCGCAGTAATCTCCTCTTGCCAGAGATATAACTGCATTGCCAAGATCAAAGAAAGCGCCTATTCCCGGAATAAATCCGCAGATATCTAAGGCAAGCTGCAGGCCATCCATTGCCATGCCCCAAAAATCCTGATATTCCTCCTCTACAATCTCATGGGTTCCTTTCGTATATCCTAACCATCGAAAAGCAGGGGCATTGATATAAATATCCGAATCCAGGATAATAAAGCTGTCCTTTACCTGGAAGGTAAGCAGGTTAAGCCCGTAGATGGTAATGACTCCTGTGTCGAACTGTTCTGCTTCCGGCTGGGATTCTTCCTCCTCTTTTTCATCCCCGCCTTTCTGATTTCTTCCCATTACTGTATCCCGTAAATCCTTTAAGGTCAGACCATCAACCGTACTTGAAAAATTTTGTTGAACATCTCTTCCGAACCGGGACAATTCCGTAGATGCGGCTTTCTTAAACTGTTCCCATGAACTTAAACCTCCGTCTGCCTGATATTTTTTAAACCCTGCATCCTGGCTTTCTACAAATTTATCATTTCCCGCCTGCCACTTATTTGCAAAAGCCAGTACGGACGACATGGTCTTTAAATGCATACCGCTTTCTTCCGTGGTTTCAATAGTAACATCCCCGCCGGAGGTAATGGTAATTCCTTCCTCATCATCCATAATGATTGAAATTTCCGTATCATCCTCCTCATCATGCTTTTTTCTTGTATCGGTTATTTTCATTGCGGATGCGGTAAAACGAATCATTTTGTCTTTGCTTGTCAGTACCTTTTCTTCCGGAACATTATAATCCGGTCCGTCCGTATTTGTCCTTTTGCTTCCCAGACAAATGATTTTTCCATTATTTTCATAGTAGATAAATACCTTATCTTTTTCATCCGGCATACAATAGAAAGAGTTGCTGATTGGCGATTCATAGGGCACATCCACACAATTTCCCGCCATATCCTTTGCGTCCGCATCAAATTGAACCTGAATTTGATTGCCCTCTACGGATATAACCGTTCCTGTAAGAATATTGCTGACAAAATTACTGCCATGGGACTTTTCATAAGGCACTGTAATATCCGCCGTCTTTCCTACCAGAACCCTGTTTTCCAGAATCCCCCCTTGATTAACCAGTGTATTTTTCCTGATAGTTTCCCGTTCAACGGCATCGCCGGGAATAGCCGGAAGAACTTCACAAAGGTATTCTACCGACTCAAACTGATAGCTGGCAGCCTGAGGGTCTACGTTCATCATAATCTGCCTCTGGCTTTCTATACTTTTATATTCTCCGATTTTGCGCCCCAATACAGCTGCAGAATGTTTTTTCATCTGCAAGGTTCCTGCGGCAATTACGATCTGAACGGTTCTGGTGTCGCCGTATACCTGCATTCCATACTGGTTGGCAATTCTTTTTATAAACATCCAGTCCGTTTCATCCTGCTGATATACCACAGTGGCAATTCCGGGATTTTTCTGCATACGTATATCTGCCGGATAGGCAGTTAATATCTCTTGAAATATATCCTGCAGGGTTTTGGACGGGCTTTGAAAAGTCCTGGTATGCCTCTCCATATCCAGCCTGTATGTATTTGCATAAACCTCCAGTCCGAAAGTTTTATAGCCGCCCTGCTCATAAATCGTCACATCTGCGCACTGGCCGCAAAACAAAGGCTTTTCTTCCCTGTCAAATACGAAAACCATGCTCCCCTTAAGCTGTAAAAGCTGCTCCTTTCCAGTCTCCTCCAAAGCTTCCAGTGAAAGCAGCATTTTTCCATGGTCGTTTTCCATATTTTCTATCCGTATATCCAGAATTTTCCCATACGGAGCATTTATTTTTATCTTTAATTCAGCAATCGTCATTTTTCCTTTTTTCATATGCTCTTACTTACTTCCTTCTTATCCCCACTACTATCTTATAAACTATTACTTCCAATAGCATGCATATAATAAATGCTGCTACTAAAATATTTCCCTGTTTTCCCTGCATCTTTTTTGATTCTCTGCCCTTGCGCCATGCTTCTGCCATATTTATATACCAGTTTTTACTTTCTTCATCCACTTCTGCCCTTGCATAGACTTCATTCAAAATTTCTTCATAGTAGCCCTTATTTACTTTTCCTACCGGCAGTGTCATAATTTCTGATTTGGGAAAATCCAATACGGTATCATCTAAAAGCAGTACAACTCTTTCACCGCTTTCCAATTTGGCAATAAAGTACCTTCCTATTCCTCCTTTTTCATCCGGGCTGAATATTCTCCAACGCTTATTTGTAGAATATCCGTCAGAACAAATACTTTCATAAACATCTACCGGCTCTAAATCCGCCACATCAATACGGATAATAAAGTTATTATGCTGTCTTATCTCTTCAATGGAATGAACTTCCGGATATCCTCCTCCTTCCGGATATCCGGAATGGTCACTGCTTTTATCATAAGCAATTGGAATAGTGCGCTCGTAAGCCCATTTCTGATAATTTGGAATATATGCTAAAAAAAATGCAATGAATGCTGATGATACTAAACATATGAATGCCTTATCCCCTAAACGATAAAATGCTAATGGCATACCCCTTACCTCCCTTCCCCTGTTTCTTTTCTGTTATAGGAAGAAAAATCTATCATTTTTCGCTTTACATATAACCTTTTCAGGTTATACCATGCATTATGCGTCTTATCACACATGGAATACCAATAACCTTTTCCATTCTCCCTCTGCTGAAGGACATAGGTATAAAAATAGTCGTCGTCCGGGTGATAGCTGCATTCCACATAAATAACCCCTCCCATCACTGGTGTGATATCCAATCTCACTATGCCTGTCTTTGTTTCCTCCAGCTCTTTTAAGGCAGCTTCTATTTGGGAAAATCTCTGAACCTTTTCCTGCCTGCCATTTGCAGTGAGCATAAAAGTATAATCCAGACCCTTGTCAATCTTATATCTTGCATACCTCTTTCTATCCTTCCAGTCCCATATTAATACTTTTACAGCTATTGCCGATAGTATCATTCCAATAATGATTAAGACCATTACGCTCTGTATGTCTGAATTTTTGCTTACAGCCAGAGCAACAACTATATGCCCCAGACCCACTCCCAAAAGTGCTATTCCAAATGCCGTCCAGCTTCTATTGTAGTGATACATAATTTCCTCCTATGAACAATTATATAATTTATTTTATATCAAATAAGCTTGGCATTTTCGTCTTTTCCGGCTCAGATGTATAATTAAAAAGGCTGTCATAAGAAACCGATATTTCTCCCTGCTCCTTTGGCGGGTCTATAGCAAATTGCTGGTGGACCCAGTTTTCAATCTTTTCTGCCTGTGCCTGCTTTTCCGCCTCTATTGCCGCTTCCCCTGCAGACTGGGGATTGCTTGCTTCTTTATCACAAAAGCTGTCGATTTTTTCCTGCACCTCACTGGGAAGCTGGTCCATCACATCTTTTTCTTCTTCCTCCGGCTCCTGTTCTTCCCCTTCCTCTGCTTCTGCCTGCTCCAAAACAATTTCTATAACTCCGCCATAATAGCATGGCAGCCTGCTTTCCAGTGTCAGGGCAGGTGCTCCGTCAATAAAATAATCCTCATCCACCTTTATCCAGGGCACCAGTGTCATGGGCTCACATTTACATCCTATCAATGTCTGCAGCAATGTCCCTCCCACAAAAGGAATTATTGCATTTGCCAGACCTTCTGCAACCGCTCCCCCCGGATTGGAAATGGATTTGCACCTTCCAAAGGTCAGTATATTTTCATTTGCCACATGGTCGTTAGCATTCATTAACGGGTATTCCGAATCATGAAACAGCACACCATGGTCTTTTGGTACATTTAAATATTGGGTAAAGTCCTTGTCCCCGCAGGAGCATTTTGCCTTCATAAGACGATATACATATTGTTCTTTTCCTGTTGCCATTTTTCACCTCATACTTAATTTCTCTAAACCAATGCCATATAAGTTTCTCCGCAAAATACTTTCTGCCACAGCTAAAGAAACTACTATCTTATTTTCCAAAGTCCTTTCCAGACGAAAAATATCCCTTCCCCTTATTTTCCGTTTATCCAGAATAATCTGCTCCATAGCGCCGTTGGGCAATATGACCGTATCCGGGTGCAGACAGTTTTCCATGACGCAGTCATAAATCCAATAGGTTTTAGCCGCCTCTTTTACATATTTTTTCTGGTCCGGAAATACCTGCACTGCCTTAAAGGAAATATTCTCATCATATATGTGCAGGACTTTTCTCAATTCATCGGAAACCATATAAGTAGGATGTGCCAGAATATCCGGAATCTCCTGCTGTTGTTCATACTGTATATAGGCGACGCATACCTTATCAATTGCCCGGAAATCTTTATGGGTCATTGCCGGCACATACAGCTTTGGGTCCAAACCCAGTACCTTAATAGGATTGACTACGTCTTTACTTTCTTTTAATAAAAAATACTCCATCTTTATCCTTCCCCTGACAATGCGCTTTCCTCTTTTATACAATCCTGCAGCTCTATTTCTTTCGTCATACATTCCACCATATTTATCCTGCCAATATGGGAGGTCTGAAAGGTCAAATATTCCAATATACAATTTATGACATCAACATCCTTATAAACATCTGAAATATCTTCTAAATGTTCCAAGTCCGGCGCAAAGCTCCATTTTGTATGTTGAAAGGTGTCCTTTTTTGCCGTTACCCCCTGCAATGTCATTCCATAAAAGTCCACATTTTCAAATGTACAATAGTAAATTCTGCAATTTTGAAAGACAGCATCTTTCAAGGAAACGTTCTTAAAATTACAGTACACAAATTCACAGTCAATAAACCGTGTATGGGATAAATCCAGCTGTTCAAAGGATTTTCGATTATAGACCGATTCCCTGAATATGCAATATGTTAAGGGCACATCCTTTTCACGGAAAAAAATATCCACGGCTTCTCTTTTTAAATACAGCGTTCTGCTCCAGTCCCTGTAGCTTCCTACGCTTAAACGAAACTCTTCCGTAAGCATTAGCTCATCATATCCTTTTATTTCATCAAACCCGGCAAACAAATATTTTGTGGTTGTGTAAAGACATTGTGTCAAATAATTTATGCTTTTCCACATCATTTGTCTGACCGCTTCTTTCCGAATATCATTCTGGGCATGCATTTCCATTATTTTTTCTTCAATGGAGCTTTTATAATCTTCCCATTTACCAAACAGCCAGGAGGCGTCATATTTGATATTAAGTATTTCATTTCCCAAAATCCCCTTTTCGTCATAAGCGGAAATTGCTATTTGGGGCTTGTGCATATATACGGAGGAATGTAAAAGGGCAATCTGTATTTCTCCTATTTCCACTGGTACCTGTTTTTGGAACTTTTCCACAAATATGACAAATCCTTCTAACTGCTTATACAGGGTCTCACTTATAAGCTTTCCATCCTTTAAAATCTGTGTTTGTGTCTGTTCGTGAAATTCTTCCTGCAGCTTTTGCAGAAACTGTTTTTCAAACTCCGGTGCTTTTATTCCCATATATTCTTCCTCTATTTGATAACCACATTTTCTGCACCTAACTCGATTCCTTCCGGTTTTATATCAATATATGACTCTGCGGTGCTGATTAAGATATCCTTTTCTGCGGTGACGGATATGCTGTTATTGGAAATAAGGGATAAGTTATTTTTTGCGCATATGTTGATATTTTTATTGCTGACAATGGTAATGCCTTCATCATCTGTCAGGTTGATAAAAATTTTATTATCATTGATATTTGTTGTTATATAGATTCCTTCCTTGGTCATAAGAATCTGCTTCCCGTTAGGTCCTGTCCACTGTTTATCCGTAACATCCGCCCCTGGGCTTACGCTGACGCTGCTTGCGGCAAATGCCTGCCCTTCATCGGAACCCGGGAAAAATACCCTGACCAGGTCCCCTTTGGCAGGCATGCAGTAAAAACCGCTTCCGTCACCGGAAGAATATGCAGTGGAATAAGGAAGCCATACAGTACTGTCCCCGTCATACTCGCTGTCAATATCTATCAAATGTACCTTTACCGTATCCTTTTGTACATCCTTTACCTCACCCGTGTACATTTTTCCTGAAATCTGTACATTTGCCGTTTCTGTCTGTTTCAATTGATTTTCTCCCGCAATATAAATAGTGCTGATTAAGATTCCTTTTGCCAGAGTTGCATGTATGCCGCTTACTTTTAAATTTCCCCCTCCATTTGACACCGTATCTCCTAAAAATACATACTGCCTTGTCTGCAGGCTTGTTCCGCCTCCGGCAAAAACCGGCCTGCCTTCACCGGCTGTTTTCTGTGAGTCTGCATAAGATTCCGTGGTTTTTATCTCATGCTGCCTTCCCCCTATTGGAATCCCAACTGTAAGAACCGGCACCTTTCCATCAATTGAGGTTATGAGGGGAGCTGACAATCTGGAAGCCATCCGCTTGCAAAATTCCCAGTTTGTTTCATTGCACTGGATAATCATATTTCCAATTGCCCTGTCAGTAACCTGCATATTGATACTTGCCTGCCCTGCTACTGCCTGTGTCATAATCTGCTCATATGTCTTTGCCGTATTTTGAAAGCTTTTATTTTTCTTTTCCTGGTCTAACAACGTGCTGACCGACTTTAAGGAAAGCTGTACAACCGCGTATTCACTCATCATCTGAATGCCCGCACTTTTAACCACCCCGCAGAATAAAACAGACGGCTGACCTTCCGCAGTTGTTAAAATGCGAATCATTGTCTTTTCATCTACCCGCTTTATATAATTTTGTGCAGCTTCGCTTTCCATTTCACAGGAAATGTCCGCCTCCCCGTGCTCATTTACAGCATGCTTTATTTCCAAACCCAGCAGCTTTGTATGAGGCACGCCTTCCACTTGTATATTCAGATACGTAATTGATTCCACATTAATCCTCCTTTATCATTTCCATACTATAAATCACTTCTTTTGCTAACGGGATAAGCCTTTTTTTATACTTGCCGGGAAAATGAATATTTCCCACAAGCAGGCCTCCCTGAAAGTCAGCATAAAACTGTATGTTATAAACCATTGTATCAACAGCCTTGGAAACAAAAGAAAGCATGCCCACATCATCCTCCCCTGTTTTTTCCACCTTCTTTTCTATGACTCTTACTCTGGGGCCTGCTGCTTCCAGCATTTTACCTGCCATGGTTATAAATCCCTTCATTCCGGAATCCGGAAGCCCGTAAACCGTCTTTTCAAGTGACATCTGATAATTGATTTCTTCGCCTCCGAATACATGGCTGGGCGCTTTTCCTGCCGGATAAATCAACTTTGCAATATCATCTGCAAATTGAAAAAAGGTCTCCGGCATATAAATGCTGATTCCCAGCTCCGGAATACTGCGGCGGCGGAATGTGACTTCCTTTCCTATAATATGAGTTACCTCATCATAAATGGACTCTTCTGTTTCTTTCTTCATTGTTTCCTGTGATGATTTTTTCTTTTCTTTTTCCCTTAGTTCTTTTTTAGCCTTTAATATTTCCTCGTCCCGGTATCCCATATTATTTCATCCCCATGCCTTCTGCTTTAATCAATCAGTATTCTCTGGTTTTCCCTTGCCTTTAATGCCTGTCTTCTGTTCCCATGTGAAATGTCCTTTAGAATCTCTTTTAATCCTTCATAAATCTGTTGATTTGACATTTCTCCGTATGCCTGTCCCAATCTTATGGAAATATAGAACTCAATCACACTTCTGTTTAAGGTTTTTCCATCCAAAGCCAGAATCTGCTGAACAAACAAAATATCCTGAGGGTCGCTTAAGCTTTTCTTTACAGCTTCCCCGGCAAACATATTTAAAATTTTATTTGCCATGGAGCTTTTGCCAAAGCCGGACCACTTTGCATATATTTCATTTATAGTGTCAAATTCTGTGTTTAAATCGGCAAAGCCTCTATATTGGGTACGAAGGATTGCCCCGTCCTGCAGACGGAACCTGCAGATTTCTATTTTATTGGAACAGTCAGCTATATGCTCTCCCGCATTTGTTGTAAGCTCCAGCTGTACCTCCCCCAAAATAAAATTTTTATCCCTGGAAAGACTGCCCATTTGAAAATAAAGGTATTGCCAGTCATTTCCCGGCTGTATGGCTACTTTCATATCCTTTGGCAGGAAATAGAGATTCTGTTGAAAGATAAGGATGCCCTCACTGACAAAAATCACATTATCCCACATGGAAACTGCACATCCTGAAAGGATTCCGTCTGAATAGCCATAATAAGAAAGTCTTCCCAAATCAAGAGCACAATTTTTCAGCGCTTCCAGCATTTCATATGTCAATATGGCTCCTTTTTCAAAAACAGGCACCTTATATCCTGCCATATCTTCCCCCGTTCCCTGTTACTCACAGCAGTTACATTTTTCTATTTCCCTTATGGAATCTGACTCATAGCCGCCTGCACCTTAGCCGCGCTTTCCGCATCTCCCATTTCCGTATACGCACTCACTGCCTGCTGCAGACAGCCCTTTGCCCCCGGCAGATCGCCTCTTGCCATACAGCCTATTGCCTCTAAAATCTTGTCAATTGCCTTATTTTCTCCCGGCCCGTACTTGGCGGATTCAATTTTTTCATTCATGGACATAATCTGGTCGTTGTTATCGGTCTTCTGGTAAATTTCCTTGGCGCTTTCATAGTAGCCGGCAGCCTCGTCATACTTTCCTTTATGCATGGCATCGTTTCCCATAAGCACAAAGGCATCCGCCTCCCGCTCCATATCCTGATTGGACTGCTTGTTAATCATGTTCTGTACATTGTCTATCTTAATGTCCATCAAGTCCATTTTGCTTTCCGCATCGGTATTCCCATAGCTTTCCTTTGCCAGCTCATATGCCTTTCTTGCGCTTTGATACTGTACAAGCGCCTGGGAATAAACCCCCTGTGCCTCCAAAGCTTCCGCCTCCTTGGAATACTGATCGCCCTCTGCAATTGCCTTGGCGGAATTAATATTGGAAATATACTGGTCCGCCACGTTGCGCTTTTCCACATCATCTATGTCGTTTACCCCATTGGCGGCGGCTTCAAAGGACTTTTTGGCGTCCGGATAATTGCCGTTTCCCATTTCCTCCACGCCGTTTTTCATATTTTTACTGTATTCCTGATAAACCTCCATATTTTTTATGTAATCCGCCGTTTCCCCATAGGACTCCTGTATGTCCTTTCCTACTGAAACCGCGCTGGCATACTGATTTTCCGCCTTTTTATACTCTTCTCCTAAAAGAGCCTCCTTTGCCCCCAGAAGATATCCGCCGATTTTGTTGTAAAGCTCCACGCACCTTACATCTTTTCCCTTTTTGCTGTCTTCCTTTACCTTTAGCTGGTCCGCCTTTTCAAGAGCCTGAGTAAACTGCTCGCTGGCGCCTTCATAGTTATTTTCCACAAGACACTCCACACCCCGCTCCTTAAGCTTTATCATCTGCTCATAGTTGGACTTGTTTTTCCGGTATCTGGTAAAGAAAATCATTCCTACCGCCATAATGACTACCATGGCAAGGGCGGATACAATTTTTACCACTTGTTTGATTTTTCCTGCCTTTGGATTTTTATAGACTTTATCCACAAAAACAGATGCAATCGTGTAGTTTTCCACGATTTCCATCTGCTGACTCAAGATAACATCTTCTATTCCTGTGCAGACCACTTCTGCCGTGGATACGTCTTCAATGGCATCCAGAAGCTCTGCATCCCCTATGATTTCCCAGACTCCCCTTGTCATCAGGACAAAAATATCCCCGTCTTCCAGTTTCTTTTTCTTTGAAACTAAAGGCGTGAACCGCCCGGACTGGCCTAAATAGCTATAAAGATTGTGTCTTTCCTCATGGTAGGACAACTGGTCAAGGGCAAGCTCCTCCGCATCAATCATGCGCTGTGACAGGGAAGTGTCCTTGGTCTTGTATTTGATATTTCCGTTTCTGAGCAGATACAGGCGGGTATTTCCTGCAGACGCCCACATAGCCTTTTTATAATCGGTAACCAGTACCACAATGCTGCATTCCAGCCTTGCATCGCTTGCTTCCTCTAAAAGGGTCTGATGTGCCACTGCCAGATAACGCTTCAGCTTTCCCGCACTGACTCCCGGGCTTTCCGTAAATTCCGTAATAACAGCAGTAACCGCCAGCTTTGCGCTTTCTTTCCTTTCATCCGTATCGATTCCGTCCGCAATGGCATAGCAGGCACAATCATTTAACTCCACAAAAGCAAAATAATCCGCATTGCGAAGATAGCTGCCCGGTTCTGAAATAAATTTTGTATTGATAATTGAATTTTCTTTCCGCATAGTTTCCTCTACTTTAAACTTAAGATAATAATGGTGGAATTATCCTTGCTTCGTACTTTTTTATCTTCAATTGCCTGCATGATTTCATCTGCCAGATCCTGTGCATTTTTCTTTTTGCCGAGAATGCTCTCCAACTCAATCTGGCTTAAAGTCTCTACCCCATCTGAATAAATCAGGACCTTGTCTTTTTTCTTCAGGAAAATAGGTCTGTCGGATTCATCCGCCTTTTTAAAGCCGTCATAGCCTACATAATTCACAAGGCGCTTGTCCATGGGACTGCCAAGTGCCTCCTCCTTGCCGATGGCTCCGGCGCGGTACTGGTCCTCCAGCCAGTTCTTTACATTTTCCTTCCGGTTTACTTCTATCAGCCTTCCGTTACGAAATACAGCAATATTGCTGTCCCCTACAGAAGTCCAGTACATTTTATCCTCAATCAACACCACTGCCACTACCGTGGTGCCGCCCTTTGCCTCTCCGAATTCATCCCGGATTCTTTCATTTGCCAGAACTGCTGTTTTTTGAAAGAAATAATTCAGATTGTCTGTCACATCCCGCTTTTCAAATTCATCCAGATAGCTTTCCACTGCAATCTGGCTGGCAAGGTTTCCGTTTATGTATCCTCCGATTCCGTCAGCCACGATTCCCATAACGCCGTAATCCTGAATGGACGTGGCAAAAGAATCATCCTGCTTTTCCCTTGTACCGATTATCTGGGCGTTTCCGATATCCACATACAGCCCTTCCGCCAGCCGGTATCCTCTGTTCTGGTTGCGCATCTTTATATACATGCCTATTGCTGCAAAAAGAATAATTGCTGTCAGACAGATAATCACTGTAGCAATAATCCGTATATCCGTAAAAATCACTGCCATTACATATCTCCCATCTCGTTTGCTTCCTCATTCCCCTCGTTCCACTCAAAATGCTCGCCGCAAAGAGGAATAAAGATAAATTTACACTGTCCGATTTCAATTACGGAAAAGGCGCTTAACTCCACCGGCGTATAAACAGCCTCCCCGTTATGATAAGCAAGCCCGCTGGAATCCCCCGGAAGAAGATAAGTGGAACGGTTCTTGCTGTCATAAATAATAGCCGCATGGTTGATTCTGGATATGGTATTGTCTCCCAGAATCTGGATATGCATATTATCCGCCCTTCCGATAAAATTCTTTCCGGCACGAACCTTGTAGTCCTTTCCGTACTGTGCCCCTTCAATACACACAAGCCAGCCGGTAACCGGATCCACATTTTCCTGCGCTCCCGATATGGACATGGTCTTATCCGGGTCGTCAATCATCAGCCGCTTGTTGTTGGAATACATATTGTTTCTTTCCTGATTGGTATTGCAGTAGGGACAGGTATCCCCGTATTTTCTTGCGCTATACATATGACCGTTTTTACAGCGATTTAAGCCCATAATTCATAATCTCCTTTTGTTCTGATATTTATTATCTATGCTATTTAAGCTGCAGCATGGTGTTGGCTATGTAGATGATATCCCCTGCCTCTACCTCCACTGCTCCCACTAATTTCACATCCAAAATTGAATTTTGATAGAGCTTTTTTACTCTTGTCCCGTTTTTTGAATCTATGTCATCAACATACCAGCCTCCGTCTGTATAATTTAAAACGGCATGCTGCTTGGAAATCAACTGGGCAAAGGCGGAGCATTCCAAATCAATATCCACCTTTTCATTATCCGTACTCTTTCCGATAATGATTGCCGTCTTTCCTTCCAGATTCCACTCTAAAAGGACGTCCCCCTCTTCATTGATTAAAACAAGCTTTTTTACATTTTTATTGTTCAGCGCCTGCTGCTCTTTCCGTTCCACGCTGATTGGCTTTCTGTCCAAAGGATTGCCTGCTGCCGTATTGGTGTTTCTGCTGATTCTGGCATTTGTCTTCATTCCGCTTGAAATTTGTCCTCCCGAAGGATTTGCTGCTGGTCTCTGGGGCCTTGGACTGCTTTTGCTCTCATCGATGATATTTCCCTTATTATCCACATTCAATGCAAAAATAAGGAACATGATAACCATGATTACCCCGATTATTCCCATTGCCACCACTTTATCTTCCGTGTTCTGATCCGAAAGGCATATGTACGTCATGCTTGCCCCTCCGGCGCTCCATACCAGATATTCTACAATTTTCAGTATTATTTGTTTGATTCGTGTACTGTTCACTTTATTTACCCTCTATCGCCATTTTTTTCATACGGTGCATAGGGAAGCTCCCCATGCACCGTAAGTTAAAAACCCTGCGGAAATAATCAGGCACCGTGCATTATGCACCGTATCCGCCGGTAATTGCGGTCGTCTTGATTTTATCCTTCTTTTGTTTTACAATTAATTCGAATGTACCAACGCCTTCCGTATCGTCGTATAACTCCTTATAATCAACGACAAATGCGTTTGGCAGTGTATATTCTCTTACAACCTGGCCTGCTGCCGTAACCTGTACCATTACATTGCGGTAGCAGTCCGCTTTTTCAGCCGGAATCATAGACCATAAAGCCAAATCCACCGTTCCTTCGGTGCCGTCATCCAGCATGGTGAGAATCTTGCCCGTTACCTTTAAGGTCACGCCGATATCTGTTGTCTTTGCGTTAGAATCCTTTGGTGTATCAACAGAAAAATCCACTGTTTTGACAGTTTCAACTCCCAAATCAATTCCACCATCAACTTTTAAAATGAATCCCATTCTTCTTTCCTCCTCCTACTTAATATGCGAAACCGCCCTGATACTGAACCGTTCCATTCATGTCTTTCTTCTGTCTTACTAACAGCTCGAATGTTCCTACACCACTTTCATCGCCAAAGAATTCCTTATAGGAAATCACATAAGCGGTATCCATGATGATCTGTCTTACAACCTTGCCGCCGGAAATTACCTCAATCGTAACTTTTCCATAGCAGGTTGCATCTTCTGCAGGCACTAATGCCCATGTGGGTAATTTCACAGTCTCGTCTGCTACTCCCATAACATTTGCACGAATCTTACCGGTAATCAGAGCGCTCATTCCCAAATCCGTGGAACGCGCATTGCTGTCATTTGGCGTATCTGTGTCAAATGTTACTGCTTCAACTGTTTCAAGACCCAATTGAATTGTTTCCTTTGCTTCGATTTTTACCTTGAATCCCATTTTTCTCCTCCTTATTCTTGATTCAATTTATTATTAAGGAATCTTCCCCTAATAACCTTATAATCAGTTTGCAGCCCCTGATGTGCCTTTTGTAACCGTAACCTTAAGATTCTTAACATTTCCGTTGAATCCAAGCTTGATGTTGCAGTCATTTGTCCTTTCATCAATAATGCTGTCGATTTCGTCCCCTTCCTGAGTGATGGCATTGATAAAGTCCTTATCCGCCTGCCAGAGGGACTTCTGGCTCTGTGGATGATTGCTGAAGAACCTTGTAACGTTTTCCTGCTTAAAGTCATTTGTCATAAACCGCAGGATTCTTTCAATATATGTGCTTACCATGGTCTTATAAAGAGAATCATAATTCTCGTCCACAATTGCCATGGTCCTTGCTTTATAAACGGTGATGTTCTTTACTTCCCTTCCCTGTACCTGACTGTTTTCGGAAGCAAAAACAAATCCAAAGCCCTTTTGATTGATAATATTTTTAATGGTATTGGTAAATCCGGTAATTTCCTTTGCCATAGTGGTAATGGTCCGAAGGGAATGGTCGGAAGCTTCAATATCGTAACGGATTCCCGGATACTTGGGCGTTACATTGGAGTAAAACTCTCTCAGATAATCCGGACACTGGTACGCTGCCACAATACCTGCCGCCACATATGCGGCGCCCACATACACTCCTTCTATCCACAGCTTGAGAATATCTTCCCTTTCCTTGGAAAGAACCACGCCGCCTTCCTCTGTTACCATCATGCGGTTGTCAATGATGACTTCCGATTTTTCCTTTGGAACAACCGTAAAGTTTGGAAGTGCGCAGGAGACAAATTCGCTGTAATCCTTTTTGGTAAGCACCATGGACTTATCAATAAACCGCTCCACTCCAGAAGTTGCCACATAGTTAAAGGTGGTGTCTTCCCCTGTCTGGAAGCTGTAGAAAATCTGAATCCTATAGTCCTTGGTAGTATCCAACAGAGTGGTCAGGGACTCCATTGTATTTCCCTGCGCCTTATCCGCCTTTACATTTCCTTTAAAACGCTGGCGCTTTACCTGCCTTCCATTTGCTGTATCCATCTCGATATCCGGCACGATTCCAAGCCATACCGTATTGTCATAATTATTTTTGGCGTTGACTGTATTTAAATAGGTTTTTAATCTGCCGATATTCATGGTGCTCACTAACATATCCAGCTTTACATTTGTTACAAGCAGGGTAGGGGTCATGCCTCTCTGCTTTGTCTGATACTGGTCAAAGAACATTTTTACGCCAATGAGCTTTTCCACTAACGGCTTCACTGTCTTTACAAAATCATCCTTTGCCTTTTTATAAAACTCCAGATATGTATTATAGTTACTTACCTCTAACTCCGTATCCACATCATCATCCACAACGGCTGTTAACGGACAGAAAGTACGCACAACCAGACTTCTCACATAATCTGAAGGCTCTTCGTTGATGGCATCGTAATCATCCTCAAAGGCAGCTATTAAACCGGTATTTGTATCTGTAGTGGTTAATGCCAGCAGCTCCTTTTTATCCTTTTTCGGAGCCTCTAAAACCTTCAGCTCGCCGTTTTCTCCCATGGACAGCATACCCAGCTTCAGCTTCTCCTCCTGCTTCTGTCCTGCGGACTGGGTAAGGAGCAGTCTCGTTTTAATATCCTCAATAGCAAGAGGCAGCATTGCCATAACGTTATTGTAGTTCTGGCTTGCCTCTTCAAACTTGTAATTCAACTTATCGCCGATATCCAGCTTCTTCGGGTCCCCGTCCTCTAACTTGTCGTATTTTTCATATAAATAATGGATTTCCTTACGAACCTGCTTGATATCCCGCATAACCTTTTTGGGAGAAATCATGTCCAGAATCTTGTCAAACTTAAAGTCAACATTGATTAACCCCTGCGCCCTTTTTGTATCAATCAGTGTAAAGAGCATGTTCAGAAAATCATTCTGCTTATTCAAGGGAATTTCTGAAATAAATTCCTCCGGTATGGAAGTGGGCTTTTCAAGAGTGTATAAAACGCTCTGGGTATTGGCATTAAAAAACGAATATACCACCGGCGAGAACTTATCCAGAAATTCATCAAAGTTCTTTACAAGCAGGTGCTCATGAATTTCCTGCACCGTTGCGTCGTCCAGACTGTCTAAATCCTTTGCATCTCCCATAATTGATAAAAGATTCTGCTTTTCCGGATTAATCTCCTCAAAAAGCATTGTTCGATTGGTTTGTGTAATAATTTCCATTCTTTCCTTCCTTTCTTTTGCATTTTATTCTTTTATATAGTTAAAACCCATTGCAAAATAATTAAATTATGCAATCGTTTCTTCCTTTTTAACCGTATACATTTCATGACAAAGTGCTGTAAATAGCCCGATATGGAAATAAATTCGGATATAGGCGGGACATCTCTGTCATTTTCTATTTCATTTGCAGCCGACAACATATAGCCTGTCAGCAAATAATATAGCAGCGCCCCTATGCTGTAAATATCCGTTCCGTAATCGGACTTCTGATTCTGATACAGCTCCGGTGCGGAAAATCCTCTGCTGACAAATACCACATCCGCGTTTTCTTCTTTTCTGTAGCAGGCGGAACCAAAATCAATCAGCACCACCTTCCCTTCCTCCGTGAGTATAATGTTGGAAGGCTTTATATCCCTGTGTATAATTCCTCTTTTATGTATCTGCCTTGTAATCTTTACAAGACTTAGCATAATGTTCCGTATGGAAAAATCATCCCCCTCCAGAATGTATTCTTCCAGACTCTTTCCTTCCACCAGCTCCGTTACCAGGTAAATAGTTTCATTTTCTTGAAAATAATCAATATATTGCAGGGTGCAGCCCACGTAAGGCTTGTCCAGATTACTCATTTTCTGCACAATCAGGCATTCCTTTGCAAACGCTTTTTTTGCCTGTTGAAAGCTTTTTTCATAAGTTTTTCCTTTGCAGATAACGGTCAGGTTATCCATATCCCTGTTTGCCAGATAGTAGGGGCAATACTCCTTTACTACCACCGTCTTATTCTGTAAGGTATCCGTGCTTAAATATACAATGCCCGTATGACCCCAATAGTATATGGAATCTATCCGGTATCGGTTATGCAGTAATGTATTTGATGCAAGCGCAATGTCGCTTACATTCATATCACTCACATTCAGCTCCATTATGCTATCCCCTTTGCTTCATATCGTAATTCATATTCTGAAGCATTCTCGGCAAATGAAATATATATGGTGGTGCCGGATTCTATTTCTATTTCCTTATTTTTCGGAAGCAGCTCATCTTCCACAAAAACACCGCCCTGACTGGAATGCCGCAGGTAGATGGAATGCCTGGTTGCAGGCGAAAAGAAGATTTTTTCTATGTCCGGCAAATCCTCATAAATCTGTTCTCCAAGCATTAACTCCTTTAAAGTTATCCCTTCGCTGGAATAATCCCGCAAATCAAATACAAGCCTTGGAATATCATTTTTACTTTTTAAATCGATAAAGGTGGCATGAAGATATCCGTAAAAGGGCTGCTTCTTCTCCTCTTCCTTTGGAAAAAGGAAACGGTATAATCCCAGACAGGCAATGCCTGTCAGCACAAGAATAACTGCAATTATAATTCCCACAATCAGGGTATAATGCTCCTTCCATCCGGGAATACAGTTAAATACAATATCCGTCTGTGCCTTCTGGTTGGAGGCATCTGTTGCAGTGACAACAATCGTGACCTGCTCATCCTTTACCGGTTCCACCTCTAACATGGTTCCGTTCAGCTCCGCACACATCTGCACACCCTTTTGCATATCAATTTCATATTTGACAATATCCCCGTCCCGATCAGAAAATAAAGCGCTTACATCCAGTACCTTTTTGCCTTTGGAAATATATAAGTCTTCCTCTATGCTTTTTTCTGCAACAGGGGCATAGGATTGTTTTTCCGGTTCCCCCGGGGGCTCCTGTATTTCCTCCTGCTTTGCCCCCACATCCGCAAGGCACCATAACAAAATCCCGTCCGCTTCACCAGAGTACATGGCATACAGCGTTTCCTTAACCGGATTTTCAATTTTGGCAATGGCATAATGTCTGTTTTTCAACAGCTCCATCTGATTGTCCGTATATACCATCTCAAAATCCTTATAAACTTCTGTGGAAACCGTTACAATAAGCGCCTGGTCCGTTTCTATCTGATTCATATCAAGCTCCAGCTTTTGAAGCCGGCTGTTTGTATTGGATGTATTGATAAGAAGCTCATCCATTCCCTTATAGGAAAACCATGTCTGGGTAACCGCCTTCATAAACTGCAGGGGATTTGCCACAACGCTGGAGCTTCCTCCCGTTTTTGTGGATATGACAGTCATCTGGTTGGTATCCTGGGAATACTGATTCACAAAAGAAATTGTATTGATATTGATGCCCTTTTGCAGCGCAAGCTCACCGCTGTCATTCCAGTCATTTTCGGACTCCTGTTCGGTTCTTTCCGTCTGGCTGTTTGCTAAGTCCGTCTTTCCGTCTGAAATAAAGAGCACATAAGACTTTTTAGAATCATTTGTATTTTCAGCTAAAATATTAACTGCTGTCTTCATTCCAAGACCGTTATCCGTTTCACCGCTGAACACGATTTGATTTAAATCATTTTTCAGCCTGTCCTTATTTTCCTTTTTATCCATGGACAAAAGAGGGCTTTCATACACAATGAAATCATTGTATGCCACCACTGCTATTTCATCCTGTACGTCGCTTAAATCTATCATCATCTGTATCATCTCAATGGAAAGGCGGTCTTCATCCGTAGTGACCATGGAACCGCTTACATCCAGCGCAACTACGATTCTGCAGCCCTCCCCGCTATTCATCCCATGACAGCTCAATGTATTTCCCAAAAAGCCCGTAACCAGAATAAAGCACAGCAACATTGTTTTTCTTATGTTCTTATAAACCCTTTTACTCAACAAGTTCATTTCTACCTCACTTAGGATCGAAACCAAAGAAGTTTGCAAATTGCTTATTTACATTCATAAAGTCCGGTCCTGCTTTTGTATTTTTCTTTTTATCCGATTGCTCCTCACCGGAAAATTCTGTCTTTACGCCCCAGATATCATCAAAATTCATTTTAAAGTTCATATCAAAGGGATTAGAAGCGGTTTTTGCCTTTTTGGCGCCAGCCCTGCTTTGCCCTTTGGCACTGCTCCCGGGACCCTGATGAAGAGAAGCGTCATAATCTCTTTTTTTCACCTCATCTGACAGGATATTGTAGGCTTCATTAATTTCCTTAAACTTTATTTCCGCCTGTTCATTGCCTATATTCACATCCGGATGATATTTTTTTGCCAGCTTTCGGAATGCATTTTTGATTGCGGCGGCGTCTGCGTTTTCCGGCACGCCTAAAACCTGATACAATGTCTGCTTCATAATGATTCCTTTCTTATCTACCGTCTTTTTGCGTTACAATGAGGGCATTTGCTTTCCGCTAAAGAATAGGGCTTATAACAGTTCCTGCATAAAATAATTCCGGTTCTTTCCGTTTCCAGCTTTGGCATTGCCATTGTATGCTGAACTGTTTCTTTGTGATTTTCAATTTGATTTTCTTTTTGGCTTTCTCTTTCATTTACCTTTTGAAGCTCTTTTATTTCATGCTTCATCTGCTCGGCTACTGCAGAGGAGACGGCTCCCTTTATTTGAGAGAGCAGCCCCTCCTTCATTTTGGGAAGTTCATTTTTTATACTGCCCTGCTGATTGATTGAACCGCAAAGATTTGAAATACTCTCCAGCTTCCTTGTACATGCCTTATTCATTGCGGACAGCTTCACAAGCAACACAATTATGCAGATGAAAATTATGATATTGATTGCTAATATACATAGATTAATAATATTTCCCATATGTTTCCTTTCCTGCCCATGGCTTACTTCACCATAAAGCGGTATTCCTCATTGGAGAACCTGATAATGGAGCCTGAAAATATTTCCACATTTGTATCCGGCTTTATGGGCTTTCCCCCCACAAATGTCTGGTTGGTGGAATTGTTATCCTTTAAAAAATAATGGGCTCCCTTTGTGATGATTTCCGCATGCTTTCTGCTGATAGTCTTATTGGAAAGCACTAAGTCCGCAATGACCTTGTCCTTGCCTATTACAAATACTTCCTTTTGTATGCGGATTTCCTCACCGCTTCTGATATGTACAAGACAGGCGCTTGACTTATTATTCAGCCTTTTGGAATTTAACTGCTGTATTTCTCTGTCCCAATAGGACTCGTCTAACAGTCCGGTTTCATCATTTCTTTTGCTGTTTCTTTTTTCATTTTGAATTTTGTCAGCTTCCTTTAAAACCTGATTCTGCTGCCAAAAGCTTACATCTAAAACTCCGGTTTCCCCCTGGGCGGACTGTATATAGGGCTCCTCCGTTTTTGCAGCTCCCAAATCACTTCCGCCAAAAAGCTTTTGCCTTTCAGGGGGTATTTCCATATCCAGCTCACCTGCAATATAGGAATATATATTGGGCAGCGTCACATCTTCCCCGCTGTCTAAAAATTCCAAAAAGTCCGTCAGATCCTCCAATTCTTCCCCGAAATGAAATACACAGTGGAAAATAACTTCCTTTAAAAATGCTGCGATTTGATCAATAGTACCCGGCACCGTTCCCGGATTGTATTCTATCTTTACCTTTCCCTCTATGTACTCCATTTCATCAAGCACAAGCCTCACCTGACGGCTTTGCAAAAGGGCGTCTACAATCTGGAAAATCACCGCATATACTTCTTTTTTTGATATATTTTGTGACAGGTAATCTGTCAGCAGCATTTCGTTTCTGTTCATATCAACCGACCATCCGTTTCTTTTTTTGAACTTTTCTTCGTCGAACAACATATTCTGTCATTCCCGCCAGCAGCAGAACTATAACCATGGAGCCGTAAAACAGCCACGGATTCTTATACCATTGAACAAACAGGTTTGTAGTAATCAAATAACTGAGAGCTTCACTTTTGCTTTCATTGCCCGCCAAATCTCTTGTTATGACTGTCAGCTCCTGCCAGTCGTTTTTACTTTGCAGGGAAATGCTTAGTGTCCCGTTTGCTTCTGCTATAGTCTCTCCGTCAAAATCAGCAATTTGTATTCCATCGTTATAAACCTCAACACCGGCAAGTCCAATATTGTCCTCTGCATTTATCATAAGCTCTTTTGTGTTTTCATTATATTGTCCGCCGTCTTTTATGCCCGATAAAACAAGGCTTGGCGCTGTTTTGTCAATTACGAACTCAATATTCCTTCCCTTTACCTTATTATCTGACTGATTGTCAGCCTCATCCTCTGAATATAGGGTAAGAATATATTTTCCGTCTTCGTCAAAATTGCCTTTGAATATAGTATAGACATATTCCTTCCACTCAAATTCATTGCCTGTCTGGGACAGTCTGTAGTCTTTTCCCTCCTGCAATGTTACAATCTCGCCATCCTTGCTGTAGGTGACTCTTTTTGCTTTCAGGGTATTTACATTTGTTTCCTTTATAATCAAATCATCACATTCAGAAGAATAATATTTGCTTACCAGTGTTTCCGTCTGCTTATCATATTGATATACGGACCCAAACCGGTTAACAGAATAATGTATTTCATCTTCATATTCATTTCCGGCTTTATCTCTGGCAGTTATATGCAAAGTATAAATATCATCATTTTTCTTTACATGCTCCAAATCCTTTAATTTGTATACAATGCTGTTTCCCGCCCGGCGTGTTTCATAATCCGCCTTAACAGTTCCCCTGTTTACGCCCTTTAAGGAAATAACCGCATCCTCTAAGTTTGTATCATTGCAGGTAATAATAGGCTGTACTGCATTTTTATTTGCCGACTTGTCCACTATTCCTGTAATTTCTATTTCGGGCTCGGTAATATCTATGACGAACTGATCCTGCTCATATTCCTGAGCCTTATTATCTGCCAGATCCGTATATTCTATATCAAAAGTAAATTCTCCGTCATAATCGTATGCAATGGTTGCCATATGTATATCATCATGCTTGGTCCATCCGGACACAGGCGGCGCAGCAATTACATTTCCGCCGTCAGTAGCAGTTATTGTTACGGTTACATCCTCAGGCTCAAAATTATGCTCTTCAATCCGGATTGTGGCAGTTCTTGCATCCTTGTAGAAGTTTCCGTTTTGGGCATTCTGATTGTCATAGCTTACCTCAATAACCGGTTCGGTCATATCTATGGTAAATTCATCAATTTGTCCATAGCTGCCAGTCCATCCTGCCAGGTCCGTACATTCAAAGCCAAAGGTATAATCGCCGTCTGTAACAAATCCTACCTGACATGTGTACTCACAATCCCCGGAATGAATCTTTCCATTACAGCCGCTTCCCGGAATATGCTCCCATTCGGATTTACTTACTCCGGGTCCTGTAGTCTTAATATCACAGTTTTCTGCGGAGAAATTGGCGTCAATTACATGGATTGTTGCATAGCGCTTTTCTTTGTAGAATTTTCCGTTATAAGCTTCATTGTTGTCGTACTCCACAAATACCTTTGGAGGCGTGCTGTCCACGCTGAAAGTCTTACTTTTAGCTTTTTTGGTATATCCTGCATTGTCTGTCATCTTAAGACTGGCTTCTATGGAGTTTTTTTCTGATGTGACATGATAACTTTTGCTTGCCTTTGTTACCAGTTCACAAACTGAATCCTTCTTAATTTTCCATTCTGTATCCCCTTCCAGCTCTGAACTATATTTGCCGCTTTTATTATCATATTCTGTTTTGACAATTAATTCCTCGTTTTTTTCCCATTTTTTATCATTTGCAGCTTTTACCTTCCATAGATTTCTTGCAATGCCGGAATCACCATCTTTTGCTTCAAAGTGGATTTCCGGCTTTTTCCTATATAGAGGATTGCCATTTGCATCCTTATATAAGGTAGGGTCCATTAAAATTCTGGCAGAGGAACTTTCATCATGCTGCTCACGGGATTCAATTATAAGACCATATGAATCTACATATTTTCCTGTATTCTCTACCCTGTCCCTGCCTTTCACGCAAACTTGTCCTTTAAAGCCTGACTCAATCTCAAAGCTTGCGGTATACGTGTTATTCCCGCCTATTCTTACTTCTTGAGGCTTTTCTTTTATTACTTTTCCCTGCGTATCTTTCAGACAAAAGATTATTTTATCAACCCCGGACCCCAGATTATCTGTGTTACCTATAAAATCTGTTGCAGTTGCAGTTACAGTTACACTGTTTCCTCCCTTAAAAAAGAAACTATGTTGAGGTGCTGATTCATCCGTGTACTTGATACCGTTGGAAGAAAATGTAACTTTAGTAATGACTGGTGCATCCTCATCGATATATATGATGAATGGAGGTTCAGACGGGGAGTTTTCTTTTCCGGACTCTTCTGTATTGCCGGCATTGTCATGGGATATGGCAAAAGGAGCATATCTTCCGTCAGCTTCAATAAGATCTTTTTGCAAATCAACTTTTGCAGTATAGGTTTTTTTCATTTCTGTAGAACTGTCTTTTGCAAAATTTTTTTCTAATATAGTATTTTTATTAATTTTGACCTGCAGATCAGAAAGTCCTGAACCCGAATCCTGAACCGTAACTATATGAGATATGGGATGCTTAATGCTATACCAGTACTTTGTTCCCTGATCTGTTATTTCTTTAAAATTTTCCTCCCCTGCTTTCTCATCCATTTTCAAATCAATTATTGGTCCTTCATTATCTATCATCACAAGATTATTGATAGATTTATTAATATCATTTGGAAAGGCACAATGAATATTTCCGGCTCTATCCCTTACCACAATCATAAGCTCATAAAAGACTGCCGCTTTAGGAACACTTAAAACTGCCTTGTAAATATCGCTATTTACAGATTCTCTATAAAGTCTTGTTTTGCTGCCGATTTCCGGAAGTTTTTTCTGTTGAGCTTCACTGTTTTTATATCTTATGGCCTCAACTTTTTCAGCCCCTGTTATGCAGTAGACATAAGCATCTCTAATTTCCAGATTTGTACCCTGACTGTAATTATTAAGATAATTTTTATCATCATATGCCTTAATCTCAATAAACACATCTTGTTTTACATCTTTTTCCCATTTTGGATCCGTCCTGAAAAAGTTTCCAAAGGGCCTTTTGAATTTATCCTCGACGGTTTCCGTTCCTTCTTTCACTATAAAGTTAAATTCCTCAATTTTGGGCGGTTCTTTATCATAATGAAATACAAAGCTTTTCGGAGCTGATTTATTTTCACAACCATCCTTTGCCCTTATCAACAGCGCATAACTGCCGCTTTCACTAATTTCATTTGCAGAAATGGAAACTTCATAGCTTGTGGCGCCCTTACCAGACGCACCTAATGAAAGCCACTGGTTTTCCGGCATTGGGTCTTCTTTATCTGCAAATTTAACAACCTTATATTGGTACATCAGGCCATCTGCTGTATATTCATCACTAATTTCCGCCTTTATTTTGATTTCATCAGACTTATTATACCATTCATTGGTCTCGCTTATATTTATTTCCGGAGGCGTTTTATCAATATGGAATTTTTCAGATGGCAGTTTTCCTATTTGTCTGTTGCCGGCTAAATCTGTTGCCGCAAAATAAATATAATAAGTGCCGCTGTCCAAATCATTAATGGGAACTTCCTCCGTTATCATGTTTGCTAAGCGTTTTTCATCCGGCAAATCTATCTGCCCCAGTGCCTGATTATTATAAAAATCCTCTTCACTCCAATCATCATGCTTATCCTTGCAGATAATATAGTTTAAATGTGAAAGCCCTACATTTTCTTCTACTTCTACAGTCACTTCCATATTCTCTTTATTTTCACCAAAATATCTTCTGCCATTTTGCTCAAATGTATCATTTGTGGTGTTAATGGAAACAGAGTGTACCTGGGGCACTATGCTGTCATAAACAATCGTAATCGTTTTGTTGTCTGTTAGACCACCGCCATCCTCTGCTGTAATTACGAATTCTTTTCTATCCTCTTGTTTATTAAAATCCACAGGCCGGAAGGTGAACTTATATTTAAAATCGCCTAAAGGCTCTTTAATTACTTCAGGTTTGATAAATACTTTTATATCCTCTTCCTTTGCATCATCTTCAATTTTCACTTGTAAATCATCATCTCCATTAATGTACCAGATATTATTAATGAAGTTATCATTGATAATTTTAATTATAGGAGGGATATTGTCTTTATAAAAAGATACACTTGCATAATTAGATACATGATATAAATTACTATCTTCATCGAGTGAGAGTCCCTCCAAAATATTTGAACAATATCCCGTATCAGGAACAATTTCAACACAATCCTCCTTTCCGTTTTCACTAACAGTATTTACTTTACCGCCACGCATTTGGCGGCTGATTTTTGTGGAAGTTCCATCAAATGTAATATTTACTTTTTTAATTTCCTCAATCTTAATTATATAGTCCTTTTTAGCATCGCCATTACATGATTCAATTTCCCACTCATAAATGCCTTTTTCTTCATTTACTAATCTCTTTGGATTTGTGCTATCTGAAGCCACCTGATAATAATCATCCGGTTCTGCTACTATTCTTACTTTTTTTCCCATTTCAACAGAATATTGTAAAATTTCAGGATTTTGAGAGTTTACAGGGTCAATCCTATTTTCACCGGAAAATACCGTAATTGTTGCATTATCTATATCATTACAGGATATTGTGATAATGCAGTTTGTCTCATCCGGATTTTCCGGTAAATCGTCCCCATCATTACCGGAAACTGCTTCTCCTGTTATACTTAATAATGGAACAGTTTCTTTTTTATCTATAATGTTTCCGCTTATTACACTTTCCAAATTTGTTCCATTTGCCTGACTTTCCATTACAGGAACCGGCATGCTGCTTATTAAGAAAATAAGTGCAAGCATGAATGAAATGCATGGTTTTGTTCTTCCCTTCATTTCTAAATCCTTTCGTATATCTAAAAACAGAATTGTCTAAATTAACCTGATACCATCTTTTGCAGTTACAGTTATATCCCTTTGATTTACTTTACCTTTACTTTCTTAACCTTGCTCCATTTCCCGTATTGTTTTTTTCTGTTTATTATTTGATAACTTCTTATTTTAACAAAATAGTACTTATTTCTGGTCAGCTTATGAAAGGTATAACTTGTTTGCTTTTTGTCCTTTATTAAAACAGTAGTTGTATTTTTAGGTTTAAAACTTCTTTTTTTACTACAGACTATTTCATAACCAGAACACTTTTTTTCTTTTTTCCATTTAAGTGTCAGAGTTCCTTTTTTATCGGACACAGCGCTTTTAACACCAACTGCCTTGACTTTACCGGAAGCCTGAAGCTTGCTAAATTCTCCGTCAGCCATCCCTCTGATTCCTTCAATGGCAGCTTCCTGCTCCCTAAGCCAGTCATCCTGCCCTTTTTGTTCTACTGCTTCCTGAAATTTAAGCCTTGCTTTCTCCATGTCCTTATAATTGCTTACAAGCTTCCTTTGGTCTGCTGTTAAAGCTTCATAGGCCTTTTCCACCGCTTCCATTTTAGAGCCGCTTTCTGAAGTAATCGTTCCAAGCGCTGTGATCATGGCAATCACTTTATCCGCTTCCTTTTGATTAATTTCCTTATAAGCTTTTTCTGCTTTTTCCAATACGTCAATATTCTTTACCTTATAACGTAAATTTTGATCCAGATTTTCATAAGCGCTTCTGGCTGCTTCAATCTTTTCGCCGCTATTAGCAGTTACATTCCCTATGGCAGCAATTTTTTCTTTTACCTGTTCTGCAGCCTTGCGTTGATTTATTCTTTTCGGACTGACAATATTTACTGCCAAAGCTATATTGGCAGGTATATCTCGATTGTATGCTTCAACATCTTTTGTAAAAACAAAATATCTTGTGAAGTTATATTCAAATATCACCGGATACAAAGTATTGCCGTCATCATCTACAAATATTTCACCGCTTTTTCTTGTAAGTACTTCGTCTAAATCATAAAAGTATTGATTCATCTCTTCCGCACCAATCCATGGAGCGCACCAATAAGCCCTTTTGGAAACTCCCCTGAGAGTGGAATTCTCCATTATTACATGACTCAATGTAAATGCGCTTTGATACGGGTCTGCGGATGTAGTTGTTGTTTCAATATCTGAATTGTATAATTCAAGATATTCCACATCCATGCCAAATCTTTTAGAATTAATCGTTATATCACAATCCTCAACAATCATTGTTCTGATACACTGCACACCTCCTCCGATTACAGTAAGTGTCCCCGGACCTTTGAAATGCACATCCGTAACAAGACGAATTGCCTTGCAATTTCCGGTAGGTAATATTATTTCATTGTCACCTTTCAGAATAATTTCCATATCCATAACTTCGATGTGCCTGAAGTTTATTTCAAAATAGCCCACAAGGGTATCTGTCCAGTCATATTCATCTTTAAAATTATCAAAAGTAATTATGTGCTTATCCAAATCAAAGATTATTTTCCCGCCTTTGGAACCGTATATCACACTTTTTTTCAAAAAACAGTTTTCCAGAATCTTTTCTCCTCTTACTGAGATATATTCATCAGCTCTGTATTTAGGATAATATTTCTCTTCTTCCTCTTCCTCCGCCCTGACCTGCATAGCCGAAAACAGCAGCATAAGCATCGGCAGCAAAATAAATAATCCTTTCAAATTGTTCTTAATTAACGCTTTCATAACATTCTCCTTTCCTACTTGTCAGAATAAACCTCTACACTTTTCATAGTTACAAACTGCAGCTGTTCTTCACTCAGAACCTCTGTTTCCTCTCCCTGTTCCGTTAACAAAACCGTTTCTTCTGATAGCTTTTCAGTCTGCTCTAATAATTGTGTCTTTTCCCCTGCTTTCCCTTTGTTTTCATATGTTTTTTTCTTTTTCGTACTTTTTACAGGCGTTTTGTCCGACCCGTAATTTTTTCCGGAATGTTTCATGTATATATAAAAATAGGATTTTATATCAAATTTAATAAATAAGAAAATACTAAGGACGAAAAACAAAAATGCCATTGCTCCGAATACTATTTTTAAATTCACCATAATTGTCACGGCAGTATCTCCTTTTTGTCTATCTCAGCGGTAAATGCCACATTCAGCGCATCCTTTGCCAAGTCCAGATACAAAGCCAGCTCATCATTTAAAAGCCGGATTCTTTCATTTCCTTCCACATCGGCAGGCCCCACGTTTGCTGCCGCCCAATTCTCCATAGCAGCAATCTGGGATTCCATTTCCTTCCTTTCAATGCCCTCTTCTTTAAAATGAATACAATTTGTATATATCTGGTAAGCCAGTTCCTTATGCATAATCAGTGCTGTGGTAAGATTGTCCTTTTCCGCCAAATCATCTTTTGTCAATTCCTTTAAATCATTCCAATAATCCAGATAGCTGACGCTTGCATCTCCGGATTTACTTTCAACGCCTATCTTTGAATAATATGCTGCAATCCTTCCCAGACATTTTGCCCGCTCTATCTGACTTGTTTCCAGATTTTCTGAAGCTGCAGCCGCCTCCAGCCACTTCTTTGCCAGCGTCTTGTTTCCTTTGTCTTCGTAATTATAAAAATAAGCAACTCCAAGCTTATATGCAAAATTTTCATACTCAATGGGATTTTCCATAAAATACTCTTCATTCCTGCGACTTCCGTCCGATGTATCGTTTAATATATCCCGGATTGCATATGCCTCTTCTTCTGATAAGATATCATCATTCAATATGACTTCTTCCAAAAGCTTTTGATATGCCTCGCCCTTTGCCGGATTCACACCAATGGCATTTTTATATTGGGCAATTGCGTCTTCCTCTTCCAGCTCGCTTTGGGCACGCTGCACATAATATTCATAGTTACTGGTAACTGCCTTTTTATACTGAAAATCAGCCCAAAAGGCCAAGCCGCCAAAAACCAGCGTCAACAGGACGCTTCCCGCAAATACAGCCAGCTTCAGATTTTGCCGTTTTTTATACTCCACATCCAGTTCCCGGTAATGCTCCAGCGCAAACAGCAATTCGTCACAATTCTGGTAACGCTCATCCGGACTCTGCCTTGTACACTTTAAAATAATACTTTCCAGACCTGTAGAGAGAAACGGGTCCCATTCTGTAATGGGATATATTTCATAAGGCGGCTCGCTTGGATTATGCCCGGTAACCAAATGATATAAAGTAGCCCCAAGGCAGTAAATATCCGTGCGTTCATCCGACTGCCCTCTTCCTCCGAACTGTTCCGGCGCCGCATACCCTACGGTTCCTAAACAGGTGGTGTCCTCCACATTTTTTCTTTTAAATGTCCTGGCAGTCCCAAAATCAATTAATACCACTGTTCCATCCGGCTTCAGCATAACATTTGACGGTTTCATATCCCGGTATATAATGGGAGTTTCCCTTGTATGTAAATATTGCAATACACTGCACAGCTGAATTGCCCAGTCCACAACTTTTTCCTGAGGCTGCTTACCCTCCTCTAACAACCGGCTGAGAGGTACGCCTTCTATATAATCCATAACAATTAAAAAAATATCATCTTTATCGATTACATCTACAATGCTTGGAAGATTTGGATGCTTTAACTGCTTTAGCAGATTTGTTTCCATTATCATTCCCTGCTTTACCACTTCATAATTCTGCACGCCGTCCTTGCGTATTTCCTTTATTGCCCACTGCTTGTTGGCACGTTCGTTCATGGCAAGGTATACCGTACTCATTCCACCTGTTCCGATTATATTTAATATTTTGTATTTTCCATCTACAAGTGAACCAATTTCTAACACAACTATTCTCCTATAGGCATTGCAAAGCAACAACCGTTATATTGTCTTTTTCTCCGCGTTCTTTATTCAGTCTTACTAAATTCCTGCACTGTTCAAATAATAAGTCTTCTCTCTTTGGTACTATATGTTTAAATTCCTGCCTTATTTCCTCATTGGTGATTTTATGGCGAAATCCGTCACAGCAAATAATATATACTGATTCTTCCTTTACCGTGCCGGATAAAAACTCCGGCTCTAAATTTTTAGAAGCGCCAATACATTGTAATAAAATATTATTGCGCGGGTCCCGTTCAGCCTCCTTAGGGGTCAGCCTGTTCATTTTGACCTCTCTGGCCACAAGAGTCTGATCCGCCGTGATTTGCTTAATCCCCCCTGATATTTCATAAAGCCTTGTATCGCCCACATGAACAACTATGTACTGTTCATAAATGACAAGCATTGCCGTCAGAGTAGTTCCCAGCTTTATGCCGGAATCCTCACCATATTGCATAAGCTCCTTATTTACCTTGTCAATTAAAATCTTCAGGGAATCCTGAATTAAACTTACATATTGCTGCGCCCTGAGCATTTTGGGCAGTTCCCCGCTAAACCAGTCGCTCAAGTACTTTATCATAGTAGAACTGGCTACTTCCCCCTGTTCCAATCCTCCCATTCCGTCACAAACAGCTATAAATACAATATTTCCGAAACTGCTAGCTGCAGTTTTTATTAAAAGCGCATCCTGATTGACTTCCTTTACAATTCCCCTATCTGTACAATATGCTGTAACAAATTCCATTTCTCCCCCCAAAAAGTATAAAATGTCACTGAAATTTATCTAATAAAAATTAATTTTATTTTAAGTAAACTAAATAAATATATATTTCCTCAAATTCAAATTTGTATTTCCTAAATTATTACTTTAAATATAGTTAATTAAATTATAAAATTTCTACCAATATTTGTCAATTGTTATTTTTGTCGCTTTTTTTACCAATTTTGACGTTTTTTGTCACTTTTTCAAAGTCATCTTAGTTTGTTTATAAAATGCCTTTTATTTATATAAAAAAATACCACAGCTACTATTTATTGTAGTAACTGCGGCATTTGCCATTGTCTCTGTCAGATGTTTATTCCGAGCTATGACTAGTATTTATTTTTGTAATTCCCTTCTCTGTATTTTTTTACAACAACTGTATTTCTTCCCCGCTATGTACATACTCAATCTGACTGCCCATACACTCTTTTAATATTTGATACGGGATTTCCCCGGTACAGTGTCCTGTGTAAAATTTTGTAGGCATTTTCTTTAATTCCATAGCGATTTTTCTTACTATTTCCAAATCTTCCTGTGCATATCCGGACTTCTTTTGCATATGAAAGCCGCTGATGACTGCCTCCGGAAAGGAATCGTAAATTTTTCTATATTCCTCAAGAATATTTAAAATGCCATTATGGGCACAGCCGGACAACAAAACTCTTTTCTTATCCTCTTCGATTACAAGATACTGTTCGTGGCTGAATTCGTCCTGATAAAAGCCATCCTTTTTCTTTATTTTCAGTTCCAGATTGCCGGAGGGCCATAATTTTCTTCCGGTTACACCGCTAAAAAGAAACAGCTCCTCATCCAGCTTCCTGTTTCCATCTATCCATTCTATCCGGGGAAGATTTCTGATTCGGGGGTCAATGCCTATAAATTTTTCCATAGTATCATTTTTATGATAATATTCTCCATCTGCATGACGCTTCATAAAAATTCCGGCATTTGGATTTCGTTTTGCAAATTCAAGTATTCCTCCGGCATGGTCGTAATGGCCGTGGCTTAAGATTACTGTATCAACCTTTTTCAAATCCACCCCGAGAGCTTCTGCATTTGCAAGAAACCCATTGGTGGCTCCGGTATCCATAAGCAGCTTATGTCTATGTGTTTCAATATAAAAGCTCAATCCATGTTCAAAGAGGCAGTTTTTACCGCCTTTTGTATTTTCCATCAGGTTTATGATTTTCATATAGCCTGCCCTGTGAAGGCACCTCCTTTTTCACTCCAAAGCTCAATGCGCATCTGCTGCAGACCCCTATACACTCCCCGCACTGGATGCATTCTCCATCCCCTGGCTCTTTCACATCCAGTTTGCAGGTCAAAACACAGGCATTGCAGCCATTGCACTTTTTCTCATCCACTTTGATTCCCACCATGGATACCTTATGAAACAGCGCATAAAATGCCCCCAGCGGACAAAGAAATCTGCAAAAGCTCCGAAAAATAAACACTGCCGAAACCACAACCACCGCCAGAACTGCCACTTTCCATGAAAACAGCCCGCCTGCCAGCGCCCGCAGCCTTTCATCCATTGTTACAAGAAACAAACCGCCCTCCAGCGTGCCTGCAGGACAAATATATTTACAGAATCCCGGTACGGTCAGTATTAAGGGAATTGCCACAACAAATATTATTAAAATCACATATTTTAAACAGGAAAGCCTTCTTGTCCATTTATTTTTCTTTACCTTTTTGGATGGAATCTTATAAAGCAGCTCCTGCAACAGTCCAAAGGGACATAAAAAACCGCAAATCACTCTTCCAAGCACCACGCCAAACAATAGCAGCATTCCCAATATATAATAGGGAAATTTATATTTAGAGGAAAGCAGTGCAGTCTGCAGACTGCCAAGAGGACAGGCGCCAACCGCCCCGGGACAGGAATAGCAGTTAAGCCCCGGAACACAGGCTCCCTTTATATCTCCCTGATAAATTTTTCCGTTGGCAAATCCGGTAAAATTGCAATTATATAGCAGGGCACAGATGACCTGAATCAGTTTTCTTCTTTTCATTATCCTATTCCTATGCACTCATAGCAGATTCGGATTGCCTTATTTCTTATATCCTGAAAGCCATTCTGCCTTATTCCTATTAAAATAAGTATAATTCCTGCAATAAGCAGGCCCCATCTCATACATTGATACTTCATGACATACCTCCTGCCTCTGACTGCTACTCCTCCAATGCTTTATCAATCGCGCTTTTATACTCCAAGTATTGTGATTCTGCATCTTTGGCGCCCAGATAAATATTCTTAACGGTTCCATCCTTGCCAATCACTAATGTATAAGGAATTCCATCCGTCGGATATTTCATGCTGACAGCTCCCTCTGCATCAAAAGCAATAGGGAACGTATATCCTTTATCTGCAACAAACTGTGCAACTGATATTGTATCCTCCATACTGTTTACCGCAAGTATTGCCACCTCTTCTCCATATTCTCCATAAAGCTTTTCAAATGCCGGCATTTCTCCAACACACGGTCCGCACCAGGTTGCCCAGAAGTTCAGCAGCACTACCTTTCCGCTATGCTCAGAAAGAGTAAAGCTGTTTCCGCTAACGGTTTCAGCTGTAAAATCAGGGGCAGAATCACCTACTGTAAGCTCCTGATAACTTTCTGCCGCTGCTTCCCCTTCCTGATTGTTTTGTGCCAAATTATTCTTTCCCTGACTGCTGCCGCATCCGGTTATTGCCATTATGGCAATTACTAAAACAATTGCTGTTGTTTTTTTCATTTTTTTTATTTTTTTCATAACACGTCTCCTTTTTTGGTTTTAAATATAAACCAATCTCATTATAATTTATCAAAAAAATTTATGTAAAATATTATCCCATATTGTTATTTAAAAACTTTAGGAAAAGTATAAAGAAATCATAAAGTATTTTTATACAGTGTATCATAAAAAACCCTGCTTTTACAATATTCTATCTGTTATCTTTATTTTATAGTAACAGTTCAGCCCTCCGCTTTCCTCCACAGGAATCAGAACCGACGGCAGGCAGAAAGTGTTTCTACGTCGTCCCGCTCTCGCTCTGATAAAAACCTGTAAAACATGTAATATTTTCCATATCCTGCCTTAACCGGAAAAGCAACAAAAATGACGGTACAGCATATCAATATGCCATACCGCCACTTTTTTATTTCCTGTTGCTATTCTTCAGGCTGTTATTTTTGAATTTTAATCTTCACTTTAGCCTTTTTATTTGTACCATCTGTAGACGTTGCAGTAATGGTAACTGTTTTGCCTTTTCCTGCTTTTTTCGTCTTTACCACACCTTTACTGCTTACTGTTGCATATTTGGTGTTGGAGCTGGTCCACTTCAAAGTCTTGTTTACGCTCTTTCCGGTAGTCTTCACCGTTGCTTTCAGTTTCAGTGATTTTCCTGCCTTAACTGTTTTTGCAGGAGCCTTTACCTTCACGCTCTTAACCGCATGCTTCATAATCTTAATCTTATAGGTAGCTTTTATATTGCTGCCGTCAGCTGCAGTTGCAGTAATCGTTACTGTCTTTCCAATTCCTGCTTTTTTCAGTGTAACCTTACCCTTTGAAGTTACTGTAGCATATTTCTTATTGCTGGTCTTCCATGTAACTTTCTTATTTGCAGCATTTGCAGGTGTAACCTTTGCGGTTAGCTGTATCTTTTTGCCTGCTGCTATTTTCTTGGAAATACCGCTTATGGAAATTTTGCTGACCTTCTTCACATCACTTGGCTTCTCCGGCTGTTCCGGCTGAGGAGGATTCGGTGTCGGTGTCGGTTTTTCAGGCTCTGTAGTGCTTCCGGAAGCCTTTACCGTAACGGCAAATTCTACCTTTTTACCGCTGTTATCATCCAATGCTGCTGTAATTTTAGCATTTCCTGCTTCCATTCCTTTTACTATACCTGTTTTAGATACCACTGCAATTTTCTCATCAGATGAAGACCAGACTACCTTAGAGGTGGTATTTGCCGGCGTTACTGTTACATCTAATTTCTTAGTATCACCCTTGTTAATTGTAATTGCGGTATTGTCTGCCTTAATATCCTCTGCTGTAACCTGTTTAGCTAAAATAACGGTTCCTCCGTCCTGTGCTTTAGGAATGCTTACAGTTACTTTACCCTGTGCATTTGCAGTATAACTTACATTATTATACAAATCTCTGTAAACTGTTCCTTCCTTGCCATCTACAGCAAAGGTTACTTCCTGCAGCTGGTCTTTGATGTTCAATCCTATATAAAGTGTTTCTCCGCCGTAGCTTCTGCTTGTAATATCATATCCGTTTGCATCAGAAGCATCAATGGTGGTGCGGCTTCCTTTTGCAAATAATGTTTTGTATTTGTTACGGATGGACAGTACTGTCTTATAGTGATTCAACACGCTTTCCGCTTCAAATTCCTGCTTTGCTGCTTCCGCCCAGTCGAAATCCTGACGGTTTTCCTGGAACGGATAATTGTTGGCGCCTGTAAGTCCGATTTCTTCATTATAATAAATAACCGGCATTCCTTTTGCAGTCAGCTGTAAGGAAACAGCCACCTTATACAGCTTGCGTGCTGCTTCTTCACTTAATCCGGAACCGGTCTCATCATCATTTGAGCATAAACGGTAGATAAAACCATCTTCGTCATGGCTTCCGATAAAGGAGCCCATAGTTGCCGTATTGTTAATCTTACTGCTTCTGTCCACTAAGGATGCTTCCACATTTTCAATGCTTCCTGTTACAAAATTCTGAGCGAAGTCATTAAAATCAAAATCCAAGAGGGCATCCATAGTACCTGTTCCTAATTCTCCTCCTGTACTTGCATAACCTGCACCGGAGTATTCACCAATCATCTTAAATTCCGGATTTACTTTTGTCAGCTCGTTCTTAAATGCCGCCCATGTAGTAGACTCTACATGCTTTACTGTATCTACCCGGTAATAATCAATATCATATTTCTTTATCCAGTCTACCTGCCACTGTACAAGCTGATTTCTTACAGCCGGGTTTTCCGTTACGAAATCGGGAAGTCCTGATAATCCGTCTCTTACAGTATCTCCGTCAATTGTATTAGAATCATCACGCAGCATACTGATATATTCGCCGTCTTCATTTTTCAATAAAGTGTTAAAATATTCTTCTGTATCATAACCGGCATGGTTGATAACGATATCTACCATCAGCTTCATTCCTCTGGCATGAGCTGCATCCAACAATGCCTTAAACTGTTCCTCTGTTCCAAGGTGTTTATTTAATTTTGTAAAGTCACTGGTCCAGTAGCCATGATAGCCATATGCGGAAAGTCCTTCCGTACTGCTTAAATCATGTGTAATATTTTCTACAATTGGCGTAATCCAGATAGTATTGACGCCTAAATCCTTTAAATAATCCAGCTTCTGGGTAAGGCCTGCAAAATCACCGCCATGATAACAGGAACCGCCGCCGTCTTTTTCTTTGGAAGTGCTTGTATTATAGTCACCTACTCCATAAGCATCATTATTGGAAGCATCTCCGTCATAAAAACGGTCTGTTACAGCAAAGTAAACAATTGCTTCGTCCCAGTCAAATTCTCCTTCTGCTTTCGTGCGCTTTACTACTTCCACATTTTTGGATGTTGTATATTTATTTCCATATATATCGTATAAAACGATTGGAATTGTGTAAGTGCCGGGTGCAGTGCTGTCTGAAACGGAAATAGTTCCTTCCATCAGCTCCGGATCAATGGAAAATTCATCGGAACCTCCAAGCTTGCTCAAATCACACTGTACACTCTTAACTTCAAAATTGCTGTTTCCGCTTACGCTGTTTCCACTTATAGTATTTGCATTGTTTTCTACAGTTGGCACTACCTTTAAAACGTTGTTTTGATTGTAGTCCATAGAATCCGCTGTTAATGCTGCGCTAAGAGATACTTTATCTTTATAATTAGAATATGTGCAGAAATTATATTGTCCTCCTGCATCGTTGCCTGTCATTTCATTAAATTTATCCAGCACTCTTTTTCCATCTACCAGATAATAATACTGATATGTGGCGCTTGAGCCGCTTGCCACATCTGCAATGCTGTGATCATAGCAAAAACGCTCTTCATCACTATTATAAGTCATGGCATGTTCCACGCCGTCGATAAAAATACTTACCTTGCCCTCCAGAGAAGCCATATCATAATTTAAGTATTTTACGTCATCCCTGTAATAAAAATGAATCACATCATTTTCACCGTCCATAATATAGCCGATATTATCAGGAGTGGTGGAAACGATTCCCCGTCCCTGCAAAAACTGAGCCTTTAAGATTGTCTGGTCGGCAGGCATATTCAAATAATTGTCTCCGCCGTCCTTTTCAGCCCATTCCGTTCCTATATCAGTCCTGCGCATAATAAAGCCCAGACTCATATCAGCAACAGAATCTTTAATCTTTATCTTGGCTACCCTCTTTCCTCCAAGGCTACTTAAAGGAATCTTCGTATCATATCCGCTGTTCCATGTATAAATTTCCCAGTTTTTATAATCTCCTGCCGGTCTGTTATATTCAACTAATATATAACGCTCTCTTGGCTTTAAAAGCTCCAGGTCCGGAACATCCGTGTAAATAGTCTTGGAACTGGATACAATATACAAATCCACTTCACTTTCTCCGGATTCGTTCTGATATACCATTCCTTTAGAGGAATTCTGCCATGTCCATCCTCCGTAAGACCTTGCAATAATAGCCAAATCCTTATAAGACAATTCCACGCTTGCTTTTAACCAGTTATTTCCGTTTATGTCTACTAACTCTTCAAAATCATATGGAACCCCTCCGGTAACCTTGTACTCCCATAGCCAAAGCTGTGCTGCAGAAGTGGTCATGCGGGATTCTTCAAAATCATAATAATAAATATTATATGTATAAATTTCATCTACTACGGAAAGCTTTACTCTGGCAGTTTCTGTTATTCCGTCTTTTTCATAGCTTGCAATTACCTCTGCAGTAGCTCCTACTTCTTTATTTACAGTAACGCTGTCACCATTTAACTCTATATCCGTCTGTCCGGCTTCCAAGCTGTAGGTAACAGGAACTTCTGTAAAATTGCCTGCATTATCATAATATTTTAAGGTAGAAGGAAGTGTCTTGGCATTGCCCTTCATAACGGAAATGCTTCCAATCGGGGAAGAAAGACCCGGCATATATACAACAGAATTCGGTCCGTCTGCCGTTGAAACGGTATTTTTATTATAAGGATCTGTCATCCATGCTCCGTCTACCACATACTTATATGTATAAACTCCCGGATTTACATTCTCCACTGTGACGGTAAATACATCATCCTTTTTGACCATTTCAATTCCTACGTCCCAGTCATCAATTACATCACCGCGAAGCAGTACCTTCTTTGCATTGGCAGCAACACCCGTGGCACCATTTAAATTAAATGTAATGGAATGATTTTCTGCATCCACTACAGGGCTCTTAACAACTACAAGTGCTCCTACAGGCTCTTCTGCATCCTCAGAACCTTCTATTACTTCATCATTTTCTATTACTTCATTTGCAGGCTCCTGGCTGCTATTATCTTCATTGTCCTGAGAAGTCTCTGGCTGCTGATCCGGCTGTTCTTCCGGCTGCTGGTCTGGCTGTTCCTCTGATCCTTCTTCCGGATCTGTTTTCATTTCATCGGAATCCGTCTGCTGATTATCTTCCGCCGGGAGCTGTACATCCTTTTCCCCGTCCTGACCAGCCTCTTCCGTATTCTGAACGTCTTCTGCCACAGGCTCTTGATTATCATCTGTATCTGTTGTAGATTCTATTCCGTCATTAGCTGCATGAGCCGGAAGGACAAAGCCCGCTGCAGAGCCGGTTACGAGCATTGCTGTTACAAGAAGCCAACTCATTCCTTTTGCTAGTATATTTTTTCTTTTCATACGATATCCTTTCTTAGAATCACTCTTTATATTCCTGTTGGTAAAAGCAGGGCAGATATTGAACTCCAACATCTGCCCTGACTTATTCCAATTACTAAATAAGGCTAATTATTTTTTAATCTTTACTTTCTTTGTAGCGCTGTATTTAGCACTGTAAATTTTCTTGCCTGCTGAATCAAGCTTGTATGCTCTTGCCTGAACATAGTAGGTTTTTCCTTTTTTCAGCTTCTTAATTGTAAGTGTTGTTTTCTTGCTGGTGCTCTTCTTTGCACCTTTCATATTTTTCTTTGTGGAGTATCTTACTTCATATCCGTCTGCGCCTTTTACTTTCTTTAAAGTAACCTTCATGGTCTTCTTAGCAGAATTCTTAACGCTCTTAATGGATACCTTGCCCGGCTTGGTTACCTTTGTCCACTGTGCATAAATGGTAGCATTTCCAGTTACCTTTGTGCTTGAAGTTACTTTTGTGCCTTTGGTTTTAGCAGTGTACCAGCCCTTAAAAGCATAACCCTTTCTAACAGGCTTAGCAAGCTCACCGTATGTACCGTCATAAACAACCGCTTTTGTAGCAACCTTCAATTTTGTTCCGCCATTTACATTATAGGTCAGTGTATAAGTATTGGCTGTCCATTTTACACTAACAACAACATCTGCAGTTACATTTGCAAAAGCCTTATCCCAGCTTGCAGTGTATCCGGTTTTTGTTGGTAATGCAGGAGCTGTAGCTGCCTTGCCGGATTCTACTGTTTCTGTCTTAAGAACCTTGTCGCCATCCTTAAAGGTTACTGTATATTTCTTTACTTCTACTACTGGTGGTGTAGGTGTTTCATCTTCTTTAACTTTTGCAGTTACTTCTGCTTTTCCGGTAGCTGGATCCGGATTTTTTACTGTAAAGACTACGTCTCCGTCTTTTTCCAATGTCAGGGTGTAATTTGCCCATTCATTTTCATAATCCTTGTACTGATGTTCCCAGCTAAACTGTTTAGGATCCTGTACAGGTGTATATTCATATGTGCCTGCCGGCAGGGAAATGGTAACTTCGTACTGCTTATCTCCGGTTTTTTCCATCTTGACAGCATCTTCAAGTTTCCAGTTTCCTAAATAAGAGGTGGCTCCGATGATATAAAATTCATCTTCCTGAAGTTCTAATGCCTTAATTTCTTCCTCACATGCTGCATCTTTAAACCAGCCATAACCAGATACATAATATACTTCTGTCAATCCCATTTCTGTGATTGCTGCATTCCAGATATTTTCACCGCCATCTACTGTAAGGAACTGCAATCCTTCAATTTTGCTGCCGTCCAGACCTACATAACCCCATTTACCAGGCATATCTGCCACAGTATTTGTCAAATTTGCATCCAAAAGGGTTCTGTACTTCTGTCCTGCCCATGCTGTAATATTAAGAAATGGTCCTGCTTCTGTTAATACGGGTCCGCCCCATAAGTTTACTGCATAATCACCAAAAGTTGTATCGCTATCTTCTGAAATGTAGTAATATACTTTCAACTTTGTCTTATCAGTCTCATGAATTCCCAGATCTTCTCCGCCAAGCTTTTCAGTAAGGGCGGCATCCTTATACCAGTTTGAATCAGCCGGGTTAAAATATGCAGCTTTCAGTTCACTGTCTACAAGATTTTCATCCCAGCATGCATATACGGTTGGAGCTTCTGTTTTCTCTGCATCTGCCCCTAACATCTTTACAAACTGGATTCCGCTTTCACTACCGTCACCGGCAATTGTAACGGAAACATATCCAAATCCGTTTTCGCCATCCAAAAGGGTCGGTTTATTTTGAGTACCCCAGGTACCGCCAACCACTCCTTCTTCGCCTGCATCTTTCACTGTAACGTCGCCCCAGCAGTTAAATCCCCAGTCTGCCAGAGTAGTATCAGCCGGCAGCTTAAAATATAAGCTTATATCGTTGCCGCTGACATCATTGCCGCTGACATTGCCGCTGACCGTCCCTGCGCCTTCTTCTGCATTCGCTGTAAGAGGTGTAATCGTCATAGACGTAATCACCATTGCCATAGCCATGAAAAAGGACAGGAACTTATTTACCTGTTTCTTAATTGAACTTTCCATTTTCTTTTCTGCCTCCCATTTTTTATTTTGTTTCAATGTTCCATTGGAATATTGAAGATAACCTAAGTATATAAAATTTCATGGCTAATGTACAATAGCTTTTTCCAAAAGAAATAATTTTCAGTAATTTTGTATAAATATTTCTGAAACTTTTTAGTGAAAATTTTATTAAATTTTCTTATTTGATAAACTTTTAAAAATAAAAAACGGCTATAAACTATTATGTTCATAACCGTTTTTATGCCATACATAAAAAATTACCCAGAAATACCCTAATCTGATATTATTTACCAGTGACAATTAAATACTTTTTTACGTTTTACTATTCCCATCTTTTCTTGTCCATAATGCACACATAAAAAAGAAACTGCAACGCCAGATAAAACAACATCCACAAAAAATAAATCCCCGTGTCTTTTAATAAGAAACTGCTTCCACGGGTATACGCAGAGCTTAAATCATATAACGGCGGAAGCACCCAGCTAATCCATTTTACAAAAGGAAATTTTTCATGTAAGCCGCCTTTCACAATGGTTAGCAGAACAATCAGAATACACAGTACAATAGAAGCTTCCTTTTTAGGTATGAATCTGTCATTAAGCAATATAGCCGTCATTCCTCCGCAAAACCCGGATAAAAAACACAAGACAAAGCCGGATATTGCTATTTCCATTGTAAGAGGGGTGGTAAAAAAATCTTTTCCGTTTATCATATACTGTATTACCGGCGCCAAAACAGAAACGGCACCGACAATCATACCGGCTTTTCCCACCAGCAGAACCTTACCTGCGTAAAAGCTCTTTTTGCCGGAAATTCTTATAAAAACTGTCTGGTCCATTGCCTGATAATGAATGCCCTCATACATAAAGAATATTGCCGTCATCCCAACAAACACTGCCAGCGAACAAATGCCAAAGCTGCTTAAAATATCCAAAGGACCTACAGAATAGGACATTCCCAGATACAGGATGAATAAAACAGCAGGCACCAGCCATTTCCTGCTTTTTAACAGCTTTTCTGTTTCGTATTTACAGATTGCGTGTACACTTAACATTTTTTTCTCCCTTTGTTTTGATATTTCAGTAAATTACAAAGCACTCTGATTCTATTCTTCAAACACATAATTTCTGCCATCTGTTAAGATTCCGTCTTTTATCTGCCAGACCTTGTCCGCCAGCTCCTTTATCAAAAAAGGCTCGTGACATGCCATAAGAACTGACATGCCCTGCTCCTTCTGGCTTCTTATTTCTTTTACAAAATACTGCTGGGACTTTATATCCTGACCAGATAAAGGCTCATCCATAAAAAGCATATCCTTCTCTCCAAGCAGCGCCTGAATTATAGCCGCCTTTTGTAAGGTTCCCTTGGAAAGCTGCTTCATGGGCGTATGCAGCATATCCTCCAAATGAAAATCTTTATAATAATCCTTCAGCTGCTCTTTGGCATCTATTTGCAAAATCCGCTGCACATGCTCCATAAAACCGGGAATAGTAAAGTCCGATTTTTCATATCTGTCCGGAATAAAAGAAAACCGACATCCCGGACTCGTAATTATCTTTCCTGCCGACGGCATGGTAAGCCCTGCCAGAATGCGCAAAAGCGTGCTTTTTCCGCAGCCGTTTGTTCCCACCAGCGCAATGATTTCCCCTTCCTGAACGGACAGGCTGATGTCTTTTAATATTTCTTTTCCTTTGTATGTTTTTTTAATATTTTTTGCTTCCAGTCTCATTTCGTTTTTTATTCTCTTTCTTTCTCCTATTTCTCAACTGAACGTTTTCTATTTTTTTCGCAGCCGATATATCCTTGTCCTGTTTGTTCCCAATGCCTCCCGCAATGCCCTGCGAACCGGTGTATCATCAACCCGAAATCCACCCTGCATTTTAAATAGTACTTTGATGTCCTTAATAATTTTATTGTATATACGAAAGTAGAAATCAAATAAATCTTTCATATTTGCTTCTTTTGCCTAAATCATCCTGTTTTCCAAATATTAGTATGCCTATATCCCACACAGTTTTGCCGGCAGTCAATGGTACAGCAGCGCTTTACAACAGCCGCACCCTCTTAGCAATCCCCACAAGCATGCCCCCCTTCGGGAACCGCCTGAGCTCTTCCTCGGAAATAGCCCCAATTTTGATTGCCGTCACAAAATAAATGACCGCCCCCATTCCAATTGCCCCAAACAGAGAAATCATATTGCTTTTTACCAGATAATGCAGTCCTTTATAAATATAGTGGGCTGCAGCGCCCATAAGGGCTGCGGCAAGAAAAGGAAGCAGAAAGGTCTTCACGTATTTTTGCTTATAGCCAAGACACTTTCTTATGGAAATACCGTTTAAAATACACATAAAAAAGGAATACACTATCATGGCAATTGCCATGGCATATAACCCTAAATCCGTATATAAAAGCAACGGCACTAAAACCAAAATCTGCATAACCAGAGCAGCAGCCGCATTGATTACCGGCATATTCACCTTTCCGATTCCCTGCAGTACACCGTTTGTCAGGGTAGATACTCCGTAAAAAATAATGGAAACCGCCATGACCTGCAACAAGCCTGCTGCCAGCTCAATGGATTCCTTGGGCCTTGGAAACAGCAGGGCAACCACCGGCTCCGCCAAAGAAAACAATCCTACGGCAGCGGGAATGGAAATCAGCATGGTAGTATGGATAGCTTCCCCGATTTTCTTATTGGTTTCCCTTTTTTCCCCTTTGGCATAGGTGCCGGAAACGGTGGGAATAATGGCAGCAGACATGGCGGATGCAATTGCTATGGGAATATTTGCCAGCACCACAGCCTTTCCTGCAAAAATGCCGTACATAGTGGCAATTTCTTTTTCGGAAACCTTTTTTACCGCTCCGTAGATTTCCTCAAAAATCTTTTGATTGATGGATGTATTGGAATTATAAATAAAAGTGCTCAAAATAACGGGAGTCACCATAAATATAATAATCCGGAAAATCTGGTCCGCAGACAAAAGCTCTCTTGTCCGGTCCCTTTTTATCTGCCTGTAAATGGTGTCCTTATTGATAGAGTAAACCCAGTACATAAATAGAAGTGCAATCAACACCCCCGCCCCTGTTCCAAGCGCGCTTCCCATAGCCCCGTAAACAGCCCTGGTAGTATCGTCCTGACCGGCTACAAGCCCGATAAGGAGTTGGGCTGCCGTCAGGCTGATGACTGCATTTAAAATCTGTTCCGCAATCTGGGAAACGGAGGTCTGCAGCATAGACTTATGAGCCTGAAAATATCCCCTGAGCACGCCCAGTATGCCGGAAAAGAAAATGGTAGGCGCAAACACCCTTAATACAACCACCGCATTTTTCTGAACTAAATGGGAGGCGCCGAAATAGGCTAAAAGGCTGGCGGCGCCGCCTACGATAAATACATAAATCAAAGCACACTGAAAAATCCGGTGTGCATTTTTATATTCCTTTAAAGCAAGTCTTTGGGAAATTACTTTGGAAATGGCAGAAGGAATGCTGTAAGAGGATACTAACAGGATAATGGTGTAAATATTATAAGCAGAGCTGTAATATCCGTTTCCTTCGTCTCCGATAATGGCAGCTAGCGGGCTTCTGTATAAGAGACCGATAATACGGCTGATGATTCCGGCAGCAGCCAGAATCCCCGCCTGTATGACAAAACTGTTTTTTCTGCTTTTCTGGTTCATGGGCTGGTTCCTTTTTATCTTATCCGGATTTGACCGGCGGATTGGTTCAGTCTGGCTTGTGCGGGCGGATTTGGACGGGAACGGAGACCGGCAGGGTATATGGTAGTCTTTCAGGCCTTGGCAAAGACGCCGGTCCTTACGCACCGTACTTTGGTGCGTTAGTACCGCTGCGTTTTTGCAGAGCGAAAGCGTGCCAGAAAGACTACCATATACCCTGCCGGTCTCCATTCCCGTCCAAATCCGCCCGCACAAGCCAGACTGAATCGTTACATTTTTTATTAGTATTAGCATAATGTATTTTGTCTATAAAGTCCATGAAAATATTTGCCTGATTCTTGCAACAATAGCTATATACTGATAAAATACTGACCGCTACGCTAAGTAGCACGAATGTAACCCCTCTTTTCTTGTGTTCATTTTGCCAAATTGTTATGATGTGCCCACAAATCAAATAAAAGGAGGACTTAAGTTTGACTTTAGGAGAAAAAATCAAAGACTATCGAAAAAAGGCAGGTCTTTCACAAGAACAGCTTGCGGAAAACCTGAATGTTTCAAGGCAGGCTATTACAAAATGGGAAAACGACAAGGGCATTCCCGATATTTCAAACCTGATTGCCATCAGCGATGAATTTGGTTTGAGCCTTGATGAACTTATTAAGGAGGATAATGTGGTAAAAAGGAAAATAATTGCTGACAGCGCCTCTAAAAAGTGGCATATACTGGTAATTGTTTATCTGGTGGCAATTGTCTTCTATATTGCTTACTTTGCAATTACCCGGAGAATTTTGATGATTGGATTTTTAATTGCAACATTTTTTATGCTGTTTTATGAAATAAGGATTTTCATTAAAGAAAAAATAGACAAACAGAAATAATTACTGTTCCCTCCGGATCCTTTTGGGTTTGGAGGGATTTTTTTTCTGTTTTCGGAACCAATCTGTCATGTAAAATGTCTTATATATGAGTATACTCATCATGGTAAGGAAAGGAGGACCCCATGAAGGGCAATGAACAATGCTTGAACAGTTATTTTATAGAAACTGTAAGCAATAATAAAACATCCATGTTCCGTCTTGCCTATTCCATCGTTTTAAACGTGGAGGACGCAGAGGACGTTGTGGGTGAAACCATACTAAAGGCTTTCAGCCATCTGGAAAAATTAAGGAACCACAAAAAAATGAAGGCCTGGATATTCCAGATTCTGGTAAATGAGTCCAAATCTTATTTGAAAAAAAGAAGCCGGATTGAGCTGGTAGAGGATTCTTCCTTATTTATACAAAATGAAGGAAAAAAAGATACTGACTCTGACTTATTGGAATTGGTATGTCAGCTGGACGATTCCTTTAGAGAGGTGCTTATTCTCTACTATTTTGAAGAATTTTCCGTTAAGGAAATTGCAAAAATTCTTGCAATACGGGAAGGAACTGTAAAATCAAGGCTTTCCAGAGCAAGGGAAGAATTAAAGAAGCTTATGGAAAGCAACCATTGGAAGGGGTGAAAAGTATGAATAAATTTGATAAAGAAATACGAAGGCTTGCAAAACAAAGCAAATGTCCTACAAGTAAAAATTATGAAATAAAAATAAATAATTTATTAGAAGACCTTGGAAATAAAGCATCCGGACAGACCACAGAAAAAGCTGCCCGCCGGCCGTTTTTTAAGCTTGGCATCGTTGCCTGCGCACTGGCTGTCATATGCCTTGTTTCCGTTCCGGTAACCGCACAGATTATCGACTATGTAAAGCAAAGAATGCTTTCCATGAGTGACAATGAATTTGAGGAAATCGCAGACTCAAACGATGAAAATAATATTACAAGGGAACATGATACCGAAGCAATCACTTATTCCAGGGAAATGACCCAGCAGGAAGAAAAACGTTATTCTGAGCTGTGGGATAAATACGAAAACGAAGGCGTTTTTCCGGAAGGGAAGCTGCAGATAGTGGATAAGCTGGAGGATTCCGAAAATATCGATTCTCTTGTCTATGAAACCTACAACAGAAAACTCTTTTTACCAGAAAAAGAGCTGTCAGACGAAGAATTGCTGGAAATCATTGATTATAATTATAAAGCAGACTATGTGCTGCAAAATTCCGATGAAGCAAAGGCTCTCAAGGAAGCCCGGCAGAAATACCTGTCAGACCCTTATCCAAATGCAACGGACTTATCCGAGGAAGAGGCAGCTGCAAAAGCCGCTTTCTATTTGGAAGCCATGTACGGACTGGATTTTACCGCAATGGATAAAACTATCGAATTTGTAGAAAGTGAACAACCTGTCAGTGACAATTATGCCGACTGGGAAGTGACATTTAAAGGAGCTGATGATTTTAAATACCTTATAAAACTGTCACAAAATACCGGGCAGATTTCATCAGTACAAGTATTTAAGGGAGAAACCTTTTTAGGTGAGCCCGGAGAAGACGCCGAAATAAATGAAACGCTTTACACCTCTGTATATGAACAGACAAAAGAGCGCCTTGAAAATATGTATCCTTCTTCAGAAATTACAAAAGGCCTGATAGCATATGTAAAAACAGAAGACAATAAAGCAGCATATGGTGTGCTGGATATTCAATTTTTTACAAAAGACGGTTACTGCTTCTACTTCCAATATGTTCTGAAGGATGGTATTTACGATTTCCTATTTACGTTCCAGCATGAATATGATTCCAACTTAGATTCTTCTAAGGGTGATTATTTAGTTATACTTATGGATGAATAATCCTTTTATCAAATATATATAACAATTATTATCCGGAGCAGGAGAAAAATCTGCATGGCAGGTTTTTCTCCTGCTAAAATATTATATACACTAAGTATAACACCAAAGTAAACTCTCCCACTAAAGCAAAATGAATTTAGCCTTTGCAATCCTTTGGATTGTGATTTATGGCATTATTCAATCCCTGGCAAATCCCTTAAACAAAATAATCGGAATTGAATGCTCAGCTAATCTGGTTTTTAGTATTTTACTCGTTCTGATTTTATTATTTTGGATTAAGAAAAATAATTTATTTAAGCCATATGGGCTTTGTAAAACGTCTGTACCTGCTTCCCTGTATTATCACCCATTCCCCCCTTAATGCAGTCAGTGTTTTTGCAAACGAAACAGGTTTGACGGAAGGAAGACGAATTATTTTCAGCATTTCCCGGTTTGTGATTGTTATTATTTATACTTTGATTCTTACAAAGACATTGCCCCAAATGCCATATACAGCCTTAAAGAACAAAGAAAATAATTAATATAGTATCTCTCTTTTTTGTGCAGATATTAAGAGGAAAAAATCAGGAAAAGCTATATAATAAAAAAGGTAACGTTACATTATAGTAGGAGGTATTATATGGAATGGATTGATCGATTAAACCAAAGCATGAATTACATTGAGGAGCATCTGACAGACGAAATCAGCTATGAACAGCTTGGGCGAATTGCCTGCTGCTCTGCCTATCATTTTCAAAGAATGTTTACTTATATGGCAGGCATGACCTTATCAGAATATATCCGGAGAAGAAAGATGTCCCTGGCAGCAGTAGATTTACAGGGAGGAGATGCCAGAGTAATCGATATTGCACAAAAATACGGTTATCATTCCCCCACTGCATTTAACAGAGCCTTTCAGGGCGTTCATGGCATTGCCCCTTCCTCTGTAAAAAGCGAAGGAGTATCCGTAAAATCTTTTCCCCCTATTACATTTAAAATTACTGTAAAAGGAGCTGTTGAAATGAATTATCGAATTGAAACAAAAGAAGCTTTCCGTATTATCGGTATATCTACACCATTGCAAAGAGAAATTGAAAATAACTTTATGATTGTACCCAAAATGTGGCAGGATGCCGCTGCCAACGGAACCATCCAGACCCTGGCGGCAATGATGGACACGCCCTTAACGGGGCTTTTAGGTGTAAGCGCCTGTAACGATGAAGAAGAATGGAAATATTTTATTGCTGTTGCAAGTACAAAAGAGAAAGGTGAATTTGAAGAATACACCATACCTGCATCTACCTGGGCTGTATTTTCCGGCACCGGAACAAATCAGTCCATACAGGAATTGGAACAGCGTATTGTAACGGAATGGCTTCCCACTTCCGGATACGAATATGCCAATGCCCCCGATATTGAAGTTTACCTGAACCCGGACCCGCAAAATGCTCAATATGAGGTATGGATACCGGTAACGAAAAAACAGGCATAGCTAAGAGGCCGGACTGCTATTTCTCAACATACTCCTAAACAGCGCCGGCCTTTATTCCTGCAGACAGTCCGTTAAGCCGGCATGTTTCCATGCATTTGTTGGCTGCATATATGGATTTTTTCTGCCTGTAAAAGCCTGGCAACTTCAGTCTGTTTATTTTTTATAAAATGCACAGCAGTAAAGAACGATATTGAAGGCACCTCTTATTTGAGGTGCCTCAGACTGTAGACAAAGCGCCAACAAGGGTTGCCTGTCAGGAAACAGCAAGGGGAGAACAGCAGATTTATAAAACCGCCCAATTTTGGGCAGAAAAATTCGGCACCGGAGAAAGGGGTATGGAATGAAATTATCAAGATACGAACAGGAGGTTGTAATTAACCTAAATGCCGATGGGGACGAAGCAACTGTTTACACAGCGAATTCAGCATGGATACGGAAAATGGATAAGCTGCACAGGGAGTTTCCGGAAATAATCCGGTTAAAGTCATGGACGGAAGTAAGCAAGACCTATGTTTTGCCCAAAAACCTTGTCAGGATTGGAAAACCAAGAGTTTTAAGCGAGGCACAACTTAGACATTTGAAGGAATTGCGGAGTAGAGCGTAAAGGTTTTATGATTGTGGATTTCCAGTCATAGTTTTCATTTGGATATAAAAATGTTAAAATTTTTGAGGATTTGAAAACTTTTTCCGGCGCCACGACAATATATACATGCAAGGGCAAATCTTTGCAAGTCGACTTGAAAGAAGAAGGAGGATGGCTGCTATGAATAATGACGAATTCGAGCGGTTTGTCCTGAAGTTTGGAAAAGATATTCTGCGGTTTTGCCGGATGACAGCCGGGGATGCGGAAAATGGAGACGAACTGTATCAGGACACTATGCTCAAGCTGCTGGAGAAAAAGAAAAGACTGGACTCTATGCAGAATACAAAGAGTTACGCTTTATCCACTTCAATTTATCTTTGGAAAAATAAGAAGAAAAAATATGCAAACAGAATGAGGCTGGTTCCGATTGACAGTATGGACGAGATGTCTGATGAAGGATATGGGTTTACTGATTATGATAACGAAGTTTCCCCTGAACGCATTGTATTAAAGCAAAATGAGATAGATATGATTCAGGGATTCGTTAAAACCCTGCCGGAGAAGTACAGAATACCAATCTATCTGTATTATTCAGCAGATATGCAGATAAATGAGATATCTAAGATTCTTGGGCTGCCGGAAGGAACCGTCAAAAGCCAGATGCGGAAAGCAAAGAAACAGTTAAAGGAAAAATTGGAGGCGATAGGATATGACAGATGAAAAATTGGATCAAATCTTAAAGCAGGCCCTTGCTCCTGAAATAAGTGACAAAGAAATCCAGATACATAGAAGGAGGAAGGATAAAATGAATAAATTCGGAAAAATAGGAAAATGTGTGGCTGCTGTAGTGGCTGCGGCGGTTATTGGAATTGCTGGACTCGGATATTTTAATCCGGTACTTGCAGCAAAGATTCCATTGATTGGAAAGATTTTTGAAAAGGTTGAGGATGATGCCACATATTCCGGAGACTATATGGATAAAAAAACTGTCCTGACAAATGAGGATTCTGCGGGAAATCTAGATACATCGGACTATACCGTGTCTGATAAAGGAATCACACTGACTGCATCAGAAGCCTATTGTGATGGATATTCCATATTCCTTACAGTAAATATTGAATCAGAAGATGCGGATTTTACGCATATTCCGGAACATTATACAGGCATGAACGCTGCGGATAACCGGACATCCGCAGGGTTTTATATCAAAGGAACATGGAGTGTGGATGGAAGTTCACCTGAATGGCTCGAAAATACGTTTGATGGAGAGGTGATTGACAGCCATACGCTTGCAGGTATGCTGAAGATAAACCTTGCAGAGAAACATACAGGCAGCGGCGAACTTAGCTTAAATGTAAACGGTCTTGGTTATGATGACGACAGGAGGCTTGACGGTGAGGAAATATCGGCATCCCATTGGACGGATGGCAGTTGGAATATTGCTATTCCGTTTGGGATAAACACGACAGATGTAAAAACAATTGAAATGGGTGAGAAAAAAGGGAATATTACGCTTGAAGATGTAGTGGTATCTCCGTATCAGGTAATTGTCCATGCGACAACACCGGGAGAACCCTGCTCTACAATTTGCTTTAATCAGGATGGGGAAATGCTTCACCCAGATATGGAAATGGCAGGCAGAGCCGTATTTGCTGTTCAGGGGAAAGAGATAAAAACATTGTATGTCTACATTTTTGACAATCCTGATGACTGGACGCAGATGGAACAGGAAGGAATGAACAGCAGCACTGCGGACAGGGCTGTCATTTCAAAGGAAATTCATATAGAGTAAGTGGGCAGAAGTTTTTAAAGTAAGGAATATATGATACTTAAATGAATTAAGTATTAAGGCGGGAAAGCGTTTGTTGGAAGAATACCAATGAACGCTTTTTTGCATTTAACGCCACACTGATTATTTTTCAGTCATGGGATATGAAATCGGCATGGTTGACGGTGATTTAACACAGGCGCGGACATTCAGGATATGGATGTCCCTTTTCATATATCCATTATTAACAGCGTTAAGGGTAGGGAGAAAGTGAAAAATGAGTGAAAATAAATTAAAAAGCAGAAATGCGATTGATGCCGAGTTAAAGAAAACTAAAGCTGAACTTGTCATTGCAAAACATAAGGAAGCAAAGCTGCGCAATCAGATAAAAGACATGACAGAAAAAGAACGCCGACACCGCAGCATACCGGAGCGCAACAAAAATTTACAGACCGTTCCGTTTTATGGAACGCTGTTGAAAATTTTGAGAAAGGGAGCAGTGAGAACAAAGTACAATTTTATGTTTTAGTAGTATTTGCTTTCATGCTGCATGACTGTAGAATGATATGGGCAGAGGTATAATAAGTGAGAAATTTGAAAACTACACACTAATCACAAAATTCTATGTTATGCTGTTTTCTGGAGGTGTCATTATGCAAAAAATTTTAGTCGTTGAAGATGACTTGGATATTCAAGAGCTATTAAAAAACTTTTTGCAAGAGGTAGGCTATGAAATAATTTTAGCGAATGATGGTGTTGAGGCTGTCTCCATATTCCCTACCGCACATTTTGATTTGGTATTACTTGATGTAATGCTCCCCAAAATTGACGGGTTTGTCGTCTGCGAACTAATACGCAAGCAATCTCAAGTCCCCATCATCATGCTTACTGCATTGAGTGGAGAAGAAGAACAAATCCGAGGACTGGATTTGCAAGTTGACGACTATATTACAAAGCCCTTTTCCATGCCGATTTTAGTTCGCAAAATTGCCGCTGTTTTACGGCGTAGCGGCAGGACAGAAGAGGATAAGCATAAAACAATTGCTTACCAAAATCTTATTTTAGATTGCGACAATTACACAGCCACGATAGATGGAGCCGACTATGAATTGACGCAACGGGAATTTGAAGTGCTGAAAGAACTGCTCACTAATCAAGGGCGTATTTTGACCCGACAAAACCTTTTGGACAAACTGTGGCGGTATGACTTTTATGGGGACGAGCGTGTGGTAGATACGCACATCAAGAACCTGCGAAAAAAGCTAAGCATTGATTTTATCCAGACAATCAGAGGGGTAGGATATAAAATTGACAAAGAAAATTAGAAGTAGTTTATATGCAAAAGTGTTTCTCACCACAACAGCGATGCTTTTATGTGTGTCACTATTGGTATTTAGTTTATTAGCATGGTTGATGCCAAAAACCTATTCCAATAGGCTGAATACAGTCTTGGATGAACGGGCGCAGCGGTTTGTTTCCGAACTGGAGCAAGTAGCTTTTCCGAATAGCGGCGGTTTGTTCGATCAGCTTCTTCAAGATACGGAAATCAATTCCGTTGAACTGTATAATGGCAAAGGCGAGTTCGTGCCCTTGCCAACAGAACTATTTGCCGAAGCGTGGGACGGTAACACGGCGTATATTGAGCAAACGCAGATTAATGAGTTGTACAAAACTGCCCCCCTTCTGTCGGGCAGCTACCACTTTTCCTTTTCTGATAGCAATGAGCGATATATGCTCATCGTTTACGGAGCAGCAGAACAAATCGGGGAATTGCAGCAGTCTTTTATCCATGTATTTCCGTTTATCCTATTAATCGTTTTAGCAGTTGCTTTTATTGTGTCTTCGCTTTACTCTTGTATGATTACAAAGCCTGTACTGGAAATCAGCCGCATATCCGAAAAGATGTCTGACTTGCAGTTGAATTGGACGGTTGATGAACAACGGACTGATGAATTGGGAACACTGGGGAAAAGCCTGAACCGGCTATCGCACAATCTTTCTGTCACCCTCTCTGATTTGCAAAACGCAAACAAGAAACTCGAAGCCGATATTGAGCATGAAAAGAAATTGGAACAGGCCCGTACAAATTTTTTTTCGGCGGTGTCCCATGAGCTGAAAACACCTGTAACCATTATCAAAGGCCAGTTAGAAGGAATGCTGCTCGGTATTGGGGCATACAAAGACCGTGAGAAATATTTGACGAGATCGCTGGAAATTGCAAACACCCTTGAAACAATGGTGCAGGAGATATTGACAATCTCTCGGCTGGAAACTGCGGGGCCAGATTTCAAAAGGGACTGTTTGGATTGTGTTCAGATTATCAAATCCTATTTAAGTGAAACCGAAGATTTGATTGCGGGAAAGGACTTACAAATAGATCTCAATGCTCCACCATCTGCTCTTATAGCTGGAAACAAACTGCTGATGGAGAAAGTGTTTTCAAATCTGATAGGAAACGCAATCAAGTATTCCCCGCAGGGAGCCTCTATTTATATCTCTGTCCACATAGAACATGGGCAGATAGAATTTTCTGTTGAAAACACAGGCTCACATATCCCGGAGGATAGTATTCCAAAATTATTTGATGCGTTTTATCGTGTGGAGCAATCCAGAAGCCGTAAAACCGGCGGAAGCGGGTTAGGGCTATATATCGTGCAGGAGATACTACACCTGCATGGAAGTGAATGTACGGTCTGCAATACACAGGCCGGGGTAAAGTTTTCTTTTACAATCTGACAGATATAGAAAAGCGGCGGGCGATTGCCCCGCCGCTTTTCAACTACACATAAATCACAAACTAATCCCAAACGTATCACAAAAAAGGGTGGTATTCTTTAGGTACACTCAAAGAAAGGATGGTGTTTTCAAATGAAAAACACAAAGAAAATCTCATATGCACTTCTGGCCCTGCTTTTTGTAGTCTGCCTTGCCGGATGTAGTGCGGCTGCTGCATCGGTACTTCCGCATGGAAGCGGTGAAACATCCGCATTGCCCTCGGAGTCGACATCTATGTACGATGTGGCCTATGCAGAAAATGGTGTCGAAGATGCTGCCCACGATGAAGCGGTGTTGAAGGAGCAGCTCAAGAACTATGAAGAATTTGGCATGGTCTACGATTCGGATAAAGATGTGTTGTATTACAACGGGAAGTTGGTCAGATGGTTTGAAGATTATTACGAATTGAGTGCTGAAGAGCGGGCAGGCATAGACTTTTTCAACGAGAACGGAGTGGTTGATGTTTATGCTGTTCGGGATTTTAGTAACCTCATTCAAAATGATGACGGCTCCTTTGACCCCAGCGGCAAAATAGTTGGATTGAAAGAATTTTCTGATAAGGAATTTGCTGAACGGGACATCAATGCCATAAAAAACCCGCCAAGAGATGTGTGTTACGCTGGCGGTGGGCCGCTGACGCCGGATGAAGCACAGGCTATAGCAGACGAATATGCCGCATTTGGTGTTACCTATGATGCCAGCATTGACCAGTGGTATTTCAACGGCGAAAAAGTACGGTTCTTCCAAGATGTACTGACCTCCAATGGCGAAAGCCTAACCGGCGGAAATTTCCATGGTACAATCCGCAGTTCGTGGAACATGGACGGAACCATCGACATTTATACAGTCCGCGATTTTACAAATCTGAACACTTCCGGGAATGGAACGCTGACCAGCGTAGAGAAAAGGAGGTATGTCAAATGAGCCCATTTATATTACTAAAAACAGATGTGGTGATATGGTTATTATGAGTATGGAAATTTATGAAAATACCATGCGCCGGCTTGCAATATATGAAGATATTGAACTATCAGAAAGCCAAATAGAAAACGGGCAGATAAAATATAAAAAATTATAGCAAAAATCCCCAATTTGTGTTATAGTAGCCTTGTTAAAAATAAACTCGCATAATAAGAAAGGAAGGCGATTACCATGTTAAGAAGCTATCTTGTGAAAAACCCAATTGAAAATAAAAAAAACAATGTAATAAGAGGCACCATTACCCTTCCTTTATTTCTGCAGACAGCCCGTTAAGCGCATGTTCCTTTATATCTCCCAGCTGCATATATGGATTTTGCCTGCCTGTAAAAGTCAGGCAGTTTTGGTCTATTTATTTTTCATAAAATTACAGCAGATAAAGAACGATAATGAAGGCACCTCTTATTTGAGGTGCCTTTTTGTGCCCTTTTTTAGAAAGATGAGGACTTATTATTTATGAAAGAAAAATTTCCTTCCGGCTTTGCCATACGGAAAACGCCCCACCATCTGGAAGAGGAAAATAGGCCAAGACTGCTGCGGAAAGGCGCTGTTTCCGCCTTTCGGAAGGAGATGGAAGGCATCTATTGCAGCTGTATCGGTCCGGATACTTTGGACGAAGCTCCCTTTGCCTATCGGAGCATGAATACGATTTTAGAAAAGATAAAGGATACGGTAGAAGTTACGAAACTTTTAAAGCCGATATATAACTTTAAAGCAGGAAACAAAAAATAAGCAGGAGGTAACAATATGATTATACAACTAAGCGCCGGACAAGGACCTTTGGAATGCCAGTTTGCAGTGGGAAAGCTTTTTGTGGCTCTACAAAAAGAATTTCCTGATATAGAATTGCTGTCTGCAAAGACAGGCAGCAGGCGGAATTGCTATGATTCCATACAGTTTCAATCCAAATCGGATTTATCCATGTTAGAAGGCAGCATACAATGGATTTGCCAAAGCCCCTTCCGTCCCGGACATAAAAGAAAAAACTGGTTTGTGGATATCAGTATTATTCCGAAAAAAGAAGAAGTATCCGGTAAACAGGATTTTCGCATTGAAAAATTTCACAGCGGCGGCAATGGCGGACAGCATGTAAATAAATCAGAAACAGGAATCCGGATTACTCATATCCCTACAGGAATCACCGTTACGTCTACCGAGGAAAGAAGCCAGTATATGAACAAACAAAAAGCTTTCAAAAGAATACAAAAGCTTCTTTCGGACAAAGAAAAAACATCACAGGAGAAACAGACAAATCTTGCCTGGCAGGAGCACAATAAAATCATCCGGGGAAATCCTGTCCGAATCTACGAGGGAATGCAGTTTAAGCCAAAGAAAAAATAATGGAAATAAGCTTCCATTCCTGTCTGTTTTTCATAAAGAATCCGGCAAATAAGCCGATAAACAATATAACAGGAACTGCAAAAGGACTTGCAGAAAAAGATTTTAAGGAGGAAATCGAATATGGCAACGATTAATAATTCCCTGTATACACAAGCTTATGAAAATACTTACAGCTATGAAAAAAGCAGAGAAAAGAAAAATGTAACAAACAACGATGCTTTCCAGAAGGCATCTGCTGCCAGTGAGGCAGAGGGAGCTTACGGAAAAGACAAAGTAGACGTAAAAGGAGCCGGCACTTACGGAAATCCTAAGTTAAGCCAGACGGCGCTGGATTATTACAACTCCCTGAAAAAGAAGTACG
>CANCYR010000017.1 GCA_947382355.1 uncultured Lachnospiraceae bacterium
ATTTCTTCTGGTTCTGTATGCTGTTGCTTTCGCCGCCGTCCCTGTCCTCGTCCCCCACGGATAGGCGGGAGTAAAGGGCTGTGATTTTGCTGTAATCATTCATGTGCATACCCTCCTGCGTCAATATAGGTGTTGCTTACAGTTAAGATTATGCACCTCATGGCACTGCAGCGGAAGCGCAAACAATACCCATATCGGGGTGAAAATGCGTGAGCCCGCCTGTATCAAGTACACCCGGGGAGCTTCCTTTTTATGCTCCAATGAAGAAGAAGCAAAGGAGCTGGTAAAACGTACTTATGAAGCGGCGGTAAGATTATTTGCATATCTTTGCAGGCAATACAACCTGAATCCTCTTGCAGACGGCGTCATCATAAGCTTGATTCTTTAACCTTGTCTTTTTGAATTATAAATATTTTTAAATATAAGGATAACTATAAATCCGGCAAAATGTAAACCTAAAAAAGAAATGGGTTGACAATTAAGGCGTCAAAATGTAAACTATTGTATAGAAATGGTTAACAGTTTTGAATGGCAAGACGGGAAACTGTTAAATACGAAAAAAGAAATACTTATATAATGCTTATATTGTAGTAGAAAGGACGACAAGAAACTATGAACACAAACGTACAATCTGATTCTGTTAAAAATATGCCTCAGGGAAATACAAAAGCCCTTGCTTTAGTGGGGGTCATGGCGGCGGTAACATGTATTTTGGGGCCTCTGTCTATTCCGCTTCCATTTAGTCCGGTGCCGATTTCTTTGACGAATCTGGCTGTTTACTTTTCCGTTTATGTGCTGGGTATGAAAAAGGGCAGTATCAGTTATGTGATTTATCTGCTGATTGGTCTGGTTGGTATTCCGGTTTTTTCATCCTTTACGGGAGGGCCGGGAAAGCTTTTGGGGCCTACGGGGGGATATTTAATCGGGTTTTTGTTTATGGCGGTTATATGCGGACTGTTCATTGATAAATGGCCGGAGAAAAGGGATATGGGATTTTTGGGAATGGTTTTGGGGACCATGGTGTGTTATTTATTTGGCACTGTCTGGCTGGCATATCAGGCAGAATTATCCTTTGAGGCAGCCCTTGCTGCCGGAGTTATCCCTTTTATTGCCGGAGATGTTGCCAAGATGCTCATTGCCATGTTTGTAGGACCTGAAATTGTGAAGAGATTAAAAAAAGCAGGCTTGTGTTAGCCTGCTTTTACTTTTATTTTTTCTTTAATCCGATCATGCATAATATAAATAAGACAGCTAAAAAAAGGATTCCGGCAACAGGTACATATTTGTCGATAAGAATCTGTTGTCTTGAGGAAGAAAGGCTGTCCTCTGTCTGTGTAACAGAAGGAGCTTCTTTTTTTTCGGTATCAGTCTGAACCGTTTCAGGAGTGGAAGAAGTTTTTTCCGTGTCCGGAGAGGCTTCAGCATCTTTGGTAAAAGTGCGTTCACAATATACCACATACCGGTGGCTGTTCTGCCGGTAAGGATGGCAGGTAAATAAGGTAAGCATGTCTTTTCCCGGCTGAATCAGGATTTTATTGATTTCGTCAGGAAAAATGATTTCTGTTTGAAAAACCTGATAGATTAGAGTATCCCAGGGAGTGGTTATGGTAACCAAATCTCCGGTTTTTAGCTTTTCAATATCCCGGAACATGGGAATGCCCTGATAGCCCCTGTGGGCAGCCAGAACCGCATTTGTATTGTCTCCGCCGATGGGCATGGAGGTCTGTCCTAAGTGAACGGCGCCTTTTGAAAGATTTTCATCATTGGCGCCCAGATAAACGGGAAGCTCCACATCCATGGCAGGAATGGACAGATAGCCGATAATATTGTGGGATAATCCGTATTCCGTCAGGTCAAAGCTGGCGGATTCATAGGAAAAGGGATCGGTCAGCTCTTTTTGCATGTTTTCATAAATGCTCTGGTTGTATGTAACCATTTCTTCATATAAATCGGGAAATATTTCTTCTGTTTGTGAAACCTGCTCAGCAGACGCAGGGAAAGCTTCTGTTTTTTCAGTTTCTGCTTTTTCAGTTTCTGGCTTTGAAAGCTCCTTTATTTCATCTTTATAGCTGTCCAGCACATGGCTTGTATTGTAGTCATAGTACCAGCTCTTAGCCATGGGATAACAAAAAATAGCTGCTCCCGCCAGAAAAACTATACAGGCAGCTATCGTAATCAATTTATCTTTCATAAGAAAGGCTCCTTTATCTTATCCTTTTTTCTACTCCATTATATTTCATTTTGAGCAGAAAACACAATACAAAACAGAAAAAAAGAGGCTGGTTTTATGCCAGACCTCTTTTTTCCATGTTATGCTTTTTTCTTTTTTCTGATGTAGAAGAATACTATTACGCCGCCCATGCATGCAACACCAATCAATGTGTAGAGAATGGTTCCGATGCCGCCTGTTTTTGGCAGACTGAAAATCTTTGCCGGCGGATTGGGGCTCTTCTTGGGAGTTTCCTTTGGTGGATTTTTTGGCGGATTCTTTGGAGGAGCCGCCTGCTTGTTATTTTTAATAATAAAGGAAATAGTATTATTTTTAATGACTTTTTCGTCATTATTTTCTAATCTGTACTTTCCATTTTTAATCACGATAGTAGCAGGATTTTTTAACTGTACATATCCGGATGGCGCCTTGGTTTCTGTCAGGCGGTAAGTACCATCAGATAAAGTGTCAAAGATTATGACACCATTTTCAGGAGTAGTCATTTCCTGTGGGGTAAATCCTTTATCCACTGAGCCGTCTGCAGCCAGCTTTTCCAACCGGAAAGCAGCGCCCTTTAAGGTTTTATCAGAATCAGCTGAATCCACCTTGGTAAGCTTTATGGATGTTGGTTTTGGCTCTGGATCAGGAGTTGGGTCTGGCGTCGGGTCCGGAGTGGGTGTTTTTTCCTTCATATTATAGAAAGTAAATGTTTGGACAGAAGCAGTAGTGTCATCTGCCGTAATCTTACCGGTAACTACCTTGTCAGTGGAAATAGCAGCATTATCCTTGCCTACCCCTGCAGGAGCTGTGCCGCCTGCTAAAGAGTCTGTCACTGACTGCAGAGTACTGCCGTCTGTAGGAGCCGCTTCCTTAATGGTGTATTCTGTACCGGCAGGAATGCCCGTAAAGGTTTTTGTTTCTCCGGCCTTTAAAGTAAATGTCTGTTGAATCTGCCTGTCTGCCAATATGTGGTATTGGGAGTCAAAGGTGTCTTCAAATCTTATGCCCGCCACGTTGTCAAAGGCTATGGTAAAGCTATAAGTACCGGTCAGAACATCTGAACCGGCTGCCGGTGCTTTGGTAATGGCAATTGCACCGGTTTTAAGGCGGTTGGTATATTTTACCCTTAAGTCTATATCTGCAGTTTCGCTGTCAGGGTCCTTGTAATCCCTAAACAGAATGGCACTTGCCGGCTGGGATGTAATCGTAGTGTCGCCTATCAGTGTTCCATTGCTGTCTGATGCACCTGCACTGGATTTTTCCCTTCTGCCGTCATTAATTGCCGCGCCCTTCACAGCGGAAAGGGAGCTTAAGGAACTTCCGGTTACCCATGTGGTACTCTTTTGTAAATCAGCCTGGGAAATTGCGGCATCCTTGTTATAAACAGTATAACTTGTATCAAAAACATCTGTTAATAACTGTTCAGCGGCATCTCCGGATAAACCGGACAGGGCTTTCATCATGGAGCTTGTTTTTTCTTTTAATACGATATAGCTGCCCCGTCTGAATTTATTATTAAAAAGTGCCTTCTGATTATCTCTTAAACTAAAGGAATTGTTTGTTACTGTATTGCCGTTGGCAACTCCTACCAGAATCTGGCTGCCGTCAGAACCATTTGCATATCTGCTGAACTTGGCTCCATTGGCAGGTTCTGCTTTTCCGGAGGTTACAGAACCGTAGTCTGCAATATCCTCTTGATACAAAACAGCGCCGGGAGTATTGGCTTTTTGTTCCATTTCTTCCACAGTGCGGGAGCCGTAATGTGTAGCCAGATTATGAATTTCAAAATCAAAAATCAGGTCCTTTATATTGTCCTTAAAAACTGTATCATTGGCAAATAAAGGATTAATGCCAGTAGTGTCTACTTCCTTTTCAGCAGAAAATACACTGTTTCCAGGTATGAAAGGCGCTCCGTCTTTATGGTTGTTGAAAGTAAAGGTCTGCACGGAGGCAGTGCTTGTGTCTGCGGTAACTGTACCGCTTACTACATTAGATGAAGAAATCGTAACCGTATCCTTGCCGATACCGGCAGGAACCGTACCGGTTGCCAGAGAATCCGTTACTGATTTCAGTGTGCTGCCGTCAGTAGGAGCCGCCTCGCTGATGGTGTATTTGGTACCTGCAGGAATGCCTGTAAAGGTCTTTGTTTCCCCTACCTTTAGTGTAAAGGTCTGCTGGATTTTATTGTCAGTTGTCGGCTGATAAGAGGCATCCCATGTATCCTCCAGCTTCAGGCCTGCCACGTTGTCAAAGGTTACTGTAAAGCTGTATTCCGTATTTGCATCCAAAGCTGCTGAACCGGCTGCCTGTTTTTTGGTAATGGCAATTGCGCCGGTCTTAAAGCGGTTGGTATATTTTACATTTAAATCCATATCCACGGTTTCGCTGTCAGGATTAATATAATTTCTGAATAAAATAGCATTTGCCGGTTGGGTAAGACCTGTGGTGTGGGAAATGATGGTGCCGTTCATATCCGTAGCGCCTGCCACAAGATTTTCTGTTCTTCCGTCATTTGCTGCCACACCGGACTGGTTTTTAACAGAGCTTAAAGAGCTTCCAGTTACCCAATAGGAATCAGCCTACAGGTTTTCCTGTGAGATTTCGGAATCCTTGCTGGAAATACTGTATTTTGTGTCAAAAACATCTGTCAATAGTTTTTCTGCAGCGCTGCCGGATAAGCCGGAAAGCTTTTCCATCATGGAGCTTGTTTTCTCCGTTACCACTATGTAGCTGCCCCGTCTGAATTTGTTGGTAAATTTTGCAATTTGTTTATCTTTTAAGCTGACCACGCCATTTGCTACTGTATTGCCGTTGGAAGCACCCACTAAAGCTTCACTGCCATCAGCGCCTATATTAAAAAGACTGTATTTTGCGCCATTGGCGGGTTCTGCCGTTTTGGATGTGACTGAACCGTAATCCGCAATGTGCTCCTGCCGCATAATAAATCCGGCTGCGGAAGCCTGAGCATCCATTTCCGCTACTGTACGTGCTCCGTAATGGGTAGCAAGGTTTTTGATGTCCAAATCAAAAACAAGGTTTTTTACATTGCTTTTAAAATTAGCATTATTAGAAAATAAAGCATCGATACCAGTAGTATTTACTTCCTTTTCAGCGGAAAAAACATTATTGTCCGGGAAGTTAAAGGAAACATACATATTGGATTCCCAAAGTCCCCGTTCCATATAATACATAGTCAGAGTATGCTGTTCTGTATTGGCTCCCTTTAATGTGAAGTTGTTTGTAACATTTGCCTGTTCGCCGTTGTCGGTTTTGACTTTGCTTACAGTGGCTGTCTTTGTACTAAAGTCCAGTTCACCGTTTACCTCTCCATGACCGCCGCCAATGTCCAGAGCTAATTCGCCGTCAATGAAAATCCAGATATCGTCATCACCGGAGAAATTAAAGGTAATGGGTTTGGAGGCGCCGGAAGAATCTTTGATAGTACCGTTCTGGGTCAGACGGAAATTAATATCCATCTTCATTCCAAATCCATAGTTCAATTCGTTTACGCTGCCGCTTGAATCGTCATCATCAAAAGGAAAGAAATTGGATTTAGCAGTTGGAAGGCCGTTTGTATATCCCATAACAGGATTAGCAGGCTTCTCCTGAAGAAAATAATGGTCATCCTTTGAACTCTGGGTCATGCGCAGGGTTGTTTCCTTACTGTTAAATATCCAATAATCATTTTCCTTTGTAAAAGGGAAATATACGGAAGGATAAACCTTGCCCAGTGCAGTATTATAGGAGTTTGCTCCCGCCAGAAAACTTTCGTCAAAAAATGGAGCCTTTGCACCGCTCATCTGAAGCTGGCCGCTGTTTGACAGGGAAGAGTCTACCAATCCCTGAGTGGCAACATCAGTAGCATGGGAATGGGTGCTGCTTCCTACTTCCGTACATGCGCTGCAGCCCTGACGGAATTCTGAGTTGTTAATGTGATAAAATTTTTTGATGTCTGTATAACCGGACAGATTTAAATCTGCTCCGATACTTTGGAAATAAGTGCCCTCGGAATTTCCTTTCCATTGAAAATGTCCGAAATACAAGGGATTATCTACACTGTTGCTTCTGTAATAATCACTAAGTGCGGTATTAAACAGCTTATTCGGCATATATGTTCTGTTAGTATAGCCTAATATAGGAGGATTAGATGTGCCGGATGCAATAGTTCCCCTGTCAATACCATTGATTTCTTTGTCGGAATAATAATCAAAAAATGTTGTATTTACATATAATTTACGACTATCCCGGGTCTCTGTGCCTGAGGCCACATAGGAAGTAATATTATTTCCAAGGGTAGTGATTTTGTGAACTTCGTTCCAGTGACCCTTCCGGCGCATGTCGGCAGGGTCACTAATCTGGGAGCCGTTCATAAATTGCTTTTCATATACGCACTGATCTCCGTTATCCGCATAAAAGCAGGGGCTGACCAGTCCGGATGGAATCGTTAATTCTGTTGTACAGGTGCCGCCTTCCTGATAATCGGCGGAGCCTGATACAGGATAACTTGCAAACACAATACGGTCATAGCCTTCATCCAGACTTACAGACCAGACATCTGCCCACGTATTGGCTCCTTGAGAATAGGAAGCTTCCTTTGTCATCTCATCGCTTACTGAGTCGCTGATATCAGTTGATTTCCATGCATAATAATAGACCTTGGAGCCAGCCACTGTGGAAGGGATGCTGTTAGGCTTCCGTATTACCTTACCAGGTGCATTGTTGTCATTTCCTGAATAGGTTACCTTGGAAAGAGTGGCATCATAATATATGGTCCGTTGTCCGGCCCCTGCCTTAAGTTCCTCAGAAACGGCATTATGGGGCATATCCATTTCCTGCGGGGCGGGAATATCATTTTCTGAAACGGAATTTAATTTTCTGTTAAAATCCGTTTCTGCTAAGGGACCGAAGTTCCCTATATTATTTGTTTTGCTACTTGAGTCCGTGTTTCCGGCTGGGGTTGTTTTTGGGGAGGAAAGGGGCTCTACAGAAGATTCCAATTGTACGGTATCTGTTGATGAAGCAGTTTCTTCCACAGCAAAAACAGACATTATGGAACTGTTAGTAAAAAAAAGCATAAAAGCTGCTAACAGACATAATATCTTCTTTCTGTTTCTGTTCATTATAAAATCACTCCTTTGCAAATTCTGGGCTGACAGTCACATTGTCATAACCGTTTAGACGGAAAGCAAAACGGTTACAAGACATAAAAATATATTATATATATTGACTTTTAGTATAATATATGTAATGATATGTGTCTATATATTTTTATGATTTTTATGACAATTTTTAAAGTTTTTTGCTACAATAATATTTTAATAAAATAGCATAAGATTTGGCAGAAATATTGAATCCTCTCATGTTTTGTGGTAGAATAATTAAAACATGTCTTTGCTGTAAATAAAGTAAAGAAGTATACTGTTATCAGGCAAAATAAATTACTGAATTATCTTAAGCTTACAAGTCAACGGAGCTGTCTGCCGCTTATGCGTATTATTAAATGTATGTTATGTTTGTTGCGGGACATTCATAATATGTTTCCTGTCTTTATGATTCTGCATTACCTTCTAAAATGCTGTAGTCTATGTTTTACCGGTAAAAGCATTCACTTTTTTCCTTCTCATTATGTACAAAGACGATTTTAATTATATGGAGGTATAAGTATGAAAAAAGAGGGAAGCAGAAAAAATTTCTTTCAAAGCATAAAAATGCAATTGCTGGCAATAACCTTGATTCCATTGGTTATTTTAGGGGGTATCAGTATTCTGACGGCTGAAATGAATTTGTCCAATGGATTGCAGGAAGAAGCCTTAAAGCAGTTAAAGGCAATATGTGTTTCTGTCAGGGCATCATATGATAATCTGAATGGTGAGCCATATATGCTCAATGACGAAGGCGATATGGTAAAAGGCGATTATAATATTACCCAGAATATTGAAAGCATTGATGCATATACGGAAGGTACGGAGGCGGATGTCACTCTGCTTTATGGGGACACAAGAAAGGTCACTTCCCTTAAGGATGCTTCTACGGGAGAGAGAATTATAGGAACGCAGGCATCCAAAGAAGTAGCGGATGTAGTTTTAAACGGGCAGGAGTATTCTGCTACCAGCCTTATCATTAATGATGAAAATTATTATACATATTATATTCCGTTGAAAAATCCGGATGGAACAGTAGTAGGAATGGTCTTTGCAGGAGAGCCAAGCAAAAAGATAGATTCTTATATTGCAGCAAAGCGGAATAATATATTGCTTATTACAGGAATTGTATTGTTATGTGCTGTGGGATTTGCAGTATATGTATCCTTTAGGATTGCAAAAGCGGTGGATGCTGCAAAAGAGGCTATAGACAATCTTGCTGATGGAAATCTCACATTTAAGGTTATCCCGGGGATTTTGAGAAGGAAAGATGAAATTGGAGATATGGGGCGCAGCGCGGAAAAATGTCTGGAGGCGCTGCATGGGATTGTAGGTGATATTCAAGGATTTGCCGGCAGCGTCCGGAAAGCAGGCGATGAATTAGAATCAATGGCAGCTCATACAAGCCAGAACGCAGATGAAATTTCTCTGGCAGTAGAGGATGTTTCAAAAGGGGCGGTATCTCAGGCAGAAGAGGTGGAGGCTGCTACTGTTCAGGTTAGCGATATGGGACAGACCATTGAAAATATCGTGTCAGATATTACTAATTTAAATGACACATCCGAAAAGATGGAAACTGCCAGTACAAGAGTAAATGAGATTATTAAAGAATTGAGTGACAGTAATGATAAGACTGCAGAGGCTATACGGTCAGTATCAAAGAATGTGTCTGCTACGGATGAATCGGTAAAAAGAATTTCAGAAGCCGTGGAGGCAATTACAAGCATAGCCAGTCAGACCAGTCTGCTTTCTTTAAATGCGTCTATAGAAGCAGCAAGGGCAGGAGAAACGGGAAGAGGCTTTGCTGTTGTAGCTTCTGAAATTCAAAAGCTTTCAGAAGAGTCCCATAAATCAGCACAATGCATTAATGAAATTATTAAAGGGTTGGGAGAAGACTCACGCAATTCCATGACAATGATGGAAGAGGTGAAGATTAAGCTTAAGGAACAGCAGGAAAAATTAGATGCTACCAAGAACCAGTTTGAAAATGTCAATACCGGAATTTTGTCCTCCAGAGAAGAAACCTTGGGAATCAATGGTTCGGCTAAGGCTTGTAATGCTTCAAGGGAGAAGGTGGTAGATATTATTCAGAATCTGTCAGCTATTTCTCAGGAAAATGCAGCCTCGTCACAAGAGACAACTGCATCTATGGAGGAACTGAATGCTACCATCAGCTTATTGGCAGAATCGGCAGGCGAGCTGAAGAAAGTAGCGGAATCCTTATCAGAATCCATAGAGTTCTTCCGGATTTAATTTAATATAAGATTGTGAAACCTCTCAGGACATTTTGTTTAGAGAGGTTTTTCTTTCGTTGCGTTCTTTACATAAAAGTGTTAGAATCGTTTGTACCGGAAACTTGAGAACTTGTCAGGAAGGAATATAGGAGCTGTTTATGGAAAAAAGACCAAAAAGCGAGAATGAATTGATTCAGGAGGGGCTGGAACGTTTTTTAGAACAGGAATTGAAAGAAATTTCCGCAAAAGAGGAACAAGGGAAGCCTGTTTTCACTAATTCACAGGATGTAAATAGGAATCCGGACAAAGATACCATTCAGATGATTGATTTAGACAGGCGGTCAGAAAGCCGTAAAAGGCAGCAGGGATTTGCCAGAGAGGACCGGGACGGACTGGATTTGGATTTTGAAGAGCAGGCTCCTGTCATAAATAGAAATGTGCCAAAGAACATTAATAACAGGAAAAATGCAAAGGAAGGAAGCCGGAGACAATCTGATTATTTCCGTACAGAGAACAAAACAAAGAAGAAAAATACCGACCGGATAAACAGTAATAAGAAGGGAAAACAGCAGGAAGACGGCAGGAAAGGGAAAGATAAGGACCGACAGGAAAAGGAAATGAGCCAAAAAGGAAAAAAGAAAAAAAGCAAGGGCGCAGGATGGAAAAAGGCGCTTGTGGTTTTGGCCATATTGCTTTTTGCGGGCATGGGAGGCCTGTATGCAATTGTAGGCAGCGTATATAACAAGATGGGCTATGAAGAAGTGCAGAGCTATTCCAAAGAGCCGATGAAGGAGAGCGGGGTAATCAATATTCTGCTGATTGGTAACGATTCCAGGGAAAACGGCGAGGACGGACGTTCGGATGCAATGATTTTAGTTTCCATCAGCGATAAGACTAAGACCATTACTATGACATCCCTGCTTCGTGATATGTATGTGGAAATTCCGGGACATGACGGAAACAGACTGAATGCAGCATATTCCTATGGGGGGCCGGAGCTGTTGATGCAGACCATTGAGCAGAATTTTGACATTAAGGTCCATCGCTATGCCCTTGTGAATTTTCAGGCATTTGCCAATCTGGTAGATGCAGTGGGCGGCGTGGATTTGGAACTGACTAATGAAGAGGTAAATTATGTAAATGGCTATCTGGTGGAATATAATATGCTGGAAGGAAAACCCGAAGGAACCGATTATCTGGATACTTCCTTAAGCGGCATGATCCACTTAAACGGTCCGCAGGCACTTGCTTATACAAGGAATCGTTATATTGGAACCGATTTTGGCAGGACGGAGCGCCAGAGAAAGGTTCTTGCGGCGGTCATGAAAAAAATGCCGGGAACGCTTGCTGTGAATTCAAGTGAATTGATTGACGGCTTATTTCCCAATCTTACAACGAATTTAACAAAAAATGAATGCTTTCGCCTGAGTCTGAATGGAAGCAAGTTTCTGACCTATGAACTGGTGCAGCAGGCGATTCCGGCGGAAGGGACCTATTCCAATGCTACCATTCGGAAGATGGCAGTGCTTCAAGTGGATTTTGAGGCAAACAAAAAGATTTTACAAGAAAGCATATACGGCAAATAAAAATAACCAGCAGTTCAGCCGCCAGCTCCCCCACAGGAATCGGGATGGAAATTTGACAGAACATGTTTCTACGTCGTCACGCTCCCGCTCTGATAAAAACGCAGCAGTGCTAAGCTCGAAAATACCTCGCTAAGCGCTGGCGATTTTATAAGGACTCCTTTAGAAATCATGTTCTGTCAAATTTCCATCCCGATTCCTGTGGGGGAGCTGGCGGCTGAACTGTCAGAAAAAATATGAAAATTGTGTGTCTATGTAAGATTATTAATTACAATTGGAGGGTATCTGTGTTATACTGTTTCTGTTGCACGGCTTTGGAATATTTTCCAAAGGGCAATTTGCGGCAGGATGTTTATGGATAAGCTGCAATATGAAGGAGGAACAATAAAGTGTCGAAAGAAAAAGAAGTAAAAAAAGAGTCAGAAAAGGTTATGACCAAATATGAAAAGAAGCAGGCGGCAAGGCTTGCCCAGCAGAAGAAGGATGAAAAGGCAGCAAGAATCACAAGGCTGGCAGTGTTGTTTATCTGTATCTGCGTTATAGGTGCCATCGGATTTTCCATAGGAAGTCCTATTATCAGACGCCAAAAGGCGATTAATGATGTTTATGTGAAGGTGGGGAATTATGATGTCACCAAGGTAGAATATGATTTCTATTACAATACAGTGGTAAATAATTACCTGAATATGTATTCATCCATTCTTCCTTATATGGGGTTTGATGCATCCAAGGATTTTGCAGAGCAGCAGTATGATGAGAGTAAGAGCTGGAAGGATGCTTTTGATGAAATGACTGTAGAGCAGTTGAAGCAGGTAAAGGCATTAATTGATGACAGTCAGGCGCAGGGTTTTACTTATGACACTGCAGAGGATTATAAAGAATTTCAGGATAATCTGGCAACAGCTGCATCTGAAGCAGAAACAAACAGCAAGGAGTATTATAAGAAGAATTATGGGGAATATGCAACAGAAGAGAGAATTGCCCCTTTTGAAAAAGAGACCTTGTTAGCAGCAGCTTATTTTAAGGAGCTGCTGGAAAAGAATAAGCCTTCCAGTGAGGAGGTTGCCTCATATTATGAGGAAAATAAAGCTGATTATGATGTTGTAGATTATAGAAGTTTTGCCTTTTCTGCAACCATAGGAGAAGGTGCCGGCGATGAAGAAAAGGCGGCCGCTATGGAGGTAGTGAAAGCAAGTGCAGAAGATATGCGCACAAGAAGAGAGGCAGGAGAGGATTTTGAAGCTCTTTGTGTCCAGTATGCAACTGAGGATAATAAAGCAGCTTATGAGAATGGAGAAACGGAGCAAAGCCTTACAACTAATTCACGAAAATCTTCCGTTTCATCCGCTTATTCTGACTGGCTTTTTGCAGAAGAAAGGAAAGAAGGAGATTTAACAGTTGTTCCAGACGAAGTGAATAATCAGTACCATGTGGTAGAATTTGTTTCCAGAAGCAAGGATGAAACGGCTGATACTTCCATATCTGACACATTGGCACAGCAGAGGGCGGGTGAGTATATAGATAATCTTGCTAAGACCTATGATATAACGGATGTTGCAGGCGAACTGAAATATCTGGCAATACCGGAGCAGACAGTCAGTGACAATCAGACAGAAAGCACGGAAGAGACAGAGGGTACGGAAGATACGGAAAATGCAGAGGGCGCAGAAGGTACAGAAGGTACGGAAAATGCCGGTTCTGACGGGCAGACTGAGGAAACAGGCGGTGAAGTCCGGGAAGAGCAGTAATAAAATAGTAATAAGCAGTTAGTAATAAGCAGTAAATCGTATGAAATGATTATTTATCCGATTTGCTGCTTTTTTATGCAAGTAAGATACTTTAACAAAGGAATTGTTTTTTGTTAAAAAATATGGCAAAAACCAAGAAAAATTTTGTGAATTAAAAGATTTCATTGAATTTAAACAAAATAATTCGTATAATGAAAACCAAATGAATAACTGCAAAACAACCGGAGCCACCGGTACAGGTTTTGCAGTTATTCTATTCCACTTAAGGACGGACGGGGAAGGAAATGAAGGAAAAGGGTTTTCACCGAACACCTGAAGAGGTGGTGGAAATATACGGGGATACAGTTTATAAAATAGCCTTATCCCAGATGAAAAATAAAGAAGACGCGGAAGATATCTTTCAGGAAGTTTTTTTAAGCTATATGAATTGCAAAAAAAACTTTCTCTCCAAAGAGCATGAAAAGGCATATATCATCCGAATGACGGTAAATTACTGTAAAAAACATTTTAGAAGCGCATGGTTCCGCCACCGGGCAGAATTTACGGAAATTACCGGAATGGTCAGCAGAAATGAGGAAGAAGAGGACTTGTATGAATCCGTATTAGAGCTTCCTGCTAAATATAAGCTGGTCATTCATTTGTTTTATTATGAGGAATTGTCTGTTTCCCAAATCAGCCAGGCTCTTCATATAAAGGAAAGTACGGTAAAATCCCAGCTTATGAGAGGAAGGAATATGTTAAAACAGATTTATTTAGGAGGTGCGGAAGGTGCAAAATGATTTTTTGAATCAATATAAAAACGTGAATGAAAAAATTACGGTTCCGGACCGGTTAAAAGAGGATACAATACGGCTTATGAAAATGAAAGAAAACAAGCCGGCGAAAAAGTACGGGACTTATGTATTTGCTGCTGCAGTAGCTGCAGTCATTGTAGTGTATGGCATTGTTTCATTGCAGGTTCGTCAGGGAGCGGGAAAGGATATTATAATCTGCGATGTTCTGGATGAAAACTCAGTAAAAGAACAGATTGAGCTTTCTAAAGGAAGCCTTGAGTTTGAAAAGCTTGCAGGAGAATTTTCAAGTCCCGGCCTGAATCTGGGAGTAATGGACGGTCAGAAGGTACTGGTAAATGAAACAGATTATTTTGCCTACCTTGGAAAAAATCCGTTGCCCTCCTACATTCCGGAAGGGATGACAAAGCAGGAGACAGAAGGGCAGATGCTGACCCGAAAAGAAGATGGAAGCTACTTAGAGGATTTGTTTTCCATAAGATATGAGGGAAGCAATGATAGCTTTCTGGAAATCCTGTTATCGGCAGACAGCATACCGGAAGAAGAGTTTTCAGAGGATTTGACCGGCAGCTTCATCAATGATATAGAGATAAAAACCGCATATTATGGAGCCAAATCTGAGCAGACAGTTTTTCTTGCCTATTTCCGGTCAGAAGGAGTGGGCTACAGGATAAAAAGCCGGGGTATCAGTCAGGAGGAATTCGTGCTGACTCTGCTGTCTGTTATAAATGAATAAAAATTTTTTTTCCGTGCAACCTTTTGGCAGCTTGCGGGATATTATTGTTAGAATGCAGAAGCCGGTATGAGGAATTTTGTGCCGGAAATGTAGATAAAATGCAGATTGTCAAAACAGACAGAAGGAGGAATTATGAAAGAGATGAAAAGGATTATTAGTATGCTTGTGATACTGACCGTTTTAGCAGGAAGCATTGCCGGCTGCGGCAAAAAGGAGACTGTTGCTGACAACGGAGAAGTAACCGGGCAGGAAGCGGATGGGGGAGAACAGCCGGCAAAGGGTGATTCTGACAATGAACTGTCCAACAGCTTAAAACAGAAATATGCCGGAACGGAAAGCGATAAATATGAATATGCCAATCCGGTATATAACGTGGAAAGGGACCATGCTTTTGTATTTGAAAACGCAGGAACCCGTTATCAGGAGGATGAAACCTTCTATGAGGATATCAGTGTTTACATAGACAGTAATTTTATAAATCCCATTGTACCGGAAATGGAATATGATGCAGATAAGCAGACGCTTACTATCAGTCCTTCTGACCCGGCATTGAAATATATGGATGAGGAAAGTGCCGGAACTGCGAAGGACTGGGGAAATGCGCCAAAATACTGGATTGTACAGCATAATGATTTTGCAACGGGCGAGCCTCTTAAAAAGCCGATCGTCACACTTTTTACCGTAAAGGCAGAGCTGGCAGCTCCTACGGTAACCTTTGACACGGATGAACGTGGCTATGCAAGATTATCATGGAAGCCTGTTTCCGGAGCAAGCGGCTATAAGATTTATGAAATGTCAGAAAGCGCAGAATATGGCATTAGTCTGGAATCACCTTATCTGATTGGAGAAACTGCAGATACCTCTTTTACTAAATTTCCGAATGTGGAAGAAGAAACTGCAGATACAGCTTTAGAAGAAACCGGAATTGTATTATGAAAAGCTACCCAGAATATGGACTTTTATAATTCGGGAGTGGAAGATGAAGAAGCAGGATTCAGCCCTGTTTATTGTGTAGTGGCTGTAAACGGAGAAAAGAAATCAAATGTAAGCAACCTTATTTATCAAAAAGACGTCAGAAACCGTCTGGTTGCAATGCTGGTTTATGATTATGATAATACAGAAGAAAAGGAAGAGGATTATGAAATAGTCAAAGAAAAGGTTTCACAGCTTCCATCTGTACAACTGGTGGAAATGGCAGATACCTCCATTGTGCCGATGCCAATTGATTATGCCAATGCAACATGGAAAGAAAATCAGTTAGGCATGGCTACAGGAGAAGGAAACCTTAGTATTGTAATTCAGGCAGGCATTCAGGGAACAGACTTTAAAATCAATATGTATGCTACGGAAGCAACAAAGAGCACTATTGACAGTGATCTTGCTGCTCTTGCCCAGAAGCAGAAAGCCATTAGCGGCAAAAGTGCAGATGTAAAGCCTGAAAATGATATTGATTATGTACCGTCTGCAGATGGTTCTTCAGGAAATGATACGGAAGAACAGGAGCAGAAGCTTCAGGATACATCGGATGCAGGAGTTGATGAAATAGACGAAACCGAGGAAGAGCTTGCGGATGCTGAAGAAATCGATGAAACGGAGGAAGAGTCTGCAGGAGACGATGAAACAGAGGAAACAGAAGAAGAACTTGCAACAACAGAATTGACCGGAGATGAATTAAATAATATAGAAGTAACTGCCACAAGCGCATTAAGTGAATATATTGCCACCTATATGCTCTGTCATGAAGAGGCAATTGACTTATCCATGTTTCCGGAGGCCGGCGACAGCGATTATCTGGTAAATGCCCTGATGGAAGCTTACAACCAGAATCCGTTAATCGGTTCCCTGAACAGATATGCCTTTGATTATAGCACCTCCATTTTGCTTTTGGATTATGAGTATTCCAAAGAAGAGCAGCAGGCTATGCAGGAAGCGGTGTTAGCAGAGGCTGACAAAGTAATCGGGGAAATCATTACCGATGGTATGAATGATGTGGAAAAGGAGTTTGCCATTAATAACTATTTATGCTCCACTGCAGAATACGACTATGATGCGCTGGATAATGCAGAAGAAAATGGTTTTCAGACAGTAGACCATGATTTTGCCCATTCCTTCACTCCTTACGGGGTTCTTCTCAATAAGGTGGGCGTATGCGCTTCCTATGCAGGGGCATTTAAGGTATTGGCGGATAAAGCGGATTTAGACTGTTATGTGGTAAGCGGCTATTTAAACGGAAACCTTCCCCACGCATGGAACAGAGTAGAAATTGACGGACAATGGATTACCGTGGATTCTACCAATAATGATAATGAGAAATATGCAAATGCATTATTGAACATACCGGATTATATGTCTTCCGGCTTTTTGGTAGAGGATAACACTTACTTATTATCTGATGCACTGGCACAAATGGAGTCAGACCAGGAAGAAAGCGAATTTTACCGGGTGGAAAACAGATATTACAGCTATGATGAACTGGGCTCCCAGCTGGAGATGCTTTTGGAAAAAGGGGAAACCTTTACTATCCGTACCGACTATACAATTACCGAGGAAGAAATGAGAGAGCTGTTACAGGAAGCTTTGACTAATGCGCAGGTGCCGGAGGTAAGCGTTTATATGTTCTTAGGCGTCTTAACCGTAGAAATGTAAGACAATTTCATAAAAATTATGCTATAATGATTCAAGGAATCTGGAGATAATTCAGAAATAAAATGAAATCCAAAGAGGTCATTATGGAAGGGTATAAAATTTTCATTATTGAAGATGACGAAATCATTGCAGGCTCCGTAAAAAAGCATTTGGAAAAATGGGGCTATGAAGTCAGATGTGCTGAAAATTTTAAAGAGGTTATATCAGAAGCATTAAGCTATGAACCGCAGCTGATACTTTTAGATATATCCCTGCCTTTCTATAATGGCTTTTTTTTGTGCAATGAGCTTAGAAAACATACAAAGGCGCCCATTATCTTTATCTCCTCTGCAGATGACAATATGAACATTGTCATGGCAATGGATATGGGCGGGGATGATTTTGTGGCAAAGCCCTTTGATTTGACAGTGCTTACTGCCAAAATAAATGCCATGATAAGAAGAAGCTATTCCTATAAGGGGAATATCAATCTGTTAGAAGCAAAGGGAGTGAGGCTGAATCTGTCCAGCGCAGTAGTTTCCTTTTCGGATAAACAGCAGGAGCTTACCAAAAATGAATTTAAGATTTTGCAGCTTCTTATGGAAAATCAGGGAAAAATTATCGGCAGGGATACTATAATGACCCATTTATGGGAAAGCGACAGCTTTATTGATGACAATACCCTGACAGTAAATGTTACCAGAATCCGAAAGAAGCTGTCCGGTATAGGAGCGGAGGATTTTATCAAAACCAAGAAGGGAATTGGTTATTACATATGAAAGGAACAGAAAAAAAAGAAACAGGAATAAAAGAAATATGGCGGCTGTTAAAAAAATACAGGAAAGAGCAGAGGGGAAACTACATATTGTTTGGTTTATCTGCCGGTATATTTGCCGTTATCTTTATGCTTTATGGCATTTCCGTAAAAGTGGTCTGGTATCCCTTTCTTATATGTATCATACTATGGATTTTTGCGGACATTGGCAGGTTTTATGGATATCAAAAGGCTCATGGGGCGCGGATGGATTTGGCAAATCATATTGAAGTGACTTTAGAGCATTTAACCAGCCCTTCCACACTTATAGAAGAAGATTATCAAAGACTTTTGCGGATTATGGCGGCAGACCATGAAAAAAGGTCTATGGAGTGGGAAGAGAAGCAAAAGAATCTAAAGGAATACTTTACCCTCTGGTCCCATCAGATGAAGACTCCTATCACCTCCTTAGAGCTTTTGCTGCAGCAGGAGGAACCGGAAAAAAGCCAGTTAAAGGAGTCACTGTTTGAAATCGAAAATTACGTGGACATGACCCTGCAGTACATTCGCTTTGACAGCCTGAACCGGGATTTAAGAATTGAAAGCTATCCTCTTTATCCCATTGTAAAGCAGGCAGTAAAATATTATTCTAAAATATTTATTAGCAGAGGAATTTCATTAAATATGGAAGAATTTCAAGAAAGTGCCTTTACAGACGAAAAGTGGCTTTTGTTTGTAATAAAGCAGATTTTGTCTAATGCACTGAAATATACCAGGCAGGGGAGCATTTCTATTTATATGGAAAATGAATGCGTGCTGGTAATAAAGGATACGGGAATCGGTATTTTAAAGGAAGATATTCCAAGGCTTTTTGAAAGAGGCTTTACCGGGTACAATGGAAGAATGCAGAAAAAGGCAACGGGACTGGGACTGTACTTGTCAAAGCAGGTGTTAACCAAGCTGAACCATGGCATTGAGATTGATTCTGCGCCGGGAGAGGGGACGGCGGTGAAGATTAGTTTTCCTCCTGCTATTTTTTAAAACCTTACAAAACCGTAAGCGGGAGATAGGGTGAGGGAATATTGAAATTTAGGGAGTTTGTGAAGGCAGGGGAGGAAAATTTACACCAGCTTTACATCAAATGAGGGAGCTTTGGGACGATGACGTAAAATGTGGATTTTAAGAGGGGCAACAGCGCCGGTGGTTTTATAAGAACCTTCGCAGGTCATGATTTGGACTTGCGGGGATTCTTCTGATAAAATTTAAGTTATAGTGGATAGTTTTGGTAAGGATTGTTATAATAAAATAAATATGTATGTTGATTTTACAAATAGAGTGTAGATTCGGAGGTGGCTGTATGAATGATATAAAAACAACGGATACTACCAAAGAATATAAGGTACTGGTTGACAAGATAGCGAAACGAATAGAAGAGGGGGTTGCAAAGGCTGTAACAGAAGTAAAGAGGAGCCAGTTAGCAACCTATTGGGATAATGGCAGATACATTGTAGAATTTGAGCAGAAAGGGAAGGAACACGCTGAATATGGATTGAATCTATTAAAATCCCTTGCGAACGATTTGACTTTGAGAATGGGAAAAGGGTATAGCAGACCTAATCTCTATAACATGAGAAAATTTTATCAGACATATCCAACTGGCTATGAAAGTGTGGAAAAGTTGACATGGTCACATATTTGCGAATTAATTCGCATTGATGATGAATTGGAACGGGAATTTTATTCTAAACAATGTATTGCAGAGCGTTGGGATGTCCGTACATTAAAAAGGCAGAAAAAGAGTGCGTTATTTTTGCGGCTGGCAGCCAGCAAGGATAAAAAGGGGATTTTAGAACTTGCAAACAAGGGCGCTATAATAGAAAAGCCACAGGACATTATAAAAGATGTTTATACACTTGAGTTTTTAAATCTCAATGCAGATAATCATTATGATGAGAGCGAATTAGAGCGTAAAATATGTGCTAATCTGCAGGAATTTTTGTTAGAATTGGGTAAAGGTTTTACTTTTGTCAAAGAACAGTTTCCTATGAATATCAATAATCATATCTACAAATGCGATTTAGTATTTTATCACCGTATTTTGAAGTGCTTTGTTTTAATTGATTTAAAGGTGAATGCAGTTCAATATGATGATATCGGGCAAATGAATATGTACATGGGATATTTTGCAGAAGAAGAAAATGAACCAGATGATAACCCGCCTATTGGTATTGTGTTAGCGAGAGATAAGGACGAATTGTTAGTAAAATACGCTACTTATGGAATGGATACAAATTTGTTTGTTTCAAAATATGAGTTGTATTTACCTAATAGGGAAGAATTAAAGCAGTTAGTGGACAAGATTATGTTTGATGAAGAGGATTAGAAAAATACATTTGTCTAGATTTTTTAATTGCAGAATGCTTGAAAATAAAGGATTTGTAATTATAATAAGTGGATTTTGTCTAGATTTTTTTATAAAAATTTGGAAGTTATACAAGAAAAAGAGGTATTGTATTTGATGTGCCATAGGAGATATCGTAAAATAGTACGTCTGTCTGACAAAATGTGTATCTGGCAATCAGAAAAAATTTATTAAAATTAACCATCAGTTACTGTATGAATTGAATGAGGAAGGGAAACGGAGATTTGTATCCTCTCTGTTTACAGTTTTTTGCAGATATTTGCAAAAATACCTTAACTCCTCCAACCTTACAAAATCGTAAGCTTAGAAAAAGAAATGTAAGCCAAATCTAAGGCAGACCATTTCTTTTTTTGTTAAGATACCTTTATCAGATATAAACACAGCATACAGGTAACAGTTCAGGAGGACGCAGACATGGCACTATTGACAGTAAACAACTTAAAAAAAGTATATACCACAAGGTTTGGCGGTAATAAAGTAGAAGCCTTAAGAGATGTGAATTTTTCCGTGGAGGAAGGAGAATATGTGGCAATCATGGGAGAATCCGGCTCAGGAAAGACTACACTTTTAAATATTCTTGCTTCGGTAGACAGGCCTACAAGCGGGGAGGTGCTGCTGAAGGGAGAAAAGACCACAAGCGTAAAGGATGCATACCTTGCCAAATTCCGCAGGGAGCATTTGGGATTTGTTTTTCAGGATTTCAACCTGCTGGATAACTTTTCTGTGGAAGACAATATTTATCTCCCGCTGGTACTGGCAGGAAAGAAATACAGCGAAATGATTCCAAAGCTGCAGGTGATTGCAAAAAAACTTGGTATTTTGGAAATTTTAAAAAAATACCCTTATGAAATATCAGGAGGGCAGAAGCAGAGAACAGCCGTAGCAAGAGCGCTTATTACAGAGCCGGATATTCTGCTGGCGGATGAACCTACCGGAGCGTTGGATTCCAGATCGTCCGATGATTTGCTCAAGACATTTTCCCATATCCATAAGGACGGACAGACGATTTTAATGGTTACCCACAGCGTCAGGGCAGCAAGCCATGCTGACAGGGTGCTTTTTATTAAAGATGGGGAAATATTTCATCAGATTTACAGAGGGACGTTAACCAATGAGGAAATGTATAAAAAGATTTCCGATTCCCTTACAATTCTTTTGGCAGGCGGTGATTTAAATGAATAACAAATTGTATGTTAAGTTAGCCGGGAACAACTTAAAAAAGAATAAAAGTGCCTTTATTCCATTTGGGCTTTCCTGCGCCATGATGATAGCAATGTTCTATATGCTTTCTTCTATTACAGGGCAGGTTACTGACGATATGTTTTACGGAGCAAGAACGATGAAGACAGTGCTGGAAATAGGCGTGAGGATTTGCGGTATCTTTTCCGTGGCAGTCATTTTCTATACCAATAATTTCCTGATGAAGCGAAGAACAAGAGAGCTTGGACTTTACAGCATTCTGGGCATGGAAAAAAAGCATATCCGAAAGGTTTTGTTTTGGGAATCCTTTATTGTGGGCGGTTTCAGCATACTTGCAGGTATGGCAGCAGGCATCCTGTTTTCAAAACTGATGTTTTTAGTATTGTTGAATTTGTTAAACCTGGAAACAAGCTTCCGATTTTTGATATCCCTTGCAGCAATAAAAGTAACAGTATTGCTTTTTATAGGAATCTTTCTGATTATTATACTCTATAATCAAATCAGACTGTTCCGTTTAAAGCCTATTGATTTATTAAATGAATCCAAAGCGGGGGAGAAAGAACCGAAAGCAAACTGGTTTCTGGCAGCAATAGGTTTTATATGCCTTGGAATCGGCTATTATATTGCCATTTCCACCAAAAATCCCATAAGGGCCATAAACCATTTCTTTTTTGCAGTATTGCTGGTCATTGCAGGTACCTATTCCCTGTTTATCAGCGGAAGCATAGCCGTATTAAAGCTTCTGAAAAGGCAGAAAAACTTTTATTATCATAAAAACCATTTTATTACAGTATCTTTTATGACATACCGGATGAAACAAAATGCGGCAGGGCTTGCCAATATATGTATTTTAAGTACAGCAGTGTTAGTTGTACTGTCCTCAACGGTTTCTCTTTATTCGGGACTGGAAAACGTTATGCGCACCAGATATCCAAAGGACGTGACTGCCGGCGTTTTGTATATGCCAAATGAGGATGAAGAAGAAAATATTTATGATATGAGCCTTTTAGAAAAAGTCATAGATGAACAGTGCAGAAAATATGGAGTAGAAAAGGAAAATCCGGAGAGTAGGTATTCCTTATCTCTTCTGATAGGCTTTCAGGATGGAAGCCTGTTTCCGGCGGATAGTCAGAATTTAAGTTCCATGAAAATAGTGGAAGGATGGGTTTTGGATGATTTCAAACGGGTTACTGACGAGAATTACACATTAAAACAGGGAGAAGTGCTTTGGTTTGATAATTTTTCCGGCGGGGAAAAACAAATGGACCTATTGGAAATCGGCAGCTTTTCGGCAAGAGTAACAAATAAGAACGAATTAAGCGGAGATATAGAAGATTACTTTACAGAACAGGATTATGGAATTGACGAGATACTTTTAGTAGTTCCGGACAGGGAAACTCTTGCTGAGCTTTCGGATGCCTATACAGAGTTTGTCTATGGGGATAATACAGAAACGGTGCATCCTGTAGAGTATAGTTATAGTTTTGATTTAAATGGAGACTTGGAGCAGAAAATGAATTTCTGCAACTCATTAAGGGAAGTATTAAATAATGCCGGAATCCCTCATGTATCAATAGTAGAAGATATCTTTACAACCAGACAGGAGATTTTAGGAATATACGGAAGCCTGTTCTTTCTAGGAATTTTTATGGGAACTCTGTTCCTGCTCACTACTGTATTGATTATATATTACAAGCAGATTTCAGAAGGTTATGAGGACAGAAGCCGTTTTCTTATTTTGCAGAAGGTGGGCATGAGCAAGGGAGAAGTAAAAAAGCTTATCCACAGTCAGATACTTAGTATCTTCTTCCTGCCTATTCTGTTGGCAGTAATACATGTGGCATTTGCCTTTCCTATTTTAAAAAGGATATTGTTTATGCTGGACCTTTCAAATGTGCCGCTGTTTATTGGCTGCACCATTGGAACCATACTTATTTTCTTTCTGGTGTATGGGGTTGTGTATGGGGTGACTGCCAGGGTGTATTATAAGCTGGTGAATGAATAAAATTAAATAAAGTTCTTTATGGTAAATGAATAGACCACCCGTTTTTGATATCAGTAGCATATCAAAAACGGGTGGTTATAATTATTTCAACCATTATACTTCAAACCTCTTTAATTCTTCCTGTGTCAACGGTCTTCCCAGCTGTTTCGATAACAATATCGCTTCTCTCAGACGATATATCTTACCGTCAGAAGGTACTGTTAATCTTCCATCCGGCATTTCTTCACCAAATTTATCAAACTTATCCATAATAGTTCTTTGCTTCCTCTCTGCTATTATCATATCATTCACCTGCCTTAAAATATCTATTAATCAATGCAATGGCACCATATGAGTCAATATATAACGTATGCAAATCTATCATCTTGGCACCCAGCTCTTTCATGTAATGCGATATCAAGTCTGTCTTTGCAGTAAACTGTACATATCCCTCATTTCCAGCATCCCAGCTAAGCTTGCAGGCAATTGCAAATAAATGTGCACCTACTCCTTAGCAATTTGTCTTATCTTTTTCAATTATTGTTCCCGCATACAGTCTATGCACAAACCATTTCTTCTATCATCATACTCCTGCAACAGTAATCTGGTATTATTTAACTTATTTTATAAGGTGAGGGTAGTTTGCGGGAAATAAGAATCGTATAAAGTCTCGTATTGATAAGGTTAGAAAAAATATGGTAAACTATATACCATGTACAGGCAAAATTCTATAGATAGATATAATTACACATAGAAAGAACGGAAGGAGTCATATGTCAGAACAATTTTCAAGGACAGAGCTGCTTTTGGGAAAAGAAGCCATGAAAGCATTAAAAGAAGCAAGGGTGGCAGTATTTGGAATCGGCGGAGTGGGAGGATATACGGTAGAGGCTCTTGCCAGGTCGGGAATCGGGACCTTTGATTTAATTGATAATGACCGGGTATGCCTTACCAATATAAACCGCCAGATTATTGCCACAAGAAAGACAATCGGACAATATAAGGTAGACGTAATGAAAGAGCGGATACAGGATATTAATCCGGAAGCGGTAGTGCATACCCATCGGTGCTTTTATCTTCCGGAGAAAAAAGAAGATTTTTGCTTTTCTGATTATACCTATGTGGTTGATGCAGTGGACACGGTAACGGCGAAAATCGAGCTTGTGCTGCAGGCTCAGGCAGCAGGCGTCCCTATTATCAGCTGCATGGGAGCCGGTAATAAATTGGATCCAACCATGTTTCAGGTGGAGGATATTTATAAAACAAGCATGTGTCCTCTGGCAAAGGTAATGCGAAAGGAGCTTCGGGCAAGGGGGGTAAAAAAGCTAAAGGTAGTCTATTCCAGAGAACCGGCAATGACACATGGGAAAAGTCTTTGTGAAGGGGAAGAATTGTGTGAAAATGACATGGAAGGTACTAAAAACGGAAAGCGGACAATTCCCGGCAGCACAGCATTTGTGCCTTCTGTAGCGGGTCTGATTATGGCAGGTGAAGTGATAAAGGATATAGGGGAGATTTATAAGGAAATTTAGTTCTGCAGGTACTGAGCAGGATGCGGACTGGCATGGTGTATTGTATCGTTGGTATATCGTATGGGGATTTGTTGAATATTATGAGGATAAAATACCTGATATTTTTGTTACAGGTAATTCACGGAGGAGAAAAAGATGTTATCTATCAGGGAACAACTACAATTTAAAGGAACATGGCGCAGCTATCAGAAAAGAGTGCTGGATAAGGCAGATGTTTATCTGGCGGATAACAGGGTGCATATTGTGGCGGCGCCCGGCTCGGGGAAGACAACTTTGGGAATCGAGTTAATCAGAAGAATAGGCAGTCCGTGCCTTATTTTGTCTCCAAGCATTACAATCAGGGACCAGTGGATTTCCCGGATAGAGGACGCTTTCCTGCCGGAAGGGGACGAAGGGGAAAAGAGTAAGGGACTGCTTTCCAACAGCATAAAAGCCCCCGGAGCCATAACGGCAATTACCTATCAGGCATTGCATAGCTGTATGCGGCAGTACAAAGGCACCCTGAAGGAAGAGGAAATGGAAAATTCACAGGAAGAAGTGGATTTTTCCGGCTTTGACTTTTTTGATGTCATAAAAAAGGCGGGAATCAGGACCATCTGTCTGGATGAGGCCCATCATCTTCGCAGCGAATGGTGGAAGGCTTTGGAGGAAATGATGAAAAAGCTTAAGGACATGACGGTGATTTCCTTAACGGCCACACCGCCTTATGACTCAACGCCTGCCCAGTGGGAACGGTATATCAGCCTGTGCGGTCCTATTGATGAGGAGATTATTGTGCCGGAGCTGGTAAAGGAAGGAAGTCTCTGTCCTCATCAGGATTATGTATATTTCAACATGCCCACAAAAGAGGAAGAGGAGGAAGTAATCCGGTTTCGGCAGGAATCCTTAAAGGCGGCAGAAGAGATTTATGAGGACCCGGAGTTTGCAAGAGTGATTTCCACCCATGCAGGGCTTAAAAACCCGGCGGCGTATCAGGACCGGCTTTTGGAAAATCCTTCTTATCTGTCCGCCATGTTAATTTTCCTGCAGGAGAAAAAAATTCCTTTTTCCAGAGAATTGACCAGGCTTTTAGGAACCAGCAGAAGGCTTCCCAAAATGGATTTATCATGGATGGAAATTTTGCTGCAGGGCTTTCTTTATGTGGATTTGGACAGCTTTCAGTGTACAAAGGAATATAGGGAACAGATAATTGATAAGCTGAAGTCCCACAGCCTGATACATAAAAATAAGGTGACCCTTACCAGTAATGATGGAATAAACAAGCTTTTAACAACCAGCAAAGGAAAAATAGACAGCATAGCAAAAATCGTAGAAGCAGAATATAACAATCTGCAGGAGGATTTAAGGCTTTTAATTTTAACGGATTATATTAAGAAAGAATATCTTTCCGCCATTGGACAGGAGGATAAGCCGGTAAATGAACTGGGAGTGGTTCCTATTTTTGAAAGTATTCGCAGGCAGTCTGCCAATAGCGGGAATCTGCGCCTGGGCATGTTAAGCGGCAGCGTAGTGGTAATTCCAAAGGAAGCAAAAGAGCCTATGGAGCAAATGCTCTTAGAAGAACAGGTAAAAGCTTCTTTTAAAGAAACGGGCAATACGGATTATCTGCAGGTAACCGTTCAGGGAACGGAACAGACAGCGGCTGTTTTTATAACCGGATTGTTTAATAAAGGATATATCCGGGTGCTGATTGGAACCAAATCTCTTTTGGGAGAAGGCTGGGATTCCCCATGCATCAATTCTTTGATTCTGGCTTCCTTTGTAGGCTCCTTTATGTTAAGCAATCAGATGAGGGGAAGAGCCATTCGTACCATGAAGGAAAATCCGGATAAAATCAGCAATATCTGGCATTTAATCTGCATGGAGCCAAAGAGTATGCAATCCCTGGAACAGAGACTTGCCGGTCCGGAGGCATCCGAGGATTTTGCTACCTTGAAAAGAAGATTTGAAGGCTTTTTAGGCGTTCATTATGAAAAGAACCGGATAGAAAACGGACTGGACAGGCTTAGTATTATTAAGGCGCCATACACAAGAGAGCATTTAGACCAGATCAATATGGAAATGCTGGAAAAAGCGGGAAACCGGCAGGAACTGAAAAGCCGTTGGGAAAATGCGCTGGTAAGCTCCGGGAAAATGGAAATTGCAAATGAGGTCAGTCAGGAGAAGCGGCAGTTAAAGCCCGGCATACGTCTTATAGGAGCCATTATACGAGGCGCTTTATGGGGAATATTACTTTTTATTACAGCTGTTGTCCTTGGAATATTCGGCATAGGAAGCAAAAACGGCTTTGCAGGATTTTTATGCGGAATCCTTTCGGTGGCTGTCTTCATACCTTTTGTCAGACAAATGATCAGGATTTCTAAAATGATAACACCGGAGCGTTATATGAAATCCATTGGAAAAGGAATTCTTCTGGCTTTAAAGGACATAGGCGCCATTACATCAGGGGGAACCAAAGTCATGACGGAGGAACGGGATGGATTTTCCTGTCAGGCATATCTGGAAGGCGGAACAGAACGGGAAAAGGATGTATTTGCCCAAAGTCTGGCGGAATTTTTTGCAGTGGTGGATAATCAGCGTTATTTATTAAAAGCAGAGGGCATGTCTCCTGAAATCAGTGAATACTACTGTGTTCCGGAACTGTTTGGAAAACGAAAGGAAGACGGAGAGTTGTTTTTAAGACGTCTGGAAAAAAGCATTGGCAAATACAGGCTGGTATATACCCGAAATCCGGAAGGCAGGAAAGTTCTTTTGGAAGCAAGACTTCGTTCCTTTGCAAATAAGAATGAACAGGGAGTTTTGCGAAGAAAGACAGTAAAAGGAGCCCTTCAATAAAAGAGCCCCGTAAGGTTTGGAAAAAAATCCTTACGGGACTCTTTTTATCTTTCAGGAAAATGCTCCTGATTTTATGATAGAAATAATGAATTACTGGATTGCAATATATTTCCTCTCCTCCACTTCCGGAACAGAAGGAGCCTTTGGAATCTGAAGATTTAAAATGCCGTTTTCAAAGCTTGCCTGAATATCCTCCTGCTTTACATGCTCTCCTACATAAAAGCTCCTCTGGCATTTGCCGGTAAACCGTTCCTTGTGAATAAATTTGCCATTGTCGTCCTTAATGTCTTTTTCTTCATTATGCTTTGCCTGAATGTAAAGGTAACCATCCTTCAGCTCTGCCTGAATATCCTCTTTCTTATAGCCGGGCAGCTCCAATGCCATTTCATACTTATCGTCATATTCCTTTACATCCGTATTCATCAGGCTGTTCATGCTGTTATGGTGCATTCTCCCAAAGCCTCCGAAAGCATCCCGGAAAAAATCGTCCATAAAATTATTTGAAAAGATACTTGGTGTTAACATAATATTCATCCTCCTTATTGTTGGCTGCCGATTTATCTCGGCAGTGATAAATGTTTTATTTGTTATATTTATTATATAACACATATTGTTAGCAGAGTCAAGAGGTGAGTGCTAATTTTTTTGAAAAAATTTTTTTGCGTACTAATTCCTTACTATTATGGCTCCACCAAGTAAGTTCTAAACACCCGGACTTGAATTATGAAGAAACTCATGATAAAATGTAAAACATATATCGTATAATAGTACAAAATTTTAAGAAAAGAAGAGGGGAAAAAATGGCAGCAAAAGAAATGGTTTGGAATTTTGAAGCACAAGGCATTCCATACAGAATTGAATTGAAAAAGAATAAGGTATCCGTAAACCGTGCTGAGCCAGTGGCATTGAATAGTTTCAAAAGAAAATCAAATTTCACTGAATCAAATTATTCCATAATGATTGAAGGAAAAGAGGCAATACTGCATATCAGACAGTTCGGCGCTCCGGTTCTGAGCTATGATGGCAGAGATTGTGCTACGGGAGAAGAATATATTCCCCCCAAGATGCCTGGATGGACATGGGTTTTTATTGTTCTGCATGCGATAGATTTCTTTTTCCTGATCGGCGGAGCAGTGGGCGGAATGGTTCAGTTTTTAATTGCCGCTGCCATGGTAACAGTGGCTTCCAATACGAAAATGTCAACAGGAGTGCGCGTGCTGGCATGTCTTGGAATGTGGTTGGTGTCAACAGTCGTGCAGTTTATTATGGCATTTGGGATTGCTTTACTGCTGTATTGATGTGGCGGGCGGTTTTCGGTATTCTTTTGGGGTCTTCCCGAATTTTTCCTTAAAAGCCCGTATAAAATAAGAATGGTTTCGAAATCCTGCCTCTTCCGAAATGGACAATATGGAATAATTTGTATTCAGAAGCAGGCTGGCTGCCATTTCCAGTCGATAATTTTTTACATACTGCAAGAAGGAAGTTCCCGTGGAGGCTTTAAAAAATTTCATAAAATAAGAAGGACTGAAATTGCAAAGGGAAGCTGCCTCTTCAATGGTAATCGGGTTGGAATAGTTATTTTCCACATAAAAAAGAATCTGTTTTATCTGCTGGATTTTAGAGGAGTTTTCTCTGAGATATTCTGCGTCAACATGCCGTTTTAACGGCTCTAAATAGTAAAATAGCAGCATAAGCCGGGATTTTGTAATGAGCTCAAATCCCGGTTCCTTTATTTTTCGGTCCTTTATGAGATTTTCCATGCAATTTTTGATTTGACTGTAATGCTTCATGGAAGGCTTTAAAACAGAAGGAAGCAGGGCGGTTCCCTCCACATAGGGAAGCAGGTAGCGGGTGTTGCAAATATCGGCTTCTTTGCATAAAAGCAGGGAAAAATCAAAAATAATATTATAATAAACAGAGGAAATCAAGTTATTTTCCTCGATGGAATGAAGAAGTCCGGGAGTAATAAACAGAATATCCCCTTTTTCCAGGCGGTATGACTTCAGATTTAAGGTTATCTCACACATACCTTCTTCCACATAAATAATTTCCATTTCCGGATGCCAGTGGATGGGGTAAGAGGTAAAATAGTCAGGAATCATACATTTGTAAATGGTAAAGGGAAACTGAATATTGCCGTGTTTTCGTTTTTCTTTATAATTGTAATAGTGTTGTTTGTGCATAACAGCTCCTGCAGAATAATTGCATTATTTTGTGTGAAAGCCCATAAAAATAGCTTTGTGTTATTTTTTGACTTTATTATACTAGAAAAAACCATTTGAGTATAGTATTATATCATAAAATAAAACGAAAAAGAGCGATACTGTTATGGAAGACAAGAAAACATTATTGAATTTAACATGGCCTATATTTTTAGAAAGCGTGCTGTTTTCTCTGATGGGGAGCGCAGATGTGCTGATGCTGTCCGGTTATTCGGACCATGCAGTGGGGGCAGTGGGCATTGTAAACCAGATTTTATTTTCCTTTCTGGTAATTGAAAGAGTAATTACTGCAGGAAGCGGCATATTATGCGCCCAGTACATTGGCGCCAATAAAGGGCAAAAGGATATAAAGTCCCTGATTTTTACAGGAATCTTTGTAAATGGAATTTTGGGAAGCTGTTTCAGCGTTTTCCTTGTGATTGGTTATCCGCTGCTGTTTCAAATGATGGGAATCGACCCGGTTATGTATGAATTTGCAAGAGATTATATGGTCATTATCGGGGGCTCCCTTTTTGTCCAGTTCATCAGTATGACAGTTTCTTCCTTTTTACGTTCTTACGGGAAAACGAAGGAAACCATGCTCATTTCAGTATTTGCCAACTTATTTAATATAGTGCTGAATTATATATTGATTTACGGGAAGCTTGGTTTTCCTTCTCTGGGAGTGGCAGGCGCTGCAATTGCAACTGTTTTCTGTAATTTGGCAGGCTGTGTGGCTTTTATGCTCTTTTTGGGAAAAAAGATTATGCCCGGTTTTTATAAGGGAACGGTCTGGGCTGAAAATAAGGCTGTGTTAAAAGTGATTCTTCAATATGGAATGCCGGCGGCAGGGGAACAATTTTCCTATACCATGGCAAGGCTGTGCATTATGGCCATTATTACAAGAATCGGGGTGGAAGAGGTTACCACTTATTCATATCTCAATACCATTGTCAGCTTTGTTTATTTATTTGCTATGGCTGTGGGACAGGGCAGCGGCATACTTATCGGATGGAAAATTGGTGGAAAGGAACGGAAAAAGGCATATGAAATCGGTATTTTTTCCACAAAGATTTCCCTATTTATAAGTATGCTTATAACTCTGGGGCTCTTTTTCCTCCGGCAGCCCATGATGGGAATTTTTACAAAGGACCGGGAAATCATTGCACTGGGAGTCATGGTGCTTGGAAGTGAATTTTTACTGGAAGCGGGAAGGAGCGTAAATCTGGTTCTGGTAAACGGACTGAGGGCAATGGGAGATGTGAACTTTCCTTTATATATCGGATTGTTTTCCATGTGGTTCTTTGCGGTAGGATTCAGCTTTCTGCTGGGAATTCCCCTGGGCATGGGATTGTTGGGCGTCTGGATTGCTTTGGGGCTTGATGAGGTTTTCCGGGCGGTGGGCATGGCTGTCAGGTGGTGGAGGAATTTTCAGCCCATGGAAGAGACAGAGAAAGAACAGATTGGTGACAGTCAGCCGTATATACTCCCGGACAATGAGGAAAATAGACAGGCATTCATGGATATTTGATGAATGTTTCCGGGATCAGGTACCCTGCAGCATGCTGCGGGGTTTTTGATTTGGAATATAGAGATTCTATCCTGTTTTTAATTTTTTAAATGTGAAACAGGAGACTTATATCAGTCTCCTGTTTTGGGGATTTCACGGAAGACAGCTTCCACGAAAAACAGATATTCAGTTTGCAAACTGAAAATGAATATAGCAAGATATGATAAATAGAAAGAATGAACTATTAAAATCTAATTCTGTTTCTGTTCTCTTTTAACCAGTTTTGAGACTAAATCTAACACAATTTCCTTGTCAATATGATTTAATTTACTATAATAATAAAAAAGCTTGGAAAAGGCACAGGTTTCCTTTTGGATGGAGATTTTTACATTTACCGGAAGCCTTTCATCTGTCAGACATAAAAAATAATCGGTTGATACGCCAAAGTAGCAGGATAATGCCACAATCTGGCTTCCATTTACATTTGCACTTTCCGTTTCCATTTTACATAAAGAGGATTGGGAAATATGTGTGTACATGCTCAGTTGGGTTTGTGTTAAGTTTTTTTCCATTCGTAATTCTTTTAATCGTGTTTTCATTTGTATAGTCCCTTCCTGTATTTTAGTTCAATTAAGTGTAATAAATATTCCATTTAGAATATTTTGTAAAGAAAATTGGAATAATTTCCGAAAGAAAAAATGGATTTTAATATTCGTAAATTTTCAATTAATTTAAAGAAATAAACAAAAGAGATATTAAAGTTTTCATACAATATTGAGTAGTAATTGGAAATTTCTGGATGAAATAAGAGGCTTTTTGTTGTATGATGGGAAAAGAGGAAAATATTATGGAAAAAGAATATGAAATGCTTTTCCTGAATAAAGGAAACAATCTTCATATTGCGATTTGTGATGACAGGGAAATTATTGTCAGAAGATTGTATAAACGAATACATTACTTAATGGACAGAAAGGAAATAACATACAAGATATTTCCCTATATCAGTCCTGTCAGGCTTTTGGAGTGTGAAGAAGATATTCACATTTTATTTCTTGATATTGATATGCCTCAAATGAATGGTTTGCTGGCTGCAAAAAAAGCTTCCGAGAAATGGAATGATGTAAAAATCATTTTCTTAACGGCTCATATTGAATATGTGCAAAACGCTTTTAAAGTAAAGACCTTTCGCTATTTATTAAAGCCTTTTAAAAAGGAAGATATTGCAGAAGCTCTTTATGAAGCAATGGATGCCATACTGGAAAGAAATTTTAAGATTGTTAAGTTTCAGGACAGAGTAATTCAGATTGATATTCCGAGAATTTTTTATATAGAATCTTTGGGGGACCAGTCAGCGGTCTTTTTTGAAAAAGAATATATTGTGACAAACGTATCCCTGAAGGAATGGTGCATGGGAAATTATCCGGGGCTATACCGATGCAATAAAAACTATATTGTGAACTTTTCGCATGTGGATAAAATCAAAGACAGGGTTTTTTTGAAAAATGGAAAGGAGCTTCCTGTTGCTGTTCGGAAAAGGCGGCAGATTAAGGAGGCTTACTATTCTTATAAAACGGAAAGGGCAAGAATTATATGGGATTAGGAATGGATATTTTTTACTGGGTCAGCAATTACATATTAGAGTTTTTAAAGCTGAATATATTTGTGTTTGGCATTTTTAACTGCTTGGGAAAGGGAAAGAAAATGCAGTGGGTGCCCTCGGTGGTTGCAATCGTTTTTATCAGTGGGTATGCAGTAATATGGAGAGGAAATGAAAATATTGCTTTGCTGATTTCTTTTTTTCTGATTGTTAATATCTTTCTTGCATTAAAAAGAAAAAAGGATACTTTTCTGGTAATTTTAGCATTTATTATGGTAGGGGCTATTGAAATTATTTTGAATGGAATGCTGCAATTATTGTTAGGTCCCAATCTGTTTAGAGAAATAAGTGAAGATACAGCCAGCTTTTTAATGAATATTTTTTCCGGAATATGTATATTGATTGCAGAGGGATTATTACATAAAAAGAAAAACCGGTTTTACTTTTCTGCCAAAAATGTAACTTTGGTATTTATGGGATTATTAGGCATGATGTTTTACTTATATACTATTCAATATAGTTATGGCATGCTGAAAACAGATGCAGATTTGCTGAAAAAGCCTTTAATTGCTGTTTCTGTAAGCAGTATTCCTTTTTTCATTATCTGTTTTGTAAATTTGAAATCCATTAATGAAAGGGAAACATACAAAGAAAAAGCAAAGTCCTATAAGGAATATGTAACCAAGCAGGAACTATATTATAAGGAGCTGCTGCAAAAGGATAGTGAAACGAAACAATTCCGGCATGATATGCTCAATCACCTTGCCTGTCTTATCGGATACTTAGAGGACGGTGATAATGAAAGGGCAATAGAATATGTGCAGGAAATGACAGGCATTGCAAGGAATTTTACTAAAAGGATTCTTACGGGAAATGATACGATAGATATTGTGGCTGCGGATGTATTCCGGCAGGAAGAGGAAGTGAGGCTGGGCTGGCAGGGAAAGTTTCCTCAGGAGACAACCATTTCGGACATGGATTTATGTGTTTTGTTTTCAAACCTGTTAAAAAATGCCTTAGAGGCTGCAAGGCTTTATAAAGGAGAAGAAAAAGAAGTTACAGTTCTGATAAAAGGACTGCCCCCTACCTACTTTATTTATGTGAGAAACCCCTGTAATCAGGAACCGAACATAGACGGGAATAAATTTCTTACTATAAAAAAGGATAAAGATAATCATGGATTCGGCATGTTGAATATTGAGCAGGTATTAAAAAAATATGGAGGCTCCGTCAGGTATGATTACAAAGCCCCATTTTTTACAATATCCATTTGTTTAGTAAACATGATAAAAAAGAAGTAACAGTATTTTTGTCGACAATTATCGACAGAACTCGACAATAAACGGGAGTTTATGGAAAGAGAGCCTATAGTTATTTAAATTAGCTGTAGGTTCTTTTTTGTGAAATGTTTTTACCTTCACAAAAAGGAAAACTATTTTGTGAAGGAGGCATATGTCATGAATTTATGTTTTATCCAATTTTGGAAATGGCTTTTTGGAAAATAATTAAAATTTAAGATTTGTTGTCTAAAATATAAGAACCGAAAAGGAATTATTTTTCCTTCCCGGTTCTTATATTTTTTGATGTAAAAACTCTTATACAAATAACGGAATAATAAATACATTTGATTTTCTGTCCGGAAACAATCCGTCAATATCCGCAAAAATACAATAAAAAAAGCAAGAAGAAACACGAATTTTGCAGTATTCCATATACTAATAGGAAAGAAGCTATCATATCAGAGGTATGCTATGAAATATGTGTATGTAGGAATTGGTATTATACTGGTGATTCTGCTTATCTGCCTTATTTGCTATCTGAAAAAGCGCCATGCCATGAAATGTGTATGCAGAAGGTGCAAGGAAGAAAAAATAAGGGACTTAAACTGCGTACTGGAGCCCTTTGGGTATGAATACTGTGAAAAGCAGGATATTTTCATATCCGGGTATTATATCTGGCAAAGGGATATGGGGTACTGTCGTTTCTATGACGAGTCCGCCGTTTCCATGAATATGGTGTTTGACTGTGAGCCGGTTCCCTTTTATTATGACGGCAGGGAATGGCTGATTGAATTCTGGAAAGGCCAGTACGGCATGTCAACAGGCGGTGAAGTGGGGATTTATGTGGCAAAGGATGAAATTGACCTGCCCGGCATCTTTACAGGCACCATGTACGAAAGTGTTACAGATGAAGAAATGCTCCCGATGGAATTTGTTTTAAAGAAAAATGGCAGGACATTGTGCAAAAGGTCGGCAGTTCACTGGTGGCTTGCAGGTTTCCTGTTAGGAGAATGTTCATCCCCAAGGCAGCTTTCCATGGAAGTGAAAATTACTTTTCCGAATCGGGAAATGCGGAATGCGTTTTTGGAAGGCCTTTATCGTCTGGGCTATGCAAAACATGAAGTCTGTGTGTGCAACCTGACGGTAATCATTTACTTTACTGTTCCAAAATGCAGGCAGCCAAGAAGGAAATGGAGATGCCTTGTGTGGCTGGCACAATGGAAGAACAGAAGAAACTGCTGTATTTACAAAAAACTTACAAAATATTTTTGTACCAGTCTTGATAGAATAGACTATCTGCGCTGCTGTTATCCAAGAATTTACAAATTGCTTCTTTGTGTGGGAAGACTGGGCAGGAAAAACAGAAAACTGGAAAAGTTCAGAAAATGCTGCCAGAAGCCCAAATGCCCGTGCAGAAATGTTTGTGATAGATTATGAGTATGAAAAGACTGACGAAAGTGTTTCAAAATGCGAAGGTCCTTACCTATGACAGCCATAGCAAAATTGTTTTTATGAGCGATTGTCATAGAGGCTGCGGCAATTGGGGAGATAATTTTCTCCCCAATCAGCATTTATTTTTTGGAGCGCTTACCTATTACTATCAAAACGGTTTCACCTATATAGAACTGGGAGACGGCGACGAGCTTTGGGAAAACAGAAATCTAAAACAGATTATCTCCATACACAGCAATGCATTCTGGCTAATGTCAAAATTTTACGAACAGGGAAGGCTGTATATGCTGTTTGGAAACCATGATAAAAAGAAAAAAGGCCAGAAATTCTGTAACTGCAATTGCAGCAGTTATTATTGTGAAAACTGCAGAGAAGACTGCAATCTGTTTCCGGATTTACAGGTCTATGAAGGAATCGCGCTGGAAAACCGGGAAAATGGACAAAGAATCTTTTTAACCCACGGACATCAGGGGGATTTGATTAACGATACTCTTTGGGGACTTGGCAGATTTTTAGTCCGCTATGTATGGAAGCCCTTGGAGCTTTTGGGATTTCATGACCCCACCAGTGCGGCAAAAAACGAAAAAAAGAAAAAAAAGGTGGAAAAAAGGCTTATAAACTGGGTACAAGAGGAAAACCAGATGCTCATTGCAGGGCATACCCATCGTCCCCATCTTCCTGAAGAAGGAGAAGCGCCTTACTACAACGACGGAAGCTGCGTCCATCCCCGCTGCATTACTGCGCTGGAGTTGGAAAATAATAAGATTACTCTGGTAAAATGGACCATTCTTACAAAACGTGACCGCAGCATGTATGTGGGAAGGGAAATATTAGCGGGTCCTAAGAGTATTTAAATTTGACAAATCAATGAAAAAACGATATACTATTTAAACCGTGCAGCCGGGGCAGTAGCGGAGCCTTGTACCTACAATCCGCTCTAGTAGGGGTGATGTTTTACGGAGGGCTTTAGCTTGTATAGCTGCCCTTTATAAGTGGCGTTGAAGTTTGGGTCTTACGCAATGGGAATCCGTGAACCGTGTCAGGTTGGGAACAAAGCAGCACTAAGTGGAATCTCCCATGTGCCGTGAGGGTGCCTGGGCGGAGTTAACTGTAAAGGTAACGTGTATGGGTGTGGTTCGAAGTAAAATGCACGGTATTTTAATGTAAAATATAGAGTTTTGGTAACAGCTCTGCCTGTCTTGTGACGGAAACGGATCTGGATAGATAGAGTCAGGCGGAACTGTTACATTTTTTTATATAAGATGGGGAAGAATAGAGGTCCCTCAGCACAAAATCGTGGAAAGAACAGGAAATATAGCGAATTTTCTAAAAAAACGTTTTCAATCCTTAGAAATTGTGATATGCTTTACAAGGTTGAGAATGAATTTTAGGAGGAACATCATGGATAATTTAGAGCTTCAAAAAGTGGCAAATGAAGTTCGCAAAGGTATTGTGGCGTCTGTACATAGCGCTAAGGCCGGACATCCCGGCGGCTCGCTTTCGGCGGCGGATATCTTTACTTATCTTTATTTTGAAGAAATGAACATAGATCCTGCAAATCCGGATATGGAGGAAAGGGATCGTTTTGTGCTGTCCAAGGGACATACGGCGCCGGGTTTATATGCCGCTCTGGCACATAAAGGCTTTTTTCCGGTAGAAGATTTGATAACCCTTCGTAAGCTTGGCTCCTACCTTCAGGGACATCCGTGCATGCAGCATACTCCGGGAGTGGACATGTCCAGCGGTTCTTTGGGACAAGGTGTTTCCGCTGCTGTTGGCATGGCGCTTGCAGGCAAAATGGATGAAAAGGACTTTCGCGTTTATACCCTGCTTGGAGACGGCGAGATTCAGGAAGGGCAGGTATGGGAAGCCGCCATGTTTGCAGGACACAAGAATCTGGATAATTTAGTTGTAATCGTAGACAATAACGGTCTGCAGATAGATGGCGACATAGCAGAAGTCTGCTCACCTTATCCCATTGATAAAAAATTTGAAGCATTTAATTTCCATGTAATCAATATAGACGGGCATGATTTTGACGCAATGCGCGCCGCCTTTTTGGAGGCACGGCAGACAAAAGGCATGCCGACAGCCATTATTGCAAAAACAATCAAAGGAAAAGGAGTTTCCTTTATGGAAAATCAAGCCTCTTGGCATGGAGTGGCTCCCAACGATGAGCAGTTTGCCCAGGCCATGTCTGAGTTAGAGAAAGCAGGTGAAGCATTATGTCAGAAGTAAAAAAGGCGGCCACAAGAGAAGGTTATGGAAAAGCGCTTGTGGAGCTTGGCGCCCAGTATCCCAATCTGGTAGTATTGGATGCAGACCTTGCTGCCGCTACCAAAACAAGCATGTTTCAACAGGCATATCCCGACAGGCATATAGACTGCGGCATTGCGGAAAGCAATATGGTAGGCATTGCAGCAGGACTGGCAACGGCAGGAAAGATTCCTTTTGTAAGCAGCTTTGCCATGTTTGCAGCAGGCAGGGCATTTGAACAGGTGAGAAATTCCGTGGGATATCCCCGCTTAAATGTAAAAATCGGCGCAAGCCATGCCGGAATCACAGTAGGCGAAGACGGCGCTTCCCACCAGTGCAATGAAGATATTGCGTTGATGCGCGCCATTCCGGATATGGTAGTGGTGTGCCCCTCCGATGCACTGGAAGCGGCAGAAGCCACCAAAGCGGCAGTGGCATATGACGGCCCCATGTATCTGCGCTTTGGTCGTTCCCCGGTACCTATTATCAATGACAGACCGGATTATAAATTCGAGCTTGGCAAAGGCGTAGTTTTAAAGGAAGGCGACGACCTTACCATCGTTGCCACCGGCATTTGCGTGGAAAGCGCCCTGTCAGCAGCCGAAAAGCTGAAAGCAGACGGCATAAACGCAAAGGTCATCAACATTCATACAATCAAGCCTTTGGATGAAGACCTGATTATAGCAGCAGCAAAAGAAACCGGAAGAGTCGTTACCGTAGAAGAACATTCCGTAATCGGAGGTCTGGGCAGCGCAGTATGCGACGTGCTTTCCGAAAAAGCTCCTACCAGAGTATTGAAAATCGGCATCAACGACGTATTCGGCGAATCCGGCTCCGCCCAGATACTGGTGGAAAAGTATGGGCTTGACGGCAAGGGTGTTTATGCAAAGATAAAAGAATTTTTAAACTAACGGAAAAAATATACACATATGATAAAGTGCCTCAAAACAGTGTTTGGATTGAGGCACTTTTTTGTAAAATATGAGATGATCCGCAAAAGGCTGTACATAAGAGGTGAGATAAGAAAATGCTGGAAATAATTTTATCATCAGTAGTACTTGTAGCAATTATTCAAATGATTGTTCAGAACAAAAATAACAAGTTGCAGTACATTACGAACGAAAGGAGCGTTTGGAGAAGAGATATTATTGAGATTGCTCAGGCAATAGAAAGAGAAAAGAAACCAAAGAAAATAAAAGAATTATTGAATCGTTTGAAATTGCGGCTAAATTACTATGGGAAGTGTTATGATAAATATCCCAATTCCTTAAACTTGGATTTTTCTAGAGACCAACATATTTGGAAGATAATAGACAGAATAGAAAAAGGTGAAGGTAATTTAGAAAAGAACAAAATAAGGCTTTTGGATTGTTTGGGATTGCTGTTAAAATATGATTGGGAGAGAACAAAGAAAGAAACGGCGATAAATTTTGGAATAATCATTTCGGCGATTGTATATTTTTTAGGTGTTTCTGCAAGTATTTTAGGTTTATATTTAGTTTTAAAAAAAGATAACATGATTTCTGTTTATGTGATTATAGCATTTAGTGTAATGTTTTATATTCTTGCTTATTCATGTTTTTTATTACCTTATCTTTTGGAAAAGTATAATTACATTAAATCGAATGAAAAACTAAAGGAAACATTTTCTGATTGGGTTATGGGTATTATATTTTACGTACTAACTGAGATAATCTCTTTAATCTGCGTTCATGGTGAAGTGAATTTTGTGAATATAGGAATTATTTTTCACCTCTTAGGAATTACCATGACAATAATTAATGTGTTGAAAGAATTAGAACCAAGCCAAAGATATAGCAATAAAATTATAGAATGTTTAAAAATTGAGAAAGTGAAAATATTTTATTATAAAGATGAAATTAAGGCACTTTGGGCAATATTAAATTTAGATAAATGGAATTTAAATTCAAAGTTCTACAATATAAAAGAAACTGATGAAGAGTTAGAAAACATAATAGATAACTTTGAAGATAAAGAAAAGAAAATATTGAAATGGCAATATCGTTTTTGGTATTTTATATATAGAAAAAGAAAATCAAAAGGCTTGAAAGATTATATTAAAAAACATCCAAAAAGCATGAATTTAATTCTCGAATACAATGGAAAATATACAGTTGGATGTAATGAGAAGAAAATAGATAAAATAATATTAGACGAGATGAAAACGGAGGAATCAAAATGAATTTCAAAATGATACACGAAAACTACAACGTACTGAACTTAGAAAAATCCCTGACCTTCTACGAAAAAGCATTAGGTCTCAAAGAAAAACACCGAATCACAGCTCCTGACGGCTCTTTTCAAATCGTCTACATAGCAAACGAACAATCCGATTTTGAACTGGAATTAACCTGGCTGCGAGACAAGACAGAGCCATATAACCTGGGTGAATGCGAATTTCATCTTGCTTTCCAGACAGACGACTTTGAAGCGGCTCACTCCCTTCATGAAGAAATGGGCTGCATATGCTTTGAAAACAAAGAAATGGGAATTTACTTTATTACTGACCCTGATGGCTACTGGCTGGAAATCGTTCCTTTAAAATAACTCTTCAGAAGCCGGATTCCCGAGGAATTTTCTTATGTGATATTTATAACTGCAAATGATGTGATAGGAGCAGGGTGTTCTTTGTATCATGTCAATAGAACGATTAAAGAGACCGGCGCATACTTTAATGATGGTTCACACATTATATACGTGAATGGCAGCTATAAAGATGACAGTGATCCGGTTGGAGAATTGATGCATGACTTTAGATGTTTAAATTCTGTCGATATGTTTTATCCGATATTGGCAAAGCAGGTGAAATATTTTAAGGAGACGGAAGGAGGTCAGGAAATTATGTGTCAGATATTTGAAGATTTAGCAGAAAAAAGGATTACGGAGGAGAAAAAGGCTTTTGCTCGCCGCCTGATTGCAAGAGGAAAGCAGACACTTGAAGAAATTGCAGAGGATACAGACTTACCGCTTGAAGAGGTCAAGGAACTGGCTGGATTGCAATTAGCATAGGTTTTTTCTGGTAACAGTTCAGTCCTCGGTTTTCTCTGCACAGGAATCAGAAATGGCTGCAGGCAGAAAATGATTTCTTAAGTGGCCCTTATAAAAACGCCAGCGCTTAGCGAGGTATTTTCGAGCTTAGCACTGCTGCGTTTTTATCAGAGCGGGAGCGTGGCCACGTAGAAACATTTTCTGCCTGCAGCCATTTCTGATTCCTGTGCAGGGAAAACCGAGGACTGAACTGTTACCACAAATTTATCGGAATTTATCAGAATCAAAAATTCCAATTGCAACTTTCCCAACCCTATGTTATAGTCTCCTTGAGTGGTATTCGGAAGAAACTGCATCAATGAGAGTGTGCTGCACCCCAAACATGGAGGTGATAGCATGAAAATAGGAATTATAGGCGCCGGTAAGGTAGGTGTTACCCTGGGCAAATACCTGAAGGAACACCATATCCCCATAACAGGCTTTTACAGCCAAACCAGACAGAGCATAGAAGGAGCCTGCCGGTTTACCGGAACAAAAGAATTTTACACATTAAAGGAATTGGTTTGTGCAAACGATACCCTTTTCATAACGACCCCTGACGGAGTCATCGGTCACATATGGGATGAAATTGCAGCATATCCAATTGCGGACAAAACAATATGTCATTTTAGCGGCTCATTGTCATGCGATGTTTTTTCTGACAGAAAGGAAACAGGTGCTTTTGCCTGCTCCATTCATCCGATTTATCCATTCGATAATAAATTTTCAGCTTACTTACAATTTCATAAGGCTGTGCTCACCATAGAAGGGGACAAAGATGCGGTGAATACCATAGCGCCTCTTTTTAAACAGCTGGGACACAAGGTATTTGAAATGGAAGGAACCAATAAAAGAAAATACCATGCCGCAGCGAGCATGGCAAGCAACCATATGCTGGCATTGCTGGAAATTTCCGTGAGACTATTAAAACAGTGCGGTTTTTCCGAAAAAGATTCCTGTGAAATTTTAGGACCGTTAGTCTTAAGCAACTTAGAAAATGCCCTCCGGAAGGGAACAAAAGAAGCCCTTACAGGTCCTATAGAAAGAAATGATGTTTCCACAGTTTCCGGGCATTTGGAGGAATTGTCCGAAAAAGACAGAGAAGTCTACAAAAGTCTTGGAAGAATTTTAATAGAGCTTGCAGAAGAAAAACATCCGGACAGAGATTACGGAGAATTAGAAAATAGATTCAAATAAAGGAGTGAAATTATGAAAACAACAGTGAATACATTTAAAAAGGCAAAGGAAAACGGAGAAAAACTCACTATGCTGACCGCATATGACTATTCCACTGCAAAGCTTGTGGAAGAAGCAGGTGTGGAATCCATACTGGTAGGGGACTCTCTGGGCATGGTATGCCTTGGCTATGAAGACACCCTTTCCGTCACTATGGAAGACATGATACACCATACAAAAGCAGTGGCAAGGGGCGCAAAAGAAACACTGGTCATAGCGGATATGCCCTTTATGTCCTATCAGACCTCTGTTTATGATGCAGTTGTCAATGCAGGATGTTTGATAAAGGAAGGACACGCCAACGCGGTAAAGCTGGAGGGCGGCATGGAGGTCTGTGAACAGATTCGCGCCATTGTCAATGCTTCCATTCCCGTCTGCGCCCACCTTGGACTGACTCCTCAGTCCATCAATGCCTTTGGGGGATTTGCCGTTCAAGGTAAGCAGGAGGCAGCAGCAAAAAAACTGTTGGAAGAGGCAAGGGCAGTTCAGGAAGCAGGAGCATTTGCAGTGGTGTTAGAATGCATTCCGGAAAAGCTTGCCACATTCATTACGGAAAATATACAGATTCCTACAATCGGAATCGGAGCAGGAGCAGGCTGCGACGGGCAGGTGCTTGTATATCAGGATATGCTTGGACTGTACTCGGATTTTGTGCCAAAGTTCGTAAAACAATTCCGCACGCTGGGAGAGGAAATGAAGGGCGGCTTCCGGGATTATGTAAAAGAGGTAAAGGAAGGAACCTTCCCGGCAAAAGAGCACACATTTAAAATAGATGAATCTGTTATAGAAAAATTATATTAAGGAATCAATTAAGAAACATTAACAAGACAACAAAAATAATAGCAAAAAAAAAGAAATTAACAGGATAGCGGTATATAACATATGAAACAAGCCGGAGGAAACAGTATGGAAATCGTAAAAACAATAGAAGAAGTAAGGAAACAGGTAAAGGAATGGAAAAAAGAAGGCCTGACAGTGGGTCTGGTGCCTACCATGGGATTTCTGCACGAAGGCCATAAAAGCCTTATTGTAAAAGCAGCAGAGGAAAATGACAGGGTAGTGGTCAGTGATTTTGTAAACCCCACCCAGTTTGCCCCTACAGAAGATTTGGAAAGCTATCCAAGGGACATAAACCGGGATGCGGCAGTCTGTGAGGAAGCAGGGGCTAACCTGATTTTCTATCCCGAGCCGGACGAAATGTATGCAAAGGATTACTGTACTTACGTGAATATGGATGGGCTTACCAAAGGACTATGCGGAAAAACAAGGCCTACCCATTTTCAGGGAGTATGCTCTGTAGTATCCAAGCTGTTTCATATCGTAGCTCCTGACAAAGCTTACTTTGGACAAAAGGATGCCCAGCAGCTGGCAGTGATTAAGCGGATGGTGCGGGATTTAAATTTTGACCTTGAAATCATTGCCTGCCCCATAGTAAGGGAAGAGGACGGACTTGCCAAAAGCTCCAGGAATACCTACTTAAATCAGGAGGAAAGAAAGGCTGCCGTCATTTTAAATAAAGCCTTAAAAGCAGGAAAGCAGCTGATAGACACAGGCGAAAAGAATACCTCTGTCATAAAGGCGGAAATCATAAAAATACTGGAAACAGAGTCTTTGGCGAAAATTGATTACGTGGAAACGGTAAATTTTGAAAATATGGAGCCGATAGAAAAGGTGCAGGGACAGATATTGACTGCAATTGCTGTTTACATCGGAAAAACACGCTTAATCGACAACTTTATTACCGATTGCATGAGCTGACAAACAGCAGGATAAGAAAGGAGTTTTATATGACAGTAACCATGTTAAAGGGAAAAATCCACAGGGCAGTTGTAAAACAGGCGGAGCTTCATTATGTAGGAAGCATTACGGTGGATCCGGAGCTGATGGAGGCAGCCGATATTTTAGAGTATGAAAAAGTCCAGATAGTGGATGTGGAAAACGGAAACCGGTTTGAGACATACACCATAGCGGGAGAGCCCGGAAGCGGAATGATATGCTTAAACGGCGCCGCTGCCAGACAGGTACAGACAGGCGACCATATTATTTTAATGGCATACTGTGAACTTACAAGGGAAGAGGCAAAGGAGCACAAGCCTCATGTGGTGTTTGTGGATGAAGAAAATAAAATCGTGAAAAAGTCCCGTTATGAAAAATATGGAAGGTTGTTTGAAGATGAGGTAGAGCCATGCTAAAAGGAAAAACTGTATTGCTTGGCGTTTCAGGAGGCATTGCCGCCTATAAAATTGCAGGCCTTGCCAGCAGGCTGGTAAAATGTCATGCGGATGTACATGTGCTGATGACGGAAAATGCAACTCATTTTATCAACCCTATTACCTTTGAGACTCTGACCGGAAACAAATGCCTTATCGACACCTTTGACCGGAACTTTGAATTTCAGATAGAGCATGTTTCCATTGCAAAAAAGGCTGATATACTGTTAGTTGCCCCAGCAACTGCAAATATCATAGGAAAGCTGGCAAACGGCATTGCAGATGACATGCTTACAACCACGGCACTTGCGTGTAAATGCAAGAAGCTTATTTCCCCTGCCATGAATACAAATATGTATGAAAATGCAACTGTTCAGGACAATCTGGATAAGCTTCGGAAATATGGCATGGAAGTGATAGAACCGGAGAAAGGACGGCTGGCATGCGGCGATACGGGAGCAGGAAAGATGCCGGATGAAACGGTTCTTTTCGACTATATAGCAAAGGAAATCCGTTATGAAAAGGATATGCTTGGGAAAAAGGTTTTAGTAACTGCAGGCGCTACCAGAGAGGCAATTGACCCGGTACGTTTCATCACCAATCATTCCACCGGAAAAATGGGCTGTGCCATTGCCCGCTGCGCCATGGAGAGGGGAGCTATGGTAACCCTTATTGCAGGCTCTTTATCGGTAGAAGTGCCCCCTTTTGTAAAAGTCATAAGAGTGGAAAGCGCCGGGGAAATGTTTGAAGCGGTAAAGGCGGAAAAAGCCGGGCAGGACATCATTGTGAAGGTTGCGGCAGTGGCGGATTTCACCCCAAAAAACAGCAGCAGCGAGAAAATCAAGAAAAAGGACGATAATATCGTTTTAGAATTGACAAAAACAACGGATATTTTAAAATATCTGGGGGAAACAAAGGAAGAAAATCAATTCTTATGCGGATTTTCCATGGAAACGGAGAACATGCTGGAAAACTCCAAAGAAAAGCTTCATAAAAAAAATCTAGATATGATTGTTGCCAATAATTTAAAGGATGAAGGGGCAGGATTTGGTACGGATACCAATCACGTTACCCTTATTACAAAGGAAGGGGTCAGGGAGCTGGAACTTATGAGCAAAGAGAAGGTTGCGGAGGAAATTCTGACAGCGATTAAGTCTTTTTTTGGAGCATTTGACAGCTAGTGTACTGATCGTTGTTTCACTTTTTTAAAAGTATATGGAATAGGGTCTAAGAAGAGTAAAAGAAATATGGTAGAAAAATAGAATGGATATTAGAAGCCACTTTCATTTAGAAAAGAATGAGAGTGGTTTTTTGCATTTGTTTAAAGAGATAAGTTTTTACAAAAAACTGTACTAATTATTACAGCTTAAATTTTTTTGATATTTTATTTGATACAATAAGTATGTCTTTAAGCAGGGTCATTTTTTAGATGAATTTATGGAAGTAAAAGCGCTGACTTCCGGTGAAGAATGGCATCAGGACACAGTCTGACGGCAGATAAAATGAAAGAAAAGAGGGTAGAGAGTTTTATACATTATGACAGCTATGATTGCTAAAGGGCAAGGAATATTGATGTGCAATCAAAAATGCAAATTCTGCATTCAAAATTTTTGTAAAAAACCAAAGGAATTCTTGCAAGTCACACGTTAACAAATATTTCAATGCTTGCTGGATTAATTTCATTGGCAAGCTAAAAACGAAAGGAAGAGAAATTATGATGAAGAAAAACTTAAAGAGAATTGCCGCTATGGCGATGGCAGCATCAATTATGGCAGGGGCAATGGGCACGACAACTACCTTTGCTGCTAGTAAAAGTGCAAGTGCAGGAGGCTATGGAACCTTAACTGGAACATTGTCCGGCACGAAAACCACAGGCACTGCAAAAACATCTGTTACAAAGAATCCGGATAATGCAAATTTAACTTTGGCAGTTGATTTAAAAAAGGCAGCTGGTGGAAATGTAGTTGCCACTCAGAATAAAAGTAAAAGAGGAGTAAAATCTATTACGCTTAATTGGGAGACTAATCTTCCGGGTATTGCTTGTGCGTATGGTGCACATGGTGTTCAGGGTGGAAGTCAATATAAGGCTTACGCAGTATATACGTATACCGACTTGAATTAAAAATATAGTGGCATGCTTGCAGATTCTTCTGCAAGCGTGCTTTGTCTGGAGGAAAATATTATGAAAATTAGCAAAATGTTAGTTGCAGGATTATTTTGTGGAACCCTTTTATTGTTTGGCTGCGGAAAAGACGTATCAACGGATGAATTTGTGATTCATAATTCTGAAGATGTGGCAGGAATGGAAACCGATGTAGAGGATGATGAATCGTCAGCTACAACAGAATATATAGGCACCTTATCGCATGGGGTTAGCTGGGCAGCAGATGAGAAAGATTATTCTTTTACATATAAAGGCGGAATGCTGGAAATACCTTATACCACGGCTGGAAGTGGAATATGTACCAGTGTGGGTTTTTTGGTATATGTGAACGGAGTACCGCAACCATATATGATCAAAGATACAGAAGAACAGTATAAGTATATGCATATGATAGAGGGCGGTGAAAATCAGGAGGTGGGTTTTACTATTTCTTTTATACCGGTAGTAGGAAGGGCTGGGGATAAAGTGAGTCTTAGAATTGACAGCATTGCAAATCCTTCCTTTATTCCTGATATGGTAAATACTTTTGATTATGGGATGTCGCATAACGCAATAGAAGCAAACTATGATATTTTGTTTCAGGAGAATGCTGAGAAAATGCCAGAGGTTGAGGATGATTTATGTTTATTGAAAACAGTGTGTAAGGAAAGTACAGAGATTGATAAAGGTGAGATGGAATATATAACAGGTGAGACAAAGCCGGATTTAGAAACATACGTGTATAATGATTTGAAAATTGATGGGGATTCTATGTTATTGGATAGGAAATCAGATATTTTAGGCAAAGATAAGGTACATGTTACTTATCTTATGATGGGACATCCGGGAGTGAAGTACAGGATTTGTTTTTATCTAAATCATCAACTGCTTACAGATGAGTTGGGAGAAGTATATGAACTGGAGCTTGCTACAGGAAAAATGAGTATACTGGAATTTGATATGGATGTATCGCAGGTGGCAGATGCATCATTTTACGCGGTTGCAGTTCCTGTTAATGCGGAGGATTACCCGGATGATGTTATAAGCACAATGAAGTATCCATCCATTCATTTATATCGAGGTGAAAATTAAAATGAAAAGAAAATTAATAATCATACTGGCAGCAGTCCTGCTTTTTACTGGATGCGCCAGTAATAATAAGCAGAAGGTTACTACATCTGAACATGCAGAAGTGGAAAATATTACTTCTGAAAAAAAAGAGGAGGAAGAAAAGAATTTTGATATTGATTTAAGCAATCTGGAAGATACCTTAAGCCAATTTGAAGATGTTACAAATATAGTATATGAGGGAAAGGATAAATTATTGGTCATAACAGACCAAATGTATTTAATTGATATAGTTTCTGGGGAAATACTGGCACAATCACCGGATTGTGATTATGTAGAGGGTGAAATAAAAGTATATAGTAATGAAAAAAATATTATTATCGTGGGAAAAAAATATCCTGTGTCTGAGGATGGTTTTGTATTTTATGATGAAAATGATGAAGAACAGCCAAGGGTAGAAGTGCTTTATTTTGATAAGCAATTGAATCTATCGAAAAAAATTAATATTTTTGAAATGTTTGCATTGGATCCATTTCTTGTAACGGATGTTGCAGTAAGTGCAGATGGGAAGCTGGCCATATATGAGGATAGCTCAAACGGATTATATTTATGCAATCCTGATACAAAAGAAAAAGAAGAAATTCTTTGTGCAAAGGATAATGAACTGGTTTATGATAATAAGCTTCAATTCCGAATTGCAAATGAAATTGCATTTGGAGAAAATGACAGCAAAATTATTTTTGGAGCAGCCTGCATGGATTATCCTTTTAAGGATGGTGAAGAAAGTATTACTGGATACGGAAGCGTCACTTTGAATGGAAAAGAGCTTTATGTAGAAAAAGCAGTAGATGAATATAAAAATATGGATGTTTTTTCTAAATTTGCCATTGTCAGTCAAGAGTGCGGATTTACAAGTCCAACAGGAGAAATTTTGAAATATTCTTTTTCAGACAATAAGACCGAAGTGATACAGCTGAAATCCAAAGAGGAAAGTAACAATCTGTATTCTTCCAGTGAAGGAAATATACTTGCTTCATCAGAAGAAAATGGAAATACGGGATGGAATATTAGATTTTATAATACAAATTCAGGTGAGCTTATCGGGGAATGGGCATATAATGCTTTGTCTTCCGAAAGCTATAGGAGTCCAAGGATATATGTATTTGAAAATCAAAACATAGCAGTGCTCTATTTTGGCACATTAGAGGAAAATGGAAAAGATGTGCTGTATGTTATGCAATTGTAATCAACTTTCTTAAAAAGGTGTGCAGGATGAAAATAGAATTAATTGATATTTGCAAAAAATATGGCAGGCAAAAAGTATTGAAATCCGTTTCCATGGAATTTGGTGAAGGAGTGTACGGTCTTCTTGGTAAAAACGGGGCAGGAAAAACAACCTTGATTGGAATACTTCTTGGAATCATAAAAGCTGATTCAGGGCAGATATTCATTGACGGAAAGCCAGTTAGCTCACAAAGCAGGGAGTTTTTAAATAAAATTGGTTATTTGCCTCAATACCCGCAGTTTTACAAGGAAATGCAGGTTTACGAATTTTTATGTTATATGGCTGCCTTAAAAGGAATTCCGAAAAAGGAAACGAAAAGCAGGGTGGAATGGCTGATTGAGGAAGTTAACTTAACTGATGCAAAGAAGAAAAAAGTGGGGGCATTATCCGGAGGAATGAGACAGCGGCTGGGAATTGCTCAGGCGATGCTGAATGAGCCGGAGCTGCTGATTTTAGATGAACCTACTGCCGGACTGGACCCTCAGGAAAGAATACGCTTCCGAAATCTGATTTCAAAATTTGCAAAGAACAGGACCGTCATTCTCGTTACGCATATTGTATCGGATGTGGAATATATAGCAAATCAGGTTATTATTATGGATGAGGGGTGCATTGCATGTGAGGGAAATATAGAAGAGCTTGAAAATTCCGTTACAGGAAAGGTATGGGAGGTTACCAGAAATAAAGAGCAGACCATGGATGATTTGGATTTTGGCAATGTTAGTAATTTGAAAAGAGAAGGTTCTGACACAAGAGTAAGAGTTGTTTCGGACATACTGCCGGCAAAAGATGCTATTACAACGGGAGTAGGACTGGAAGATGTTTTCCTGTATTATTGCAAAGGGGATAGGAAATGAGACAATTAGTATATTATGAAAGCAGAAAGCATTTTCTCACAAAACCGATGTTTGCTATGGTATTGATTTTTTTCATTGTCAATGCCATAAAAATAGCCAGTGTATCAAGGGAGCAGTCCCCGTTTTCCATGTTAAGTGAAAGCTATTTCCGGGAAGCTTATGACAAATTATATGAAATATATAAAGGAGAATTAACAGATAAGAAATTAGAAGACATCAGGACACTTTATGAACCATTAAGGGAAAAAGTTGCCGATAATACCTATTCTACGGAGGCTGAGGAAGGGTGCATGACCTATAATTCATTTAGTGATTGTCTTTTTTTAGAATGGTGCTTTATCAGGGATATAGAATATGAAACGGAATATGAAAACTATGCAAATCATGTGGTACAGAATGCAGTTTCTAATATTTCCTTTTTTAAAAACAAACATAACCTTTATGAGGCAAGATTGAATTACAGGATTGCAAAAGCCTTTTATAAAAGAAAGCTTACCGGTTTTTATAATACTGATGGATTTAGAGCATTGCTGTATTATGATTTTTCCACAATTATTATTCTATTATTATGCCTGTATGGATGTTCCTCTGTCTTTATAAAAGAAGAAGAAACGGAAATGCATTTGCTGCTGAAAACCTCTGTGAAAGGAAGAGAGGCTTCTTTTACAGCAAAAATTGTGTCATGCATGATATTTGTGTTTTTCATATGCATATTGTTTTCGGCAGAGGATTATATACTCTTTCTTGTTAATTTCGGGGATATGGCTGCTTTTTCAGAACCGCTTTATATGCTGGAGGGTTTTAAAGATACGTTGCTGAATATAAACCTGATTTCTTTTTATATTCTATGTGTGGTAAGCAGGCTGGTTGGAATATATGTCATGGCATTTATTTTCATGATAATTTCGCTGTTTGGTAAGAACATCTTATCCGTACTTGTGGTTAATATAATAAGTGTTGCAGGAATCATAGGAATCTATTCCATAAATTCCAATGGGTTAAAGTATGTGAATCCCTTATCCTTGGTTTTTGGACGTAAGCTTTTTATAAAGCAGGAATTTATCAGTTTTTTTAATTATCCGGTGTGCAGCAGTCTGCTTCCATATATTTTTTCCGGGATTATTTTGATTGTTGGAGCCGCTATTATGAGCCGCAGATGGAATCGGGGGTGAAAATATGGATATAAACAGATATGAACTTCGAAAGTTGTTGTTGCATCATAAATTGTTGCATTTGATGATTGGTTTTCAAATAATTGCTTTTATCTTGTTTGTGTTAAATGATAAGCCGGCTAATGCAGATATCGAAAATAATCTTGAAGGATATACGTATTACATAAATCAGACAGAGGGGGAAATAACAGAAAAAACCTCTGGATTTTTTGATAATACTTCTCAAAATTATGTAGAAATGGAAAGTGAATTTCAAACCATTTATCAGAAGGTTTCCCGTGGGGAAATTACCATTGATAAATGCAGGGAAAGAATTGAAGAGTTAAATTTATGTCTTGAGAGAAAGAAAGGCTTTCTTGTGCTTTATGAGCAGTACGTAGAAGCAAAGGAAAACATAACGAACCGGTATCTTCTTAATACAAATGCCTGGGATGCATTGTTGTCTAAAGAAAGTCTGGATGTTCCTCTCGTTATTTTTACCATGATAATTGCGTGTGTGTGCTTTGGGGTAGAGATTTATAGCGAGATGGATATTTTGCTTCGCAGTTCCCAAAGAGGTGAGAGAAAGTTAGGTCTTTTTAAGCTGTTTGTAGTGATAATGCTCAGTGTTATCAGTGTGGTTTTGGAACACCTTATAAGAATTGCATTTTTACAAGTAAAATATGGGTTTACCCATGGAGAGTATCCTCTTCAGAGTTTAAATTTTTTTAAGGAATATACAGGGGCTGTTTCCTTGTTTGAAGCAGGCCTTGGGATTTTTTTCTGGAAAGTTCTTGGCTGCACTATGTGGGGTATAATCATAAGTGCATTTATGGTTTTGTTCAGAAAATATTCATTTACCATGATTGCGTCCATTGCCGGCCTCATCTTAACATATATAGGAATTTCACCGGCGCATATAAAATACTGCCTTCCGGGGCCACTGGGGGCTTTGCTGGGAACTGGTTTTTATAAGGGCAGCAGCTATAATGTAAGTGAATACTCCGGAGAAAAAATCTATACATTTATACAATTATCAGGCAAAATCAAGGCAATAATCTTAGGGATAGATATTTTGTTTATATTGATGCTTTCAATTTATGTAATTTATAAGTATTCCAATTGCTGGTCTCCTATAATTCACCTCAAGAAAAAAACGGTTTCATGCATTGCCGTATTTTTGCTAGGGGTAAGTACAATGACAGGATGTGCCCGGGAAGATAAAACAAATGCAAGTATATTTAATTTTGCAAACAGCGAAAACTATGAAACAGAGAAATATCTGCTGTATGACGAGTTTAAAAATTTGGAAACTTATGTAATGGTAAGAGACAAAAATACAGGGGAAACAACAGAGCTGGTAAAAGACCCGTATAGAGAGAATAAAGAAATTGTAAATGCATTTTATGCAGACAGACAATATGCATACTATTTGGAAATGACCAAGGATAAAGAAGGGAAATACATGGTAAATGAGTATGATGAAATCTCGTTAGTGCGGGTTTGTTTAGAGGATTTTTCATCAAAGAAATTGTTTTCCTGCTCCATTAAAACAACAACAGGGGATATCTTTGGAATAAATAAACATAAAAATGAAAATTATGACCTTTTGGGATTGTCTTCCTTTTTTGTACATGCGAATACTTTTTACTTTATGACGATTGATGGCGAGGTGTATGCTGTTAATCTTATGACAGGGAACAGGGAATTGTTATTTACTTGTGACGGGATAAGCCTGTCATTTTGTAATGGAGTATTTTATTACACAGATACTGTTTCTCAACTGGTGGAATATAAGGTTAGAACGGGAGAATGCATTGTACATGAGGACATAATTGCGGATGGATTTATTATCAATGAGAACCATGTTGTTTATAAGGACAGGACAAATAGCAATGCATTGACATGTACAGATTTTAATGGAGAAAATAAAGTGGTAATCTGCAGCGAACAGGTCTGTTTTTACGCAGCAGACAAAACACATATTTATTATATGGATACAGGCGAAGTGTTGCACAAGATTGATTTTACGGGAAAGGCAGGTAAAGATATAAAAGCCGGCTTAGCATCAGGAATCTATGTGTTTGACAATTATGATAAAATAATTATTTGCGATTATGATGGCGGGATGACGGAGATGGACAAGTAACATAGAAACAGAGCGTATAGAAAATAGACTATGCGCTCTGTTTTTGTGAAAAGACCGGTTATCTCAAAGTTTAAGTTGTGATAAAAAGAAAAATAATATATAATAAAATACGGCAGATACAAGCAGAGCTATCTGCAACACTTTTTTCAATAGGACGATTAAAGGAGGACGAGTCATGAAGAGAATTGGCATGTTAACAAGCGGCGGTGACTGTCAGGCATTAAACGCAGCTATGAGAGGCGTGGTAAAGAGCATTACAAATGCGGAACAGGATGTGGAAATATACGGTTTTATTGATGGATATAAGGGACTCATCTACGGGAATTTCCGGATGCTTACCAGTCATGATTTTTCGGGAATCTTAACAAAGGGCGGCACTATTCTTGGAAGCTCCAGAACCCCCTTTAAGCTTATGCGGGAGCCGGATGAAAATGGTCTTGATAAAGTTGAGGCAATGAAACAGAATTATTACAAGCTGAAGCTGGACTGCCTTGTTATTTTAGGCGGAAACGGAACTCACAAAACTGCAAATCTCTTAAGGGAAGAAGGGTTGAATGTGGTTACCCTGCCAAAGACCATTGACAACGACCTTTGGGGAACGGACATGACTTTTGGCTTCCAGAGCGCAGTGAACATTGCAACGGATGCAATTGACTGCATCCATACGACGGCAGCTTCCCATGGACGTGTATTTATAGTAGAGGTCATGGGACATAAGGTTGGATTTTTAACATTGAATGCGGGAATTGCAGGCGGGGCGGATATTATTCTGATTCCTGAAATTCCATATGATATTGATAAAGTAGTGAAGGCTATTGATGAAAGACATAACAGAGGAAGTAAATTTACCATTCTGGCAGTAGCGGAAGGAGCGATTTCCAAGGAAAACGCAAAGCTTTCCAAAAAAGAGCTGAAGGAAAAGATGAAAAACTATCCATATCCTTCAGTGTCCTACGAAGTGGCTGACAAAATCAAAGAAAAGACAGGCTATGATGTGCGTGTTACGGTACCGGGACACACTCAGAGAGGCGGTACACCCTGTCCTTACGACCGTGTATTTGCCTCAAGGCTCGGTTCGGAAGCAGGAAAGCTTATTTTAGAAGGACAATATGGCTTTATGGTTGGCATTAAAAACAGGGAGATTATCAGGGTGCCGTTGGAAGAAGTGGCAGGCAAATTAAAAACCGTTGCCCCGGATGCTTCTATTGTGCAGGAAGCAAAAATGTTAGGCATCAGCTTCGGAGATTAGTATGTCATATCAGGCTCTTTACAGAAAGTTCCGTCCTGATAACTTTCAAGATGTAAAAGGACAGGAGCATATAGTAACAACATTAAAAAATCAAATAACCGCAGACAGGGTAGGTCATGCCTACCTGTTTTGCGGTACAAGAGGTACCGGAAAGACTACCATTGCAAAGCTTTTTGCAAAAACGGTGAACTGCCAAAATCCCGTAGACGGAAGCCCTTGCGGAGAATGCGCTTCCTGCAGGGCAATTGCAGCAGGAGCTTCTATGAACGTCATTGAGATTGATGCAGCTTCCAACAACGGTGTGGATAATATCAGGGAAATCGTAGATGAGGTTTCTTACTCACCGGCGGAAGGCAAATATAAGGTATATATCATTGACGAGGTTCACATGCTGTCTATCGGCGCTTTCAATGCGCTGTTAAAGACATTGGAGGAGCCTCCGTCTTATGTGATTTTCATACTTGCTACTACGGAGGCACATAAAATTCCCATTACCATATTGTCTAGATGTCAGCGGTATGATTTTAAACGCATTACCATAGATACCATTACAGACAGGCTGAAGGAGCTGATGGCAGAGGAGCAGGTTGAGGTGGAAGAAAAAGCCCTGCGCTATATCGGAAAGGCGGCAGACGGCTCCATGCGGGATGCCTTAAGCCTGTTAGACCAGTGCATTGCCTTCCATTTTGGCGAGAAGCTCACTTACGATATGGTTCTGGACGTATTGGGTGCAGTTGACGGAGGGGTATTTAGCAGGATGCTCAGGCATATGATAGAGAAAGACGTATTAGGCTGTATCACCCTTTTGGAAGAAATCGTCATGCAGGGCAGGGAGCTTACCCAGTTCGTATCGGATTTTATATGGTATTTGAGAAATCTTCTTTTAATAAAAGCTTCTGATAATGCAGATGAAATTATAGAAGTTTCCGCAGAGAACATGGCTTTGCTGAAAGAGGAAGCCGATATGCTGGAGCAAAATGCCATTATGCGGTATATTCGTATTTTTTCTGAGCTTTCCGGGCAGATGAGATATGCCACGGCAAAAAGAATACTTTTGGAAATGACGTTGATAAAAGTCTGCAGGCCTGCCATGGAAGTAAAGCAGGATAGCCTCTTAGAGCGTATCAGGGACCTGGAAGAAAAGGTAGAAAACGGCATTCCGGTGGCAGCAGCTAACTATAGTCAGCCTCAGCTTACCGGACAGGAGGAACCGGTAAAGAAGGAACGCCCCCCGCTTCCTAAAGCCATCCCGGAAGATGTAAAAGCCATTGTTTCCAAATGGGATGCCATTATAAGCCGCACCTTACCTCCCATGAAGCAGCATTTAAAGGGTGCAAAGCTGAGTCTTGGGGGAGATAACTGCCTGATGGTTGTTCTGGAAGACGGGCTGCCCTATGACTATTTTGCCAAACATCCGGAAAATAAAACAACTTTGGAGGAGCTTCTTTCAGAGCATGCAGGAAAGGAGATTCAGGTAACCATTCAATCCATACAAAGGGATGAGAACTTTGACAATTCCTATGTTGATCTTAGCAGGCTCATACAAATGGAAATTGAAGAGGAAGATTAAAGCAGTAAGAAAAAGATTAAAGCAGCAAATCAGTATTAATGCAATAAGAAAAGCATTAAAACAGCAAAAGCATTAAAGCAATAAGATAAACATTTATATAAAACATATACAAAAATAATTATTATCACAAAAATCAGGAGGACAGTAATCATGGCAAAGCGAGGAGGATTTCCGGGAGGCGGAATGCCCGGAAATATGAATAATTTAATGAAGCAGGCTCAAAGGATGCAGCGTCAGATGGAGGAGAGCCAGAAGGAGCTGGAGGAAAAAGAATTTACGGGAAAAGCCGGCGGCGGTGTAGTAGAAGTAACAGTGACAGGTAAAAAGGAGATTACGAAAGTAAAGCTTGATAAGGAAGCGGTAGACCCGGATGATACGGAGATGCTGGAAGATTTGATTATGGCAGCTGCCAATGAAGCATTGCGTCTGGCAGAGGAGGCGAGTGCAGAAGCTATGTCTAAGATGACAGGCGGTATGGGACTTGGAGGAGGCTTTCCCTTTTAATGGATTTATATAGCGGATATATCAACAAGTTAATTGAAGAGCTGGCAGGCTTGCCGGGAATCGGCGCAAAGTCTGCCCAACGGCTGGCCTTCCACATTATCAACCTGCCAAAAGAGAGGGTGGAGAGATTTGCCAACACTATGCTGGAGGCAAAACGCAACGTGCGGTATTGCAAATGTTGTTTTACCCTGACGGATCAGGAAATCTGCCCTATTTGTTTGAATGAAAAAAGAGACAGAAAGACTATTATGGTTGTGGAGAATACAAGAGATTTGACAGCCTATGAAAAAACGGGAAAATTCGACGGCGTTTATCATGTGCTGCACGGAGCTATTTCCCCCATGCTTGGTATAGGTCCCAATGATATCAAATTGAAAGAATTAATGCAGAGACTTCAGGAGGATGTGGAAGAGGTGATTATAGCCACCAATTCCAGTCTGGAAGGAGAGACTACGGCAATGTATATCAGCAAGCTGATTAAGCCCACCGGAGTAAAGGTTACGAGGATTGCAAGCGGGGTTCCGGTTGGAGGCGATTTAGAGTACATAGATGAGGTGACCCTGCTTAGGGCATTAGAAGGCAGAGTGGAGTTATAAGAGACAGTGTTTGATACGCTGTCTTTTTTTATGCCATAAAAAGTCGAAAAGTTTTTTTATCAAAAAGACAAAAAATGATAAAAAGTATCGAGCCCCTTATGTTATATATGTAAATAGCATGAAAAACATAGAAAAACAAAGGCGGCGAAAATATGATTGAAATTATAAGAGAGGAAACTCTTGAGGAGCGGGAAGAAAGAAAGAAAAAAGAATCAAGAACCAAAAAGGGACAAAAGGAGGACAAGCGGATGAAAGGGCGGATAAAAGACCAGACAGAAGAGGCTCCTGAGGCCGAAAGCGAACAATATGAAGAAATGCAGCCGGAAAATTACGGACTGCCCAAAAATATAAGACAAATAGGTGACAACAACAGTATAGAAAAAATCTACATAGAAGATTATGTTATGACTCATATGAAGCAATTGGCAGCTTATGGTGACGAAAAGCCCAAAGTGCTTATTTTGTACGGGAAAAGGGAAGTTATTGATAACCAGTTGTTTTGGTTCATAAGCGGAGCTGTACAGGCGGAAGCTATTGACTCCTTTATGGATAAAATCGTATTTGATGAAAAACTCTGGGTACAGATTAATGAGACGGCCAGTCGTTTTTTCAATGGTTTGGCAATTCTGGGCTGGGCATTTTTGAAAAAAAACAGTGACACTTACTGGGATGAAATGATTTCTGGCACCCATAGAAAATTTTTCCGTGCGGACCAGAAAATATTCTTTGAATATATTATGAATGAACGTATAGAAAATATGTATTTATTTGAAAATGGTAAGATGGACAGGCAATCAGGTTTTTACATATACTATGAAAGAAATGAACCGATGCAGAACTATATGCTTGCCTATAAGGAAGAGGAAACAGAGCAGGCAGAAGAATTTACAGGTGACCAGGCCACTAAGCAATTTCGTGCAATCGTGCAGGAAAAGAAGGAACAAATGCGCAGGCGGCATACCATGGGACTTTTATACGGAACGAGCGCAATTTTGGTTATGGTAATTATGGTTATTGGCATTACAATGCTGAACAACTATGAAAAAATGCAGAATATGGAAAAAGTTCTTTATGAAATATCGGGACAGATGGAAGATGTGCAGGTGGCAGAAACGGGAGGGGAGGCTGACAATAAAGAAATGGCAGATGCAGCAGGACAGACTGTAGAAAATGATGTTGTAGAAACTACAGCAAAAACTATCACTAAAAGTCCGGATGGGGAACCGGCTCATCCTCAGGATGCTGCGGGTGAGACTGTGGACAAGCCATCAGATGCTGCAGAAAATGAAATCGTGGACAAGCAAGCTGGTAATGGGGAAAATGCTACTGCGGACAAGCCATCCGGAAATACAGAAAATGAAACTGTGGACAAGCCATCCGGAAATACAGAAAATGAAACCGTGGACAAGCAGCCGGATATTGCGGAAAATACAACTGCGGACAAGCCATCTGATAATGCTGAAAACAATGCAGGAAACAAGCCGTCTGATGGGGCGGAAGAGAAAATTGCGGATAATAAAGAAACGGGAGCTAACCCAAATGATACACCAAAGCAAGAGGCTGATTCTAACGAAATGGCAGATGGTGGACAGACTGCAGAAGCAGCTCCAACCATACCAAAGGAATATATTATTCAAAAGGGAGATACTCTTGCTAAGATCAGCAGGAAGTTCTACGGCACAGATAATATGGTTAAAAAAATTTGCGAGCTTAACAATATTCAGAACATGGACAATATCCTATACGGAGAAAAAATACTTCTCCCTTAACCAAAAAGGTGTTATACTAGACAAAAAAATGGACAAAAAGCGAAAAGGGTCAAATGCAAATGAAAAGTATAGCAGAATTTTTCCGGAATATTTTTTCCGGAAACTCTGAAATCACATATAAAGATAAAATATTAAAGCATCGTTTACACATTTTGTATAGAGGCGCTCTGCTGTTTGTCTTGATTTTCGTAATCATTGCAGTGGTAAGGGTTCGGGTTAATAACCGGGTGTATTCGGAATATGAAGTGATTGGGGAAAGCACCAGGGAAGGTACAGAAAACAGTGTTTATGAAAATTATTATGGAAACCTTTTGGTATATAGTAAGGATGGCATTACGGCCTTTGACAAAAAAGGAGCAAAGCTTTGGAATCAGCCCTATGAAATGCAGAATCCCATTGTGAGGATTGCAGGACAATATGTTGCAGTTGGAGATTATAGAGGCAGCATTATTTACATTATGGATATCAATGGGATAAAGAGTCAGGTAAATACGGATATGATTATTCAGGATTTTACCATTTCAGAAAAAGGTGTGGTAACCGCTGTTCTGGACAAGAATGATACTACTCTGATTCGGTTGATTTCAGCAGAAGGAGAAACGATTATAGATATGAGAACTTCCATGGCTGACAGCGGTTATCCTTTAGCAGTGAGTCTGTCTCAGGACAATTTGAAATTGGGAGTATCCTATTTAAAGGCAAAAAGTGCCCAGATTAATACCAGCATTGCATTTTACAATTTTGGTGATGTAGGACAGAATAAAAGTGAGAATTTAGTAAGCGGCTACAACATAGAAGAGGAAGTAATTCCTTTTCTGAAATATGTCAACAGTACTACGGCAGTGGCATTGGGAAGTGAAAAGCTGTTGTTTTTTAAAGGCAAGCAGATTCCTGAGCTTTCTAACGAAGTTCCCATAGAGGAAGAAGTGCAAAGCATTTATACCAGTGAGGCTTATGTAGCTTTGGTTTTTCATAACACCTCATCTGATGAAAAATATAGGATAGATGTATATAATTTAAACGGGAAGCAGGAATGTTCCTTTTTGACAGATGTTGAATATAAGGAAATTCTTATAAAGAATAATGATTTAATTGTATATAATGAAAGTTCTGTAGAGATGTATAATACAAAAGGAGAAGAAAAATATAAAGGCTCCTTTGGTGAGAATATCAGTGCAATCATGCCGTTAGCAAGCAGGGGGAAATTTCTGGTTGTGAAGGAAGATGCCATAGAAACTATTAGATTACGATAAAATGAACTTATTAAGGAACAGAGCGGGAAGAAAAAATGAATGAACTTGTTATTTTCACAGCAGTGCTGCTGTTAGGATTTTCTATACATGGATTATACGCAGGATTTGTGAAAACAGTATTTACACTTGTTTTAAAGATAGTCACTATGATTATCGGCATAATGCTTACTCCGTATATTACCAGTTTTTTGTTTCGGGATATCACCAGCGGGAATGGAGAACTTGTAAATCATATAATTGTATTTTTGGTTTTATATGGATTGGTGATGATTGGAGCAAGGGTTTTGATTGCTTCTTTCAATATTTTGACCAAGCTCCCTATTTTAAAAAGCATGAATAAAATATGTGGTTTTGCTGCAGGATTTATAGAAGGGGTATTGGTGTTATGGATTATTCTTGCAATAGCCTTTGCGTTTTCGACCACCCCTTTGGGCGTCTGGGTAGAAGAAAGGGCAATGGAAAATGCCTTTCTTTCTTTTTTTTATATTTTTATAGCAACAATCTGATTGTTCATATAGTAAATGATTTCTTATAAATTCATTTATAAACTCATATAAAAATAAAAAATTACAAATTTTTCAAAAAAACTTAAAAAAATGTAGGTTTGTCAAACATTTGTTACACTGACCTCTTATAATCCTCCAGTACCTGT
>CANCYR010000018.1 GCA_947382355.1 uncultured Lachnospiraceae bacterium
CCTAAGTTAAGCCAGACGGCGCTGGATTATTACAACTCCCTGAAAAAGAAGTACGGACATCTTAATTTTGTACTGGTAGCTTCCGACAAAAAGCAGGAAGCCGAAATGATGAAAGGAAGCTTTGCAAATCCAAACGGTCTTACCGTCTTAATTGATACAGATAAGATTGAACGGATGGCAACCGATGAAGCATATCGGAAAAAATATGAGGCAATTTTAAGCAATGCCGCATCCGGCCTTTCCCAGATGAAGACCCAGCTTGGCAGCATGGCAAACAATGTAAAAGCTTACGGAATGACCGTAAACGACAACGGAATGGGCTCCTTCTTTGCAGTTATTGATAAATCTCTGGCAACCCAAAAGGAACGTATTGAAAAGAAGGCTCAGGAAAAAGTTCAGGAAAAGAAAAAAGCAGATAAAAAAGCGGAAAAGAAAAAGGCAGAAGAACGGTTAGAGGAAAATAGAAAAACCGCCGGGGAAACAGATGGAGAAACCATCACCATTACCGCCAATTCCGTGGATGAGCTGCTTCGGAAAATTGACCAGTATTACCAGCAAAGCAGGTTCAATCATCTCCGAACGGAAGAAGAAAGGGCTGTGGGCAGCCAGTTAGACTTTTCTATTTAGCATATTGGATGATAAAGGAGCTGTGGCATTAAAATAATTAATGCGCAGCTCCTTTTTTGAACTATTTAGACCAGCCTTAAATTAGCTTTATTTTAACAAATAAACCGTCTTTTTATTGGCTCTAAAATCCATTACCTGACAAGAGACTTTTTCGGTAAACATATTTCCAATTGGAAAATAGCTTTTTTTCAGCCTGCCCACCACTGGAAATTTGTATTTCCTTCCATCTGCACTGCTATAAACAACTTCCCCGCCTATGCTTCTATCATATGTATATATGATGTACTCATTCTTTTTTCCGCCTACATACACCTGATTAAAACAAATAATCCGGCATTCAAATTTTTCTTCTAATTCCTTGATAATATTATAAAATACTTCATATGCGGCCTTATCAATTTCTTCCGGTGTATCCTGATAGCCCTTTAAGGTTCCAGCCATGATTTGCTCCTGCGCCATTTTATTGAACAGCTTTTTATCCGGAATGAACAAAAGGTATTTATAACAAAAAAAGAAAACACCAGATTTAAAAAAATCTGATGTTTTCACCCTTTCAGGAATCGAAGCGACGTGATTCGAACACGCGACCTCTGCGTCCCGAACGCAGCGCTCTACCAAACTGAGCCACGCTTCGATAATATCTGTTGTTACCAACAGATATTATTGTAACAAAAAAAAATGATTTTGGCTATCCCTTTTTTTTATTTTTTTTCCATACCTCCCTACACCGTCAGCAAATACACAAGCACCATAAGCAGCCCCGTACAAAACATCATAAGTCCAAATGACAGGCTTCTTGTAATAATCTTATTATTTTCCCGAATCATTGTATAAAACATAGCCATTCTATGCTCATAATTTTTCTCCTCCCTGGGATGATTCTTCCAAATAGTCCGGTTAAAATACACTAAAGAATTATCCAGAAAACTGCCCACCCTATGGGTAAATTCATTTCCCTCCGTCAATTCATGGGGAAGCGGTTTATCCCTATATATGGTCTTCCTTAAAAATACTATAAAATAATCTAAAATACCATCCAAAATACGGCAGATAAATTTACATGCTGCACAAACAGCATGAATCAGCGGGCGGTATACCCTGTTTTCCAAATCCATCCACCCTGGCAGGAAGCTTCCATAACCTTTTTGTATTTTATACAGACCCTTCACTACAATAAAATAAATTATAATACCGATACCTATGGAAATAAAACCGCCCTTTAAATTTTCCAAAGAAAAATAACGGGGAACTTCTTTCATTGGCTTTATTCCGAAAAATCCCATTCCATAATTTCCTATTTTATCCAAAGTAAGCCCCGGAAGCATACCGGATAAAGGTAGAAAACATGCACTAACTGTCAGCGCTGCTGCCGATTTTTTATTCATGTAAGCTCCTGCTGACTTATCATATTTTTCCTGAACCCCATAGTCCTTATTTTTTTCTACGAACAGCAGCACATATACTTTTACCATATAAGCTACAGTAATGCCGCCGCTTAATAAAAAGAGCCATTCCGCCCATGTAATGCCTGCCTCCACAAGACCTTCATGAAGAAGCGTCTTGCTGATATAACCGCTGAAAAGAGGAATGCCTCCTATGCCCAGCGCACCCATCAGATAAATAAACTGAAGCAGGGGCTTTTTTCTTCCAAAGCCCTGAATTTCATTTAAATCCAGCTTATGAAGGTTCATAAACACAACTCCCGCCACAAGGAATAAAACCAGCTTAAACAAAGAATGATTTACCATATGGAGAATCGTCCCCTTTACGGCAAGGGCGCTTTCTTTCCCCAGAATGCAGACCGTTGCCAGTCCCGTCAGGATAAAGCCGATTTGAGATACAGAGGAGCAGGCAAGCACTTCTTTTAAATTATGGGAATTTAATGCCAGAATGCCTCCCAGCACCATCGTAATTACAGCAAAAACTAAAAGCCCTTTTCCATAATCTTCATGATTCCTAAAGATACTTATACTTACCCAGATAGCTCCGAAAATTCCGGTCTTTGTTAAAATACCGGAAAGCAATGCGCTGGCAGGCGCCGGTGCCACCGGATGAGCCTTTGGCAGCCATATATGAAGGGGAAAAGCGCCTGCCTTTGCCAGAAAACCAAATAGCAGGCAAAAACCCCCGCCATACAAAAAGCCCTGATTACCGATACCAACATCACTGACACCTGCTGCCCAAAACAAAAATAATCCCATCAGCATTACCATACCGCCAATGACAGCAATGGCAAGATATGTTTCTCCTGCACGCAGGGATTCCTTTTTTTCATCATATACCACCCATACATAAGAAATAAGGGACATAATTTCAAAAAATATGAATAACGTAAATAAATCCGCAGATAAAAATACTCCCACTGTTGCCAGAAAAGTTATGAAAAAAGAAATATAATATCTTTTTTTATTGACATAATGCTTCATGTATTCCAGAGAAAATATACCCGTCACCGCCCACATAAAAAAGGCGATGACAACATAAATAGTCCGAAGCCCCCCAAAAGAAAAATGAAGCCCATAACCGCATACTTCCGATATGGAAAATATATGGTCTGCTAAAATACAACTCATGCCCAAATCCCCTCCTTTAAAGTTTTCCCGCTGCTATATGTGAAAAAACATTCAACAAAGAGCCCGAATGCAGGCCAAAATAGAACATGGCAATCACAAACAGACATAACGGCAGCATCATAAGCCAATTGGGATCTTCTACATCCTTTATGGAATCAAAAGAAAGCTCCGCCTTTGGAAAAAATGCCCGGATGATAATGGAAAACATATAGGTGGCAGTAAGCAATGCGGATATCAGCAATGCTCCGATTCCAAAATAAGCCAGTATATTTTCACTGTCCACGGCAGCAGACGCCAGATTAAACTTGCTGATAAACCCGCACAGCCCCGGCACGCCCATCAGGGCTAAGGCAGACACTGTAAAAATGCCAAATACTTTAGGCATCTTTTTTCCCAGTCCTTCTAACTCATACACATAAGTTTTTCCCGTTTTATAGATAACCGCTCCGGCACAAAAGAAGGAACATATCTTCATAATGCCATGAAACACCATATGGCTCAATGCTCCTACCAGTCCCAAAGGCGTCATAATCGTAACACCAAATAAAATATAGCTTAAATTACTGATGGTAGAATAGGCGAGCCTTCTTTTTAAATGCCTTTCCTTCACCGCCATGCTGCAGCCATATACAATTGTAATCATGGCTGCCGTCATCACCACATTTTGTGCCCAGGTTCCTCTTAAAAACTCCGTACCAAAACAATAATAGGTAAGACGCATAATAGCAAATGCTCCTGATTTTACAACCGCAACTGCATGGAGCAGTGCCGTAACAGGAGTTGGAGCCACACCTGCCTTGGGAAGCCATGAATTAAAAGGACAAAGGGCTGCTTTTACTCCAAATCCGAAAAAGGCAAATACATAAATCAAAAGTAACAGATTCACCCTTGTTCCGATTTTGGAAAGATGAAGGGTTCCTCCTAAAACAAAGCCTTCCCCGGTTCCGTAAACAATCATAAATATAACCCCTACGAAAGCAAATGCGGCTCCGCCTAAAGAATAATATAAATATTTTCTTGCTGCCAAAACCGCTTCTCTGGTCAATGTGTGCAGCACCAGGGGAAATGTCACCAAAGTTAAAAGCTCATAGAAAAAATACATGGTAATCATATTGCCGCTTAAGGCAATACCTAAAGTGACACCATAAGTAACCGTATAAAAAAGAAAGAAAATCCTTTCATGGCCTTCATGCTTCATATATTCAAAGGCATATAACGTAGCAAGGGGCCAGAGGGAAGAAACCAATGCCGCAAATACGCTTCCAAGCCCGTCTAACTGAAAGCTGATGGTCAAATCCCCTGTAAAATGCATAAGAGTAAAGGAAGTTTCCGGCCTGTCCATCAAAAGGCTGAAAACCAGCATGGAATTGATTATCACTATTGTTTCAATAAAAACAAGCCTGTGGTTTCTTTTTTTAAAAGGAATCAGAGGAACCAGGGCGCCTCCTAAAATAGGAATCAATATTACAATAAACATCATAATTGCATTCATTCTAATCCCTCCTTTCTACTACAATATAAGACGGTTAATAAACTCTGTAAAATAATGTATGAGCAGATTTGGAAACAATCCAAGTAATACAGACAATCCTGTAAGTACAATAACAGGCAGCAGCAGATATTTATCCGGCTCACATTTTTTTATAGAACCTTTATTAAAATCCTCGCCGGGTAAAAATCCCTGAATGGAAATGGGAAGCAGATATCCCGCTGTCAGCAGCGCACTGATTAACAGCACCACAGGGCCTGCAATAGAAAATATTTTTATTCCGCTGTCCAAAGCTCCCGTTGCCAGATACCATTTACTGATGAATCCCCCTGTAGGCGGAATACCAATCAGGCCAAGAGAAGCAATGGTATAGCACCACATGGTAACGGGCATCCTTTTACCGATTCCCCGAAGCTCATCTACCCTTGTACATCCTGTCTGGACTATAATGGCGCCTGCTACAAGGAATAAGGTACACTTAATTAAGGCATGTGCCATTACATGCAGCAAAGAACCTGTCATGCTTACAGGATTTAAAAGCGCCAGACCAAATACAATATAAGAAACCTGGCTCACTGTGGAATAGGCAAGCCTTTTTTTCAACACTTTTTCTCCAAACGCAAGCATGGAGCCTAAAAATACTGTAATCAGAGAAAGAGTCAGCCATACTGTCTGCACCCATGTGCCCCGGATAAAATCAGCTCCTATAATATAATAAACCACCCTTATCATAGCAAATACTCCTGACTTTACAATGACAGCGGAAAGCACTGCGCTGGCAGGTGCAGGTGCAGCCGGATGGGCAGTTGGCAGCCATCCGTGGACAGGAAACATACCTGCCTTTACTCCAAAGCCCAGCAGCATAATAAAAGTAATCAGTAAAAGTAAAGGTTTATTTTCCTGTGCCAGACTGCTTAAAGTGCCTCCAATAGTAAAGGATAACGTATTTGCATATTTTGTTATAAAATAAATTCCAAATAATGCTGTATATGCACCAAAAAAGGAGTACAGCAAATACTTCATTGCTGCCATAACCGCCTCTTTTGACTGATTGTGAATGACAAGAGGAAATGAACACAGTGTCATCAATTCATAAAAAATATACATAGTAATCAGATTTCCGGAAAAAGTAATCCCAATCAATACTCCATACAGCATCAGATAAAATGCAAAATAGCGCTTTTCATTTTTTTCATGTTTCATATAGGAAAAAGCAAAAAAACCGCCGCAAATCCATATGACTGTTACAATCAGGGCAAACAGCTTTCCAAGCTCATCCGCCTGAAGTATGACGGGAAGCTTTGTATGAAGAGTGAATAACGTAACCAGCTCTTTTGAAAAAAGAACTGCCCTTAGCACCAGTATTCCATTTACAGCCAGTACAATCCCCGTATAAACCAGATAAAACTTTCTTCTTTCCAGTCTTTGGAAAAATAACAATATGCCCATAACTATCGGAAACAGTATTGGTAATAGTAACGTATACATTTCAAAGCCTCCTAGCTGAACATTTTAAGTCCCATTTGAATCATATTTACAATAGGAGTGGAACACATTCCAAGAACAATATTTAAAATCACAAAACAAACCAGGGCTCCCGCATAACGAAAACTCTTTTTTACCGGCATATTATCATAAGGAGATTTCACGGGCGTATAAATCCGAATAACGGTTTTCATGAAATAAATAGCATTTAATATAGTGCTGATACCCAAGCAAATCAGCGTAGGCAGCATTTTATAGGGCGTATTCTGTATACAGGCAGTGCCAAAAAGCAGCTTGCTTATAAAGCCTGAAAATCCCGGAATGCCCACCATGGAAAGCGCCCCTACAGTAAAAGCAATTCCCGCAGGCTTGTTCCGATAAGCCGCCCCTGTTAAATCAATGAATTTCTTGCTTTGTCCGGATGTATCCGTAAGCCCCACTGCCGCAATGAATAAAAGACTTTTTGTTGCTGCATGGGACAATATGTGATAGATGCTGGCTGTCATTCCTTCCAAGGTACCAAGTCCGATTCCCATATATATATAACCAATCTGAGCCACAGAAGAAAAAGCAATCATTCTTCTGATATCATTTTCTGAAATAGCGCTTAAGGAACCCATAATCATGCCGCAAAGACCAAACAGAAACAAAATATGGATAACCTTGCTGCTTAAAATCACTTCCCAGCCAATTACCCGGTAACAGATTTTAATCAAAAGAAAAATATATCCTTTTGACACAAGGCTGGATAATATGGCGGCGCTGGATGCTGTAGAATATCCGTAAGCATTGGGCAGCCAGGAATGAAAAGGAAACAGTGCGCTTTTAATGGCAAGCCCCACGCAGATAAAAGCAATTGCCACCACTAAAGGTATATGATAGTCACCGGTTGCAGCCATCATGATGATTGAGCTCTTTATATTGCTCATAAGCAGATGGCCGGTACAGTCGTATAAAATACAGATTCCAAGCAGCAGCAGACCAGAGCCTAACAGGCTCATGATCATATACCGGACAGCCGCTTCAAAGGTATGCCCGTTCTGCCGTATCATAATCAATCCGCAGGCAGATATTGTATTGATTTCCACAAATACATAGGCAGTAAACAAATCATTTGTGTAAATCAGGGCAAGCAGTGAGCTTAATAACAAATTTATGAGAATATAATATAAATTCTGTTTACTTGGAGCAATTTCTCTTTCCAGATGCCCTCTGCCTCCTACCAATGACAAGAGCATAATTATACAAAAGAACAGAGCCATCAGAGCTTCTAAAACTCCCGCCCTGATTTCATTTCCCCAGGGCGCCGGAAAGTGTCCCATCATAAATGTATAGCTTTCTTTTGTCCCAAGCAGATAAAAAAGAAGCACTGTGGACATTGCCATAATTACAGTAATAATAAAAGCATTTATCCTCTTTGCCCATTTCCCGTTAACCATGGAAGTAACCGTTCCGGAAAACAGGGACAGCAAAATGGAAAAAAAAGGAATGTTTTGTACAAAATCCATATTAATTTTCCTCCTTTTTCAATAAGGTGGAAATCTCATCCAAATCCAGAGTATGATACCTTCTGTATAAACGGATGGTTAAGGACAGCATAAGGGCGGAAACGGATACGGAAACCACAATACCCGTAAGCACCAGACCTCCCGGTATGGGATTGATATAAGCTTCTACCTCCTGTACTCCATCCACTACAATAGGCGCCACTCTTCCCTGAATATATCCCTTTAATGCCAAAAACAGATAAGTAGCCGTATCCATAATATTCAGTCCTATGATTTTCTTTATAAGGTTTTTCTGCAAAAGAAGATTGGTAAATCCGATAGCAAATAAAATCATGGATACTGCCTCAGCATAATTTACTGATAAATTTGGTCCGAATCCCATACTAAAAGCCTCCTTTTCGGAACAGAGCATAAAAAGCATACATGGTACATGCAACCACTAACCCTACGCAAATATTTAAAGGAAGAATCAGACCGCTGCTTAAAATAGCTCCCGGCGTTCCAAGGGGAATGCCGCTTTCTAAATGATTGGCTCCTGTAAAGAAGGAGTAGCTTTTTGCAAGACAATAAAAGGATAAGGAACAAAAACAGATTATTTTATAGGTTTTTTCTGTAAAGAACCGTTCTGTTTTTGCAAATCCAAATGCATTTAAATAAAGAATCAGCCCTGCACCTATAATTGCCCCTCCGGAAAATCCTCCCCCCGGCGAAAGATGTCCGTTTAAAATCACATAAATGCCGAATATAATAATAAGAGGAACTATAATAACTGCAATTACTTGTAAAATAGCATCATTTTTCGGTTCATAATTTCTGTCATTTGCCTCTTCCCTGTCCTTTTCCTTTCCTTTTTCATCCTTGTCGATTCTAAGAAGAATAAATACCGTAATGGTAGCAATAAAAAGAACATGGGATTCCCCCAATGTATCAAAAGCACGATAATCTAAAATCATTCCTGTAACGATATTAACTGCACCTGTTTCCTGCAATCCGTTTTCAATATATCTGGCAGGTACTTCATTTTCATTGGGATTGCCCGGATTTCCTGTTTTCGGGGAATAAGAAACCATTAAAAGCAGGACAAAAGTCAGGGCAAGACAGAAAATAACGGATATAATGCCATAAACCGTTTTAAAAAATTTAATTTCCTTGTTATGGCCGATATCATAAACCCGGTCCATTATGGCTTCCTTTTCCTGCATCAACTCTTCTGCAGTTCTTTTATCTTTATAAGGATGACCGGCCTTCATTTCCACTTCTCCTAAAAAAGGATCCTTTTCTCCCCGGTACCAGCGGAAAAAACTATAAGCCTTTGTTTTTTTATAACTTTCTTCATCTCTTAATTTGCTCATCTTTTTTTCCTTCCCTTTTTTCATCAATGGCATGAATCTTTTTTAAGGTGACAAAGAAAAGCACGGAAGTGACCCCTGCTCCCACTGCTGCCTCCGTAATGGCAAGGTCCGGGGATTCCAGAAAAATCCAGACCATGGACATAACAAGGCTGTAAGACATGAAAATCAAAAGCGAATTTAAAAGATTTTTGGAAAAACTTACTGCAATGGCACAGATTACCAAAAATCCAAGTAAAATATACATAAGCCATTCCATTACTTTTCCATCCTCCCATACTTATCTTCCGATTCATTGGTGGTTACTTCCAGTCTGGCAATCAGATGAGAAGACACGGGAGAAGCACACCATAAAAACAGGATAATAAGTGCCATCTTGCAGGTAGTGAAATTCAATCCGTTCATAATCATAAGCCCTGCTAAAGATAACAGGATACCAAGAGTATCTCCTGTTGCCGCCGCATGCATCCGGTCCAGCACGTATTTTAATTTATAGACACTGAGTATTTCTACAAAGAAAATAAAAAGACCGGCAATTAAAAAAGCAGCGCCTGCAATAAAGCGAACCCATTCAGATATTTCCATTGCCTTCCCCCTCCTTTTCTTTTTGCTTTTTTTCCAGATACACTCCCATATAAACCTTGGTTAATACAATAACCGCCAAAAAACTAATCATGGCATAAATAATACAAATATCCACCAGATAGCCTTCCTTCATACGGACTGCCAAAACAGCAATCATGACCATGACTATAGTACCCATCATATTCACTGCAACAATCCGGTCAGCTACCTTTGGCCCCAGACAGGCACGGAAAAAACAAAATAAAAGCATTACTGCCAATATAATAATTATCCCTGTTAAAAATATTTCATAAGCATTTTCCAGTGCCAAAGCCCCATTATTCATGCCTTTCACCCGCCTTATCCATTTTTTCCAACAGCTTCACAAAAACCGAGCTTTCTATCCCTTCACCAAAATCCTTATCAAAGCAGTGCACCAGATAGCGGTTGTCCTCCAAAGACACTGTAATTGTTCCGGGAGTAATGGTAATGGAATTAGCCAGCAGAACTCTTAAAGCTTTTGATTTAATTGACGTCTCAAAGGATATCAATACCGGCTCCCTTTCATATTTTTCTGTAAAAATCATTTTTATGGTAGCCAGATTAGCCTTAAAAATCTCTATAAGCAGAACAAAAGCATACTGAAGCAGCAAGCCGGAAATCCTTATGAAATATAAATCCTTTTTCGGACTCCAGTCCATGAATTTACAGATAAACCAATAAACCAAAACTGAAATAACAATTCCAAATACGGCAATTTCCAATGTAAACCTTCCATTAAAAACAACCCATAACAAGAAAAAAACAAACAGCATAATATTATCACCTTTCTTTTTGCAGAAGTCCGGGCAGCAGTTCTTACACAGGAACCAGGATGGGAATCTGACAGAATATGATTTCTTAAGGAGTCCTTATAAAAACGCCAGCGCTTAGCGAGGTATTTTCGAGCTTAGCACTGCTGCGTTTTTATCAGAGCGGAAGCGTGACGACGCAGAAACATATTCTGTCAGATTCCCATCCCGGTTCCTGTGTAAGAACTGCTGCCCGGACTGCTGTTTTTTTACTAAAACTTCATCGATAAATGATATATTTGTAAATAGGATTCCCTTTTGCTGAAAACTTTTCCTCATACTCTGTCATAATATTCCCTTTACACATTTTTTCATCATTGTGTAAGTCATAAGTAACTGCTTCTGCTTTCCAGTTTGCAAAGGGTAATTCTTCTAATGCAAATTCAAATAACTCCCTGTTATCCGTTTTAAATTCCAGACGTCCCTCTTTTTTTAGTATGCTGTCATATCTGTCTAAAAATTCTCTGGAAGGAAGCCGTCTTTTTGCATGTCTGTCCTTTGGCCAGGGGTCGGAGAAATTCAAATAAATCCTATCCACTTCCTCTGCTGCAAAAACCTCTGAAAGCTCCCTTGCATCCATACACAAAAATTTTAAGTTATTCAGGGGTTCCTCATCCATTTTCTGGATTGCCCGAAGCAGCACGCTGGAGTACCTTTCAATTCCAATAAAATTTACGGCAGGATTCTGTTTTGCCAGCTCATGAAGAAATTTCCCCTTTCCCATTCCGATTTCAATATAAATGGGCTGCCTGCATTCAAAGCTTTCCTGATGCCTCCCCTTCATGGCTTTTCCATCCTGTATCACATAAGGGCAGCCTGCAATCACATCATCTGCACCGGGTATGTTGCGAAGTCTCATATTATTTTACTCCTGACATATTTTATATGTTAAAATAGCGATTTAAAATCATCATCATTATATACTCATATATATTCATTTGTCAAAATTTGCTGGCAGCTTTGCCAGCAGGATATTACTGGTAACTGTTCAGCCGGCAAAATATTAATTTTTTTATTATTTTCTTTGGTTTTTTGCGGAAATAGTGTATTATAATAAGGGAAAAATATTGATAAAGGAATAGAAAACCACATGAATTATAAAATTATAAAAAACGTTTTATATAAAAGTGCTTCTTTTCTTTTGGCAGGCGCCTTTTTTTTAGGGAGCACTGCAACCGTCCATGCTACGGTAGACAGAGAAGCAGAAGCGGAAGCAAGAAAAAATATTCCAGTAGAGACAAATGAAATTGAAAACTGGCCTGACGGTCCGGTTACTACAGCAGAAGCTGCTATTTTAATGGAAGCCAATACCGGAACCATCCTGTACGGGAAAAACATACACCAGAAATCTTATCCTGCCAGTACCACAAAAATACTTACTACCCTGATTGCGGCAGAAACGGCAGATATGAATGATACAGTCATCTTTTCCAACGAAGCGGTTTTTAGTATTGAAAGAGGCTCTTCTAACATGGGGATGGACGTGGGAGAGACTCTCACTATGGAACAATGTCTCTACGGCATCCTTGTATATTCCGCAAATGAAACTGCAAATGCGGTGGCAGAGCATATCGGAGGAACTATCGATAACTTCGTGGTTATGATGAATGAAAAAGCAGCCAAAATCGGATGCACGGAATCCTATTTTATGAATCCCCACGGGCTTCATGATGAAAATCATTATACGACTCCTTACGACTTTGCTTTAATTGCCAGAGAATTTTTCAACAATGAAATGCTCTGTAAAATGTCCAGTACATTGTATTATGAAATTCAGCCAACCAATACTCAGCCGGATTTAATGGAATTATGGTCAAAAAACAAGCTTCTTCCCGGAAAGACTTATGCATATGAATATTTGGTAGGAAGTAAGACCGGATATACTACCGACGCTCATTCCGCACTGGTCTCCTGTGCCCAGAAAGACGGAATGAAATTAATCTGCGTGGTCATGAAAGAAGATTCTCCTGCCCAGTTTGCTGATACAGTAGCCCTTTTTGACTATGGCTTTGCTAACTTTCAATGCTTAAACGTGGCAGAACATGAAACTGCCTATACCCCTGACAACACTAATTTTTTTACTTCAAACAGTGATATTTTCGGCAGTTCCAAACCCATTATGACTTTAAATGAAGATGATTATATTGTCATTCCCAATACTGCTGATTTTTCTGAAACCGCTTCTGCCTTATCCTATGATGAAACAAAGGACGCATCCATTGCCACGATTAATTATACTTATAACGGAATAAACGTAGGAAGCGCATCAGTAAAATTAGAAGCATCTGCCCAGACCACTTATGACTTTGAAAGCCCTGCAATACCTGTTGAATCGCCAGAAGAAAAAAAACCGCAGTCAAAAGTGATTTTTATAAACATAATAAAAGTGATTTTCTTGATTCTGGGCATTGCTGCTCTCTTCATTATAGCTGTCTTTACAAGAGCCTTTATACACAATTACCACTTTGGAAGAAGAAAGCGCAGAAGAAAAATACGTCTGGTTCCAAGCAGAGAGCTGAAAAGAAATAAAAAGCGCCGTCCTTTCAGCAAAAGACGACGCAGAAATAATTGGGACATTTCCTAATCAGGATATTTGATTTTTATTTTGTACAACCATGGAAGAAATAGTTTTTCTCTGGTTGTACATTTTTTTATTTTTCTTTCTATGAAGACTTGTTTTTTCCCTTTTTATTAAAATCTCCTTTTTCTCTTCCTCACTGATGAACTTTAAGGTTTTTACTACATAATACGTATCTTCTTTTGTTTTTTTCAGCCTTATTTTTCCTTTCATATTTCCATGAACCGGACAAACTGAAATGCTGTAATAATTCCTTCCGTTTGAAGTAAACCATTTTAACTGCCTTTGCAGATTCCTATTGCATATATAACATCTGGTACTGATTACTTCCCTGTCAGCCATAGCTGCTGTTTTCGTAGCAAATTCCCTTGAAATATATTTTGCATAATCATAAAAAACCTTATATACTTCCTGCTCTTTTTCCTTTGGAATATGAAACACGTCAAAAGAAACATGGTCCAGAGTCTTATCAGAAAGCTTCGCCATAACTTTAGCAGTATAATAAGCATCCCAGAAAGCTCTGTGAAATGGTTCTTCTTTTTGGATATGCAAAAAATCCACTGCATACTCCAAAGTCCTTCTGGTTTTATTATCTTCATATTGCCGGCTGAAAAGCTTTTGCAAATCCAAAAAAGCAATGGGAGTCATTGACAGTGGTTCCATATGATAATATTTCATATTTTTCTGAAGTTCTACTAAATCTAATGGACCCCAAGTACAAAAAGTATATTCTTCCCAGCCGCACCATTCCAAAAATTTTTCCATTGCTTCAAGAAAGGGTATGCCTTGGTTGAGCTCTTCTATGTTTATATGGACAATATTCTTGATTGTGTGGTTTAAATCCAAATATACTTCCGGTTTAATCAGTTCATGAAATCTTCCAATTTCCTTTTTCTCATCATTCAGCTTTACTGCACCAATCTCAATAATTTCAAAAGGCATTTCTTTAATTTCATTTGATTTACACCTAGATTGATTCCATTCAAGATCCAATACGATATAATTCATTTGTCTTCCTTAACTTATTATGCTCCCAGTAGGAATCGAACCTACAACTAACCCTTAGGAGGGGTTTATTATATCCATTTAACTATGGGAGCAGATTTATTTTCAGGATGGGAAATTAATAAATCCCTGCATCCATAAAAACCCTTTAAACCTTCTGCCTATCTGGGGCTCTCCAAATAAATCCTGTTTATTAATTGCTACATCAAAAATAAGATCATTGGCATTCACCGTTAATAAATAGACATCTTCCTTTGTCAATGTATTTTTTATCTTGTGTAAATCCACAATTTCACCAAGTACTGAATAATGGTCACACTCTACACCATATGGCATAAAGTATGTATCCACCAGGCTGAACACATCTTCTTTCAATATTTTCTTGGAAATAATCGTATATGTGTCCATGTCCTCCAAAGTCAGATTTTCAATTGCTTCCTCGTCGCCTTTCCTTGCTGCAGCAATCAGGTGATTTCTCTCTGAAGAAGCTTTTTTAACCTTTTTCCTGTCGGATTCATTTTTATCTATAGGCATTAAAACCATGCCTCTTACTGACAGGGCAGATAACACCAGAGATGTTCCCCTTACGGGAAGCTGTCCTGCATTCTTTAATTTTAAATAATTTATCAGGTTTTGTAAATAGAAAATTAAAGAAACTCCAACTTTTATATCATCACATACACCTGCATAGGATTCCTTATCTGAATGTCTTTCTATGGAAATATCCTCTGTAGAGCTGATTTGAGTGCCTTTACAGTATGGAAAATAATAATCCAGACTAAAACAGTTCTGTTCATCATATTCACCGCAGATAGTAATGCCTATATTTTCTCCAAAGCTTTTATTGTACTCTGCAAAGAGAGTATCTTCTCCATTTGAAGTATAGGATTTTTCCTCTGCACTTTTTACACTATAGCCTAATAATTCCATCAGCTGCTTTCTGCTCTTGATTTTACTAAAGCCCACTGCTCTTAAATACTTATGCAAAGAAATCACCTCCTATACAAAATAACTTTCTTATATACATTATACTTTAATATAGAAGAAATTCAATAGAAACTTTTAGCTGTTTTTCCAAAAGTTAGCATTTGCTAACTTTTGGAATATGTCGTAAATCTACTTTTTTGGAAGAATTTTGGATTTTCCGCCCATATAAGGCCTGAGAGCCTCCGGTATGGCAACGGAACCATCCTCTCTTAAATTATTTTCCAAAAATGCAATCAACATTCTGGGAGGAGCAGCTACTGTATTATTTAATGTATGAGCAAAATATTTTCCATTTTCTCCGTTTACACGGATTTTTAACCTTCTTGCCTGAGCATCTCCTAAATTAGAACAGCTTCCTACTTCAAAATATTTCTTCTGTCTTGGAGACCATGCTTCCACATCAAAGGATTTTACCTTTAAATCAGCCAAATCTCCTGAACAGCATTCCAAAGTGCGGACAGGAATATCCATGGAGCGGAATAAATCTACTGTATTCTGCCATAATTTATCAAACCACATAGGACTTTCTTCTGGTTTACATACAACAATCATTTCCTGCTTTTCAAATTGGTGAATGCGGTATACGCCTCTTTCCTCCAGACCATGGGCTCCTTTTTCCTTTCTGAAACAGGGCGAATAGCTTGTAAGAGTTTTAGGCAGGGTTTCCTCTGGAATGATTGTATCAATAAACTTACCAATCATGGAATGCTCACTTGTTCCAATAAGGTAAAGGTCCTCTCCTTCTATCTTATACATCATGGCATCCATTTCCGCAAAGCTCATAACCCCTGTAACCACATTGCTGCGAATCATAAAAGGAGGAACACAATAGGTAAAGCCTCTGTCAATCATAAAATCTCTCGCATAAGAAATCACTGCGGAATGAAGTCTTGCAATATCTCCCATTAAATAATAGAACCCATTGCCTGCCACCTTCCTTGCGCTGTCCAAATCAATTCCGTCAAAGCTTTCCATGATTTCTGAATGATAAGGTATTTCAAAATCCGGCACAACCGGCTCCCCATATATGGTAACTTCCACATTTTCCGTATCGTCCTTCCCAATTGGAACAGAAGGGTCGATGATATTTGGAATAGTCATCATAATCTTTAATATTTTTTCTTCCAGCTCTTTTTCTTTTTCTTCCAATTCTGCCAGTCTTGAAGCAAATTCTGCTACCTTTTTCTTTGTTTCCTCTGCCTCTTCCTTTTTTCCCTGTGCCATAAGGGCACCGATTTCCTTTGAAATTTTATTTCGGTTTGCACGAAGCTCATCTGCTTCTTTTTGCGCATCTCTTTTTTCCACATCCAGCTTAATGACTTCATCCACTAGGGGAAGTTTTTCTTCTTGAAATTTATCCTGAATATTTTTCTTTACCACATCTGGATTTTCTCTTAAAAATTTAATATCTAACATAATAAACTCCTTTTTTAATTTATATTATCTTTACTTTTTATTTTATATCACAAATCATCCATTGTAGATTCAATGACCACATTGTGGACCTTTATTAAATCTACAATCATTTCTGTTTTACAAGTATTTCCATTCTTATCTTTAATTAACCTAAGAACCGGTCTTTCCGGAAATCCTTTATTCTGGCTGATGACAATTCCTATTGTATTATCACTTAATTTCACTATGGCATCAATCGGATAAGCAGCTATGAACTGAAAAAACGCTTCCGTTACTTCTTCATCAAATAACTGCCCTTTCATGGACTTTATAAATTCAATGGCTTCAGGCACCTTTAAAGGAATACAGCCTATGCCGCAAATCAATTCATCAAAGGTTTCGCAGATTCCTAAAACCTGACATTCCACCGGAATGTCCGTAGCACGAAGGGGATATCCCATTCCTCCCTTTTTTTCATGATGAAATAAGAGTATCCTCTTTGCCCTTTCTGATATCCACTGCTCATGTATAACAGCAGTATACCCATAAACGGTATGCTTCCTATATTCTTCCTGCTCATTTTCATTTAACGTGGAAATATCCGTATTAAAATATTTGACGGTAATATATCGAAGCCCCAAATCGTGCAGAAGGCTTGCAATTCCTATATCATGGATGATATCCTCAGAAAGTCTTAATTTTATTCCTGTTAAGATAGCCATGGAACACACTGTAAGAGAATGCTCATAAATATCCGGAGTTCTTTCTTTTACTTCGTAAACTGCATCTACAGCCTGCTCATCACTTAATATATTTTGAATTACATCATTTGCAGTTGAATTAATTTCCATTAATTCACTATTATTATTATAGGTATGACGTCCTAATACATCCCTTACTCTATTTAAACATACTTCTTTTACTTCCTCTTTTAATATGGCAGAACGTTCTTCTTCTGATTCTTCTGTTTGAATCTTAACCCGGGAAATACCCAGTTCCTTTAATTTTTCAATATATTCTTTTTTAACAGGAGTATTGGCAGCAAGCAATATTTTAAAATCATCCGTCATTATATCAACTGCCAATATTTCTCCACCTTTTAATTTATCAACATTTATGAGTTTTGCCATGTATTTTCCCTCAATGTTATTTTTCTTTCTTATTAGAAACAGACTTTCCATAAATAGCAATTTCTAATGCTTCTTTTTCTTCTTCTCCTAAAGAAATTGCACATTCCCCTGCTATTATTTCTTTTGTATAAGAATAACAGCCATCACTGCTATGAACTGAATTAATAATAAAACCATTATTCTTTTCATTTAACAGGGCAAGGCTAAAACTTAACTGCCCTCCCATCTGCTTAAATGCATCATATTTTACAATACCTATTTTTTGATATGCAAGCTCATGCTTTTTATATAAGGTGCGGATTTCCTTGCTGTTAGTTTGTACTGTTTCCTTTAAATAAGTAATATCTTCAAACAAGCTGCTTATCTCATTTTCCAGACTTCCCGCATCTTTTCCCTGCATAAATTTATTGTAAGACTTTCTCAATTTACTGCTTTTGGATATTTGTATAATAACTAATATAAATAATATAAGAATGAGTACAAGCATTCCGATAAATAAGTATGCAATATCCAAATTACCCAATCCTATGCTGTCAAATATTTTACTAGACATATTTTTCCTCCTGTACATTTTTCAACTTGTGATTTTTATTCATTTTTTAAGATATCCACAATCCGTTCTAACTCTTCACTGGAGTAAAATTCAATTTCTATCTTACCGCTTCCATTCTCCTTTGAAGAAACAGATACCTTTGTGCCAAGGGATGTTTTTAACTGCTCTTCTATATCCTGATAAATAAAATCCAGATTCTTTCCTTTTTCCTTTTTTTGTTTCACCGGCTTGTCCAGATTTTTCATAAGCTTTTCCGTCTCTCTTACACTAAGCTTCTCATCAAAAATCTTCTGGGCATACATATACTGCTTTTCCAAATCTTCAATTGCAAGCAATGCCCTGGCATGTCCGGTAGTAATCATTTCATCAATAACCATCTGCTGCACTTCTTCAGATAACTTTAAAAGCCTCATGGAATTGGTAACGGCAGTCCTACTTTTAGAAACTCTTTCTGCCACCTCATCCTGTTTTAGATGAAATTCATTTAGAAGCCTTTTATATGCCAGAGCTTCTTCAATAGGATTTAAATCTTCTCTTTGTATATTTTCAATCAGGGAAATTTCCACGATTTCCTGATCTGTTAAATTTTTAATAATAACCGGTACTTCCTTTAAGCCGGCTAACTTTGAAGCTCTCCATCTTCTCTCTCCGGCAATAATTTCATAATGGTCCTTTTTATCCTGAACTAAAATAGGCTGCAACAATCCAAACTGTTTAATGGATTCTGAAAGCTCCAACAAAGCATCTTCATCAAAATTTTTACGGGGCTGATCTCTGTTAGGCTCTACCATTGTTATTTTTACTAAAGTTTCCTGCCCTTTTTCTGATGCTTTTTCTTTTCCATTTGATTCATTTTTTGTAACTCCCGCTGAAGCAGGAATTAAAGAATCAAGTCCTTTTCCTAAACCCCTTGCCGCCTTTGCCGCCATATTTTATACACCCTTTCTATTTATAATTTCATCTGCTAACTGTCTGTAACTTTCCGCCCCTGCAGATTTTGGTTCATACATCGTAATTGGCATTCCATGACTTGGTGCTTCTGCCAAACGTATATTTCTGGGAATCACTGTTCTACATACACTTTGCTTTAAATTGCTCTTTACATTATCAACAACCTGATTGGACAGATTGGTTCGAGAATCAAACATGGTAAACACCACACCTTCCATTTCCAAATCAGGATTCAATCTTTCTTTAATCAAATTCACCGTATGTATCAATTGGCTCAACCCTTCCAAAGCATAATACTCACATTGAATGGGAACCAATACGGAATCTGCAGTAGTCATGGCATTGATTGTCAGCATACTTAAGGATGGAGGACAATCAATAATTATATAGTCATAATTGTCTTTTATGAAATCCACTTCATTTTTTAAAATAAATTCTTTTTTATCTACACCAATCAATTCAATTTCCGCCGCTGCCAGATTCACATTTGATGGAACAACGGATACACCCGGTATTGCATTTTTAATAATACAGTCCTGTATGGAACATTCTCCTAAAATCAATTCATAAATGGTATCCTCTAAAAAGTTCTTATCAATACCGAAACCGCTGGTAGTATTGCCCTGAGGGTCTGTATCAATCACCAATACTGACTTTTCTTTTTCTGCCAAACAAGCTGATAAGTTAATGGCTGTAGTGGTCTTTCCTACTCCGCCTTTTTGATTTGCTATTGCAATAATTCTTCCCATTTTATTTTCCTTCCTACTCTTTCATACATGTCCTTATTGATTATATCACTAAAGGAAGGGTTTCGCTATGGTTTTTGAAATATTTGAAAAAATTGTATAAAATTTAAAAATTACAAAACAGGGTATTTAAGTAATGGATATGAAAGCTTATATAAAAAATCGAAAAATTTATAAGAAAATAAAAAGATTTTTGTGTTAATTTTTATGTTTCACAGCAGATTTTTGGAATATATATAATGTTTCACGATAGTAATTACTATATCTAGGGATTGTATGTTTCACGTGAAACATTATCTTGTGTTTATATAATAAAATAATAAAAATGTTTCACGTGAAACAATTTTATTTATGAGAATTTTTTAGATTAAATTTAAAATAACTTCCATTTACTACTTCTGCATAAATAAAAGAAGAATCAAGTTTTGAAAAATAAATTTGAGATTCTATAATTAAAATGTTATTATTTTCTTTTCTTTGAATTTTATATTTACTATTTATATTATATTCTTCTGGTAATCTATATATTATTGTTTCACCATCCCATTGATACATATTATCATCTATTATTATAGACATTTCTGAATTTCTATAAGGAATTTCATTTTTATATCTCACGGACATAACCTGGCATGATATATAAGCTAATCCGGCAAACCCTCCCCAAATATAAATAAATATAAGGGCTATAATATGAATATACATCCATCTTTTTTTAGCAGCAATAAGTATTAAAATAATCATTACCATTGCTATAAAAGGAAAAAAAATATATTTTAAATAAGACATATTATATTTACATACTTTCAAAGTGCCACTTAGACTTAATATACTTCCTAAAGAAATAATAAATAATTCTAAAGTATAAATATGCTTGATAAATATATTTTTTTTAGAAATATTTTTCATTTACATTTCTCCTAAATCAAGCCTTCGTTTTATCAAATCCGAATCAAATTATTACGAATAGCAAAAACAGCTGCCTGGGTTCTATCAGATACTTCAATCTTTTTAAATATACTGGAAATATGATTTTTTACTGTACGTTCACTTATCTGAAGCATGTCTCCGATTTCTTTATTGCACATGCCGCTGGATATTTTGATGAGTATTTCCAATTCTCTTTTTGTAAGCAATTTAATTTTCTCACTATCAATATCTCTGGCAATCATTTTAGAGTTAAGTAAAGGTATAAGACTCGATTGAATATAATTATTTCCTTCCAATACAGAAAAAATTGCTTTTCTAAGTTCAGCAGAATCTGCATCCTTTAATATATATCCATCCACACCAATATCTACAGCCTTTACTAAATATTCTACTTCGCTATGTACAGTCAGCATCAAAACTTTTGTATTCAGCTTTTCCTCTTTAATTTTTTCTAAAGTTTGTATACCATTCATCTTTGGCATATTAATATCCAAAAGCAATAAATCCGGTTTAATCTCTTCTAATTTTTCTATACAATCCAAACCATTTTCTGCTTCCTCAATTACTTTTATATCACCTTCCATCTCGATAAGCTGCTTTAAACCTTCCCTTATCATTTTATGATCATCAGCAATCATTACTTTTACACACATATACATACCTCCTAAATTCATATCTGTAAAAGTCAAATACTTAACAGTATTTACTTAATATTTATAAAAATGCAGCACTGGCTCAATTGCTTCCAAAAATAAAAAGTACATTTAAATATTTAAAATCTATATTAAACCCTAATCATTTTCTATAGGAATCTCTACTTGTATAACTGTACCCTTTTCTGTTGAATTTATATAAAAATTTCCTGACAAAAAAGAAACTCTCTCCTTCACTATTTTTAAACCAAAATGCTTCATATCCTTATCTTCTATATCTGATTCAGAAAAACCTGTTCCGTCATCCTGAACCCTTAAAATTAATAATTTCTTATCTTCCTTTAATAATACAGAAAGCTTTTTTCCCTTTGAATGCTTTATAGCATTGCTGCAGCACTCCTGAATAATACGAAACAAAGTAATTAATATTAATTGATTATATTTCTCATATTCCATATAAATTTCATAAGAAACTTTCATAGAAGAGGCATGAGATATATTATCAAAAAAATTCATTAAGGTTGTTTCAAAACCTAAATCATCAAAATTCATTGGATGGAGGTCATATACTAAATCCCTCATTTCCTGTATAACATCTTTTAAACTTTTTGTAACAATATTAAACTCTAACTTTGCTCTGGTAGGATCTTGATCTATAAATTTGGATGCATATTCCACTTTATGGATTAAATATACCATGTTTTGTATAGTAGAATCATGCAAGTCCCTGGCAATCCTTTTTCTATCATTTTCATTCATGGATAAAATCTCTACACCTGACTGAGCTTTTACCTTTTCTCTAATCTGTTCAATGGCTTTTATATTATTTTCAACCTCTAAAAGTTTTGTTTTATATGCTTTAATTTTTTTAGTAAGTTCATCAGATTTTTCCTTGCTTTCTTTTATTACATCCTCCTCTAATCTCATATTTTGCCTTGGAGAAAATATACGAAGTTTATTATAACTATCTTTATCAAGTAATATTTTTTCCTCCAATTGCTCAAATTCTCTTCTGCATTCTGATATCAGTTCTTCCAATTCACTTTTTTCTTTTAAATAATTTAGATAAACATTTTCTATTTTTGATTTTTCATTCATTTCTCTCATATGCCTTCCTGTAAAAAATAAGTAAAAAGGTTATTGAACAGCAATCTTGCTTTTTATTCTATCACTATTTTTTATCTATCACAAGATATCATGATTAATTGAAATTAACATTAATCATTCTCAATTAAAGTTTTATTTGTAAAATAGAAAAATGTGCATTATAATATAAAAAAGGGAAAATATAAATATGGAGGGAATTCATGAAATCAAAATTAAAAAAAGCAGGAATGCTGTCTATTCTGGTCACTATTACATTATATATCATTAACCGGGTTCTATTTTCCTTAACAACCGTTAAAGAAATATTAAAAGGAAAAGAAAATAAATATTATGAATGGAGATTTGGCAAAATCAAATATACCGTAGCCGGAACAGGAGCTCCTATAATGCTGATACATGATTTAACTCCCGGAAGCAGCGGATATGAATTTTACAAAATATGCAATGAGTTAACCAAGACTAACCAAGTATTTATTATCGATCTTTTAGGCTACGGCTTATCTGATAAAATAAATATAACCTATACTAACTTTTTATATGTACAGCTAATCAGTGATTTTATTAAAAATATTATTGGAAAGAAAACGGATATCATTACTTCCGGCGACTCTTCCACAATTGCCATTATGGCATGCCATAATAATCCTGATTTAATAAATAAGATGATTTTTATAAATCCACAGGATATTACAAAGCTGAACCAGATACCTTCTAACGGAACAAAAATATTAAAGCTGTTAATTGAATGTCCCATTCTTGGAACTTTCGTATATAACTTGCTGACTGGCAAGACTTCCATTACAAAAACATTTGAAACTGAATATTTTTATAATAAAGACCTTATTAAAACAGGGGATATAGAAGCATATACAGAGGCTGCCCACACAAAAGACTTCCATTCCAAATATGCCATATCCAGTTATATTGGAAGATACACCAATATCAATATTTTACATGCACTAAAGGAAATTGATTACAGCATGTTTATTATTGAAGGAAAAGAAGAAAATAAATCTGAAGAGATAACCGCAGACTATTTAAATTATAATAATGCAATTGAAGTCAGTTATATAAAAGAAACAAAACATCTTCCACATTTAGAAAAACCTGAAGAAGTAGTTAACCACATTAAAACATATATTGATATGGATGCATAGAAAAATTATGTATAATATAAATGGAATGGTAATATAATTAAATTACCATTCCATTTATATTAATAAGATTAAATATTCAGATTTTATAATGGTTCCTTTCCAGGAAGACCTGCTTTCCTTGGATACTTTTTTGGAGTTGTTTTTATTTTCTTTATAACAAATAAATTACGATACAACCCTTCATCTGAAAATGTAAATTCCACCTGCTCTTCTACTTCTCCTCCGAGAATCCTAACAGCTTCTTTTGCCTCTATGCTTTCTTCCTTTATTTTTTCTGATTTATATGAAATAAATCTTCCTCCTACCTTTACATAAGGAAGACACAATTCAGATAAAGTAGATAAATTTGCAACTGCCCTGGAAACACACAAATCATATTTTTCACGAAGCTTTTCAGGCTTTGCAAAATCCTCCGCTCTTCCATGAATAGCTTCCAAGTTAGTAATTACTAACTTTTCTTTTACTTCATTTAAAAATTTTATTCTTTTATTCAGCGAGTCCAATAAAGTCACTTCCAAATGAGGAAAAGCAATTTTTAAAGGAATGCCGGGAAACCCTGCACCGGTTCCGATGTCAATTACTTTTTCTTCTCCTGAAAGATCATATGCTTTTACAAGGGACAGGCTGTCTAAAAAGTGCTTTTTTATTACCTGATCAAAATCAGTAATAGCCGTCAAATTCATAAAAGAATTCCATTCTGTCAAAAGCTCATAATAATCTATAAACTGTTCTATCTGATTTTCTGATAAGAGAATATTCAATTCTTCCAGACCTGATTTAAATTCACTTAAATTATATTTTTTACTTTTCATCATATTAGGACTTTTACCTTCATTTTTTACAATTCATCTTTTTATAAAACTGTTCCAGATAAATAAGAAGAACAGAAATATCTGCGGGAGAAACACCGGAAATCCGGGATGCCTGCCCTACTGACAAAGGCTTATACTTTTTCAGCTTTTGCCTTGCTTCAATTCTAAGACTTGGAACATCTTCATAATCAATATTTTCCGGTATCTTTTTATTTTCAATTTTCTTAAACTGCTCTACCTGCTTTTGCTGCCTTTTAATATAACCATCATATTTAATATTAATATTTACCTGCTCGATTACATCATCGGAAAGAGGCTTTCTGTCCGGGTCTATAGCTGCTAAAATTTCATAGGACAATTCCGGCCGGCACATAATTTCAGCCAAGGTAGTTCCTGTTTTTAATAAAGCACTGTTATGGCTTTCCAAAAATTCCTGAGTTGCCTTATTAGCTCCTATTTTTGTATTTTGAAGCCTGTTTACCTCTTCTTCAATCAGCCTTTCTTTTTCCAAAACATATTCATACTGTTCTTTTGTAACAAGCCCTGCATCATAGCCGATTTTCCTAAGTCTTAAATCCGCATTGTCCTGTCTTAAAAGCAGCCTGTATTCCGCTCTGGACGTCATCATCCGATAGGGTTCAAAATTTTCCTTTGTTACAAGGTCGTCAATAAGCACCCCTATATATCCTTCAGAACGGTCAATAGTAATCTGTTCTTTTCCCTGTACAAACAAAGCAGCATTGATTCCTGCAATCAGTCCCTGGGCTGCAGCTTCTTCATATCCGCTGCTTCCATTAAACTGACCCCCTGCAAAAAGTCCTTCCACCTCTTTAAAGGCCAAAGTAGCATAAAGCTGATTTGGATTGATGCAGTCATACTCTATGGCATAAGCATTTCTCACAATTTTGCAATGCTCCAGTCCCGGTACTGTCCGATACATGGCAAGTTGCACGTCCTCCGGAAGAGAAGAAGACATTCCGCCCACATACATTTCATTGGTATGTAATCCTTCCGGCTCAATAAATACCTGATGCCTGTCTTTTTCTGCAAATTTTACAACCTTATCCTCAATAGAAGGACAATACCTGGGTCCTGTTCCTTCAATTACTCCTGCATAAATAGGAGAACGGTCCAGATTTCCCCTGATAATTTCATGGGTTTTTTCATTTGTATAAGTAAGCCAGCAGGAAACCTGTTCTTTTTGTACATCCTCTTTCTTCGTAGAAAAAGAAAAAGGTACAATTTCTTTATCCCCCAGCTGCTCTTCCATTTTTGAAAAATCAATAGAGCGTTTATCCATTCTGGCAGGAGTTCCGGTTTTAAAACGGCGCATTTCAATTCCCATATCCAGCAGGGAATCCGTTAAATAGTTAGCAGCCTGCAACCCATTTGGTCCCGTATGGGTAATTGCCTCACCGCATAAACACCTTGCCTTTAAATAAGTTCCGGTACATAAAACAACAGCCTTTGCTTCATAAACAGAGCCTGTATATGTCCTCACACCTGTTATCTTCTTTTTTACAGACTGATCAGAATCTGGATTAGCAGTTGCTAACTCCTCCCATAATAATTCACAAACCTCTGCCTGTTTAATGGTAAGATTCTCCTGATTTTCAAGCACTTTTCGCATTTCTCTTGTATAATCCGCCTTATCCGCCTGGGCACGAAGAGAATGAACGGCAGGACCTTTTGATATATTCAGCATTTTTGACTGAATAAAGGTCTTGTCTATATTTTTGCCCATTTCACCGCCAAGAGCATCTATTTCTCTTACAAGATGTCCCTTGCTGGAGCCTCCCACATTGGGATTACACGGCATAAGAGCAATGCTGTCCACACTTACTGTAAAAATAACCGTTTCCAGTCCCATTCGGGCACATGCCAAAGCTGCCTCACAGCCTGCATGTCCTGCTCCTACAATACATACATCTACTTTTTCCACAAAAGTATTTCTATTTTCTGACATATCCACACATCTTTCTTTTTTTGCAACAGTTCAGACAAAAGTCTAATCTATTACCCTTTTTTAACAATCATATACTCTATTTTTCAAATACCATTGTCCCGCATTTATAAGGATGGTCTAAATACAACTCTTCTTTCTTTTCGCTTCTTTTTAACAATATATGATAAATAATAGTCATATCCCCTCCTCCTGATAAAATCATCAGAAAACCAAAATAAAGCAAAACCGCCTGTCCGGTAAATAAAGAAACAACACATGGAAGGATTCCTAAAATAAACGTAGGCATAATAGCTCCAATAATATATTCATGCTTTTTTAAAGGAGACTTACATGTGCAATAAGGAGTAAAACTTTCAACTATAATTCCAAATTCAATTGATTTGAAATGATTTTCTGCAAAAACAGCCCAGGTAATTCCATGAATCCCTTCATGAACAGCTATACATATAAAAAATATAATCAGAAATATAATACATTCTAAAATACTCATTCCTGAAAATGAAGAATGCTTTCCTATTGAAAATAAAATAGAAAACAAAACAATAAAAGGAAGAGCCATAATAAATGCCATAACATTGGCATAAACAATACCAATAGTTAAATCCCTTTCCTCATATCCCAATTTTAACATTTCTTCCTTTATTTTTTCATATTCTTTATTTCTTCTTTCTTCCACTTTTGTTAATTTCCTGTTATCTTCCTCTTTTGTTAGCTTTCTGTTATCTTCCTCTTTTTTCACTTTTGTATAATCCTCTCTATCATATTCATTTAAAATAGCTTAACTCATTATTTCTCAAACTTTTTTACTTTTACTCCATACATACAATTTAACCTTATTTACCCATACAAAACTTTGAAAAAATCTCATTTACCAAATCATCCGAAACCTCTTCTCCGATAATCGTACCTAAAGAAGCATATGCACTCATCAAATCTATAGAATAAAAATCCTCCGGCATATTATCTTCCAAGCTTTTCTTTACCAAAAGAAGAGAATTCTTTGCATCCATTATAGCTTCCTTATGGCGCATATTCGTAATAAACACCTCATCATTAAATGAAATATCTCCTTTTAAGAACATTTCCTTTACTGTATTTTCAAATAAATCAATCCCTGTATTATCCTTTGTGGAAGTTTTTATAATCCTGACTTGATTAGTCTCTGCTAACTGACTTTCTACTGTTTTTACTGTTTCCGTCTGACTCTCACAAGCCATATTACTTTTCATTTTTTCCAACAATAACTCTTCCGTTACTACCCCGTCTAAATCCGTTTTATTCAACAAAATAATCGTATTTTTTTCCTTTATTAAAGAAAAAATCTGTTCATCTGAATCATCCAACGGGACAGAAGAATCCACCACATACAAAATCAAATCTGCATTGGAAGCATAAGCTACAGCTCTTTCCACACCGATTTTTTCCACCACATCATCTGTAGAACGAATCCCTGCCGTATCAATCATATTCAACACAATTCCATGAAGTGAAATGGATTCCTCCAGAATATCCCTGGTAGTTCCTGCAATATTGGTAACAATTGCCTTTTCCTCACCCACAAGCAGATTAAGAAGGGAAGACTTTCCCGCATTGGGTTTTCCTAAAATAACAGTCTGAATACCTTCCTTTAATATCTTTCCGTTTTCAGAAGACTGAAGAAGCTTTTCTATCCTCTTTAACAACAGCTCTGTTTTTTCCTTCAATTTTTCCGGATAACCATCTAAAGAAATATGCTCCGGATCATCTAAAGCAGACTCAATAAAAGCAATTTCATAAATAATCTTCTCCCGAATATCCTTTACCTCATTGGAAACAGAACCCTTCAATTGATTCACAGAGCTTTTCAAAGCAAATTCACTTTTTGAATGAATAATATCCATTACTGCCTCTGCCCTTGCCAAATCAATTCTTCCATTTAAAAAAGCCCTTTTCGTAAACTCTCCTGCTTCAGCCGTCCTTGCCCCATACTTAATAACAGTTTCCAGTATCTTATTCATCACAAGAACACCGCCATGACAATTGATTTCAACCGTATCTTCCGCCGTAAAGCTGTTAGGAGCTTTCATAACAGATACCATGACCTCGTCAATCAATTCTTCACCATCATAAATAAAGCCATAATGTATCGTATGGCTTTTTACATCTGATAACCTCTTGTCCCCATTTTTAGAACAATATATTTTATTTACAATAAAAATTGCATCTTCCCCGCTAACCCTGACAATCCCAATCCCGGAATTCGTCATACCCGTGGCAATTGCAGCAATCGTATCCGTCTTCATCCCCTGCTCCTGACTTTTCCAAAAACTCACTCCTGATAACTCTTAATGAGCATAACAACACTGTAAGTTTACCATAAAACCTTTCATTAGTGAAGAGGAATAAAATTGAATATTAGCAGAGTAAATATTAGCAGGGAAGAGATTGGTAAAGAGGACGCAGGAGGGGGATGATAATAAATTAGTCTTCCGGGCACGCTCCCGCTCTATGAAAACGTAGCGGTACTAACGCACCAAAGTACGGTGCGTAAGGACCGACGCTTTCATCAAGGCCCCAAAGACTAATTTATTATCATCCCCCTCCTGCTGTGTATCGATATGCCCTGTTTTTTTTAATTTTTCTTATACTTCCCAAAAAGTAAAGCCCGACAAAAAACAGCAAAAGAGGAAGGTGGTTGGATTCTCTGCATTGTTTTTGATAAGTCTTTTACTTAACAGCCTGCCCAAAACCCAGGGCAAAATTGCCACGGATGGCAATTTTAGTCATATTGCGCCACGGACGGCGCTATATGACGACCCGACCGCCGCCAACAACCTTCCTCAGGCTGTTTAGTAAAAGCCTTATCAAAAACACAGCAGAGAATCCAACCACCTTCCTCTTTTGCGTCCTCTTCTTTATATTACCTCTTCAAAGCAACAACAACCCTTCTAAAAGGCTCTTCCCCCTCACTATGAGTAATAACATACCTATCCCCCTGCAATGCAGAATGTATAATCCTTCTCTCATAAGGATTCATAGGCTCCAAAGAAACCGGTCTCTTGGTCCTCTTCACTTTAAAAGCAATATTCTTTGCCAGATTTTCCAATGTTTCTTTTCTGCGCTGGCGATAATTTTCAGTATCAACCTTTACCCGGATATAATCCTCTGTATCTTTATTAACAACAAGAGATGTTAAATACTGCAAAGAATCCAGAGTTTGTCCTCTTTTACCTATCAGGACACCCATTTCATCTCCTGCCAGATCAATATCCATATTATTATCAATATCATCGTATTTTATATCAACAGCAACTGTCAGCTTCATGGCAGCAAATACTTCATTTAAAAAATCTTTTGCTTTTTGGTCAATAGTTTTTTCTTCTTCTTTGATTCTTGCTTTAATAACTGCAGCCTTTGAACCGATTCCCAAAAATCCTGAAGAACCTTCTTCTATTACTTCATATTCCAGCTTATCACTTGTTACCGACAGCTTCTGACATGCTTCTGTTATGGCATCATTTACTGTTTTTGCAGAAACCTCTATAAAATCCATTCAACTTCCTCCTTTTATATTTAACCTTGTCCAAATTTAATTTAATTGATTTCATTAAATTGTTTTACTTTATTTGCTTTTGCAGCAATGCTTCCGGAAGACTGGCTGTTTTTCTTTTTCTTCTTATTTATTTCTTCTGAATTTTCTACAACAGGAGCTATATAAGGTTTTTCTTCAAAAGATATATTTTTTGTTGTTTTATGTGCTTTGCTTGTTAAAGTAGAAGAAACTCCTGAATTTTTACTGTAGGCTTTTGGTTTTCCTTGCGCTTTTTCCAGATTTTTCTTAACCATTTCATCAATATCCATTTTATCGATATGTTTATTAATGGCAACCTGCTGAATACTTCTGATTACGGAACCTGATATCCAGTAAAGTCCCATACCTGCAGGAAGTGAAAAACACATAAAAGCTGAAAAAATAGGCATGGTAACATTCATCATTTTTAAGGAAGCCATCATAGTATTTTGTTCTCCGTTTTTATCCGGCTCCGGCTGAGGCATTAACTTCGTATTAATCCATTGCGTCAAAGCTGCCAGTACAGGAATCATGATTGCCCCTATAACCAGCATTTTATTTCCTGATGAAATACCTTCCTTCATAATAAAACCGGGCGCATTTGCAATATTAATGCCAAGAAAATTATTGTATTCGCTCAATGTGTCAAATGTAGTGGATATTTCAGCAGATAAGCTGCTGAATTTTTCCTTTAATGACATCCACTCAGCAGAAGATGCTTTATTTAAAACATCAATAAAGGTGTTCTTCATATATTCGCTTCCGGCAATAAACTGATCGCTTTTAAACTGCTTGGAATAAATATTTGCCTGAGAAAAAGTCTTTAAAAATTCTGCACTACCGCTCATATTGGAAAGCTTGGTTACTAAATCTGAAAAAACATCCTTAATATGGGGAACATACGCAGGCATGTTAGAAATAATACGATAAAGACACCACATAATAGGAAGCTGAATGATCAAAGGCAGGCAGCTTCCCGTCTGGGATACCCCGTATTTTTCATAAACAGCCCTTGTTTCCTCATTCATTTTCATCATGGAATCATTATCTCTTTTGCCTTGATATTTCTTGGCAACTGCCTGAAGCTCAGGATTCATCTTTGAAGAAAGTTTTGAAAACTTTTGCTGCTTAATCGTCAGTGGCAATAAGCACAAATAAATAATAAGTGTAAAAAGAATAATAGATAAACCTACACTCGGTATTCCTATTTTGTCAAGAAAGGTAAAAATCCCATTCATTAACATGCCCAGTATATAGTAAATAGGGGAAAGAATACCGCCGTTTTTTGTTAATATCATTTCTGTCAATTTTATTTCCTCCGGTTTTAAGGTACAGGATCATACCCGCCTTTTGAAAAGGGATTACATCTTAATATTCTCCATGCAGTTAATAAGCCTCCTTTTAATACCCCATATTTTTCAATTGCTTCCAGGCCGTATTGAGAACAGGTAGGAATATAAGGGCATTTAGTGCTTTTTAACGGAGATAAATATTTTCTATAAAATTTAATTAAACCAATGAATATTTTCTTCATATTAATGTTCAATATTTCCTCATGGTCTTATAATGCCATGAAGCCTTGAAAGATGTAATAATGCGCTTTCTGCTTCCTTATAAGTAAAAGAGGCTGCGCTGTTTCTGGCAATGACTACTATATTTAAACCACTATTAAACATATTTTCCTGTAGTCTGTAACTTTCGTGGATAAGTCTTTTCACTCTGTGCCTTACTACACTGTTACCCACTTTTTTACTAACAGATATTCCAAGATAGTTTTTTTCACCGGTATTTTCCATCACATACATTACTAGATATTTATTGGCATAGGACCTGCCTTTTTTATAAACTAACCTGAAATCCTGATTTTTCCTTAAGGATTCGGTAAATACCATAACTGAAATCCTCTACAAGAGAAAAATAAGCCACATGACTGCGGCTTATGCTGATAATCTCTTTCTTCCTTTTGCACGTCTTGCTGCTAATACTTTTCTTCCGCCCGGAGTACTCATTCTTGCTCTAAATCCGTGAACCTTTGATCTTTTTCTCTTTTTTGGCTGAAATGTCATTTTCATAGATGGATACACCTCCTTTGCTTATGTGGGAAAATATCGTTACAATTATATAGGATTGAATCTGCCAAGTCAAGTAAAATAAAGGGATTTTTCAATAAAATAAAAAGAAAGAAAAAGTAAAAAATTTTTTTTAAAATTCTTAATCAATATGTTGTTGTACAATATAAAAATAATATACCATATGTAGATATGAACATTTTAATCGAATTTATTTTTACTTTACATAATTATATCCACAAATTGTGTACATCTTGTGGATAAATATATTAAAAACTGTTGAATTAGTGATTATAATAAAGAAAAATCCACAATATAAGCTTGTGTATTATGTGAATTCCTTTAAAAAGTTATACACATTTTTATAACATATCATAAAATCTATATAAACTATTTGAATTTTTCTTATTTTCCTTTTGAAAAACAGAAGCATTTGAATTTTTATTTTTTTTAGTTTATTATAGATTAGGTACATTTTTTATAGCTAGGAGAAAAGATATGGAAGAAATAAGAGAAAGATGGGAAGAAATTAAAGAAACAATAAAAATGGAATATGATTTATCAGATATTTCCTATTCCACCTGGGTAAAACCACTGAACTTTTATAATGTAGAAAATGATGTTGTCATTATCTTAATTCCTTCTGATCAGGCTCATGCCCTGAATTACATTTCAAATAAGTACAAAAATTATTTTCAGGTTTCTATTTCTGAAATGTTCAACCATGAGTTCAGTGTTTCTTTCATATTGGAAAAGGATGTAAATCCTACAGGGGAATCTAATGAAGAGTTAAAGAAAATTTATAATATCAATTCTGAAACTGCAAATTTAAATCCAAAATATAAATTTGATACTTTTGTTGTGGGAAGCAACAATAAATTTGCCCACTCCGCTTCCTTAGCCGTAGCGGAATCTCCCGGAGAAGCATATAATCCTCTTTATTTATATGGAGGGGCAGGACTTGGAAAAACTCATCTGATGCATTCTATCGGACATTTTATTTTAGAACAGAATCCTTCCATGAAAGTCCTATATGTAAACAGTGAAGAATTCACCAATGAAGTAATCAATTCCATCAGAAGCGGTAATGCTGCGGAAATGACCAATCTCCGAGAAAAATACCGCACCGTCGATGTATTATTATTGGATGATGTGCAATTTATAATAGGAAAAGAAAGCACCCAGGAAGAATTTTTCCACACCTTTAATGCACTTCATACTGCAGGAAAACAGATTATTTTATCATCAGACAAGCCTCCAAAAGAAATGGCTACTTTAGAGGAAAGATTCCGCTCCCGTTTTGAATGGGGACTGATTGCAGACATAAAAGCTCCTGATTATGAAACAAGAATGGCAATCTTAAAGAAAAATGCAGAAACCTACTATGGTGAAATAGATGAGGAAATCTTAAAATACATTGCAACAAATGTAAAATCCAACATCCGTGAATTAGAAGGAGCTTTTAAAAAGGTAATTGCTTCTTATAAACTAAATACCGGAGCTGAATTAAATCTGGAGCTTGCAGAAGATGCTTTAAAGGATATTATTTATCCAAATGCGCCGAAAGAAATAACGCCAAAATTGATTATCCATGTAGTATGTGAACATTACGGCGTTTCTCCTGATGATATTATTTCCAAAAAAAGAAATTCAGAATTTGTACAGCCAAGGCAGGTCATCATGTACCTTTGCAGGGAGCTGATAGGAATTTCCCTTCAATCAATCGGAAAAGAGCTTGGAAAAAAGGACCATACCACAGTTATTCATGGTATCAATAAAATTAAAGATGAACTGAATGGCGGAAATGAAGAATTAAGAAACAGAATAGAAATCATAAAAAAGAAAATTAATCCTGTCTGATTTTTATTCACATTTTCATGTTGGTTTTCTGTGAGAAAGATGTGTATAATTTATTTGAAATATTATTAGTAAATATAGTTATTATTTTTCATGTGGAAAAATAATAAGTTATCCATAGTAAGAAATATGATTTTTCACAAGTTTTTCATTCCATTTTTATCCGAAAAATAGTATAATGGAAGAGGTTATGAACATTTCCACAACTATTATTAAGATTACTTTTAAAATAATTATTATTTATTGTTTTTCAGGAATATAAAAATTTTCATTTTTTATGGAAGGGAGTTATTCACAATGAAATTAGTATGCAAAAAAGCAAACCTGTTAAATGGTGTGCAGATTGTTTCTAAAGCAGTTCCTTCAAAGACAACCATGCAGATATTAGAATGTATTTTAATTGATGCTTCAAGAGGAGTCATTACCTTAACTGCAAATGATATGGAACTTGGCATTGAGACGACAATAGAAGGGGAAATTCTTGAAAAGGGTATTATAGCAATCGATGCAAAGATTTTCCTTGAAATTATGAGAAAGCTTCCTGACAATGATGTAACAATTGTGACAGATGAAAATTATCAGATAATGATTACATGTGAAAAGTCTAAATTTAATATTAGCGGAAGGTCAGGTGAAGATTTTTCTTATCTTCCCAATATTGAAAGAAATGAATTTATTGCAATTTCCCAGTTTACTTTAAAGGAAATAATAAGGCAGACTATTTTTTCTATTTCCGATAATGATAATAACAAATTGATGACAGGAGAGCTGTTTGAAATAAGAGGAAATGAATTTAAAATCGTTTCTCTGGACGGACACCGTATTTCTATTCGTAAGATAGAATTAAAAGATTCTTATAATGAAATTAAAGTAGTTGTTCCTGGAAAGACCTTAAATGAAATAAGCAAGATATTAACAGGTGAATCTGATAAATTTGTAAATATTTATTTTACAGATAAACATGTGGTATTTGAATTTGATGAGACAATTGTAGTGTCAAGGCTGATAGAAGGAGAATATTTTAAAATTGATCAGATGTTATCCTCTGATTATGAGACAAAAGTAAAAATCAATAAAAAAGAATTTTTAAATTGTATAGACAGGGCAACCCTTTTAGTAAAGGAAGGGGATAAAAAGCCAATTATCATAAATATTACCGATGAAGAGATGGAATTAAAAATAAATTCTTCCATTGGAAGTATGAATGAGGATATTTCCATAGAGAAACAGGGAAAAGACTTGATGATAGGATTTAACCCTAAGTTTTTGATTGATGCTCTAAAGGTTATTGACGAGGAAGAAATTGAAATGTATCTGGTAAATCCAAAAGCTCCCTGCTTTATAAAGGATGCAAGGGAAAGCTATATATACCTGATTTTACCGGTAAACTTTACGGTGGTGTGATATGAGAAAAATAAAATTAAGAGATGAATTCATTAAATTAGGACAGGCATTAAAGGCGGCAGGGCTGGCAGAATCCGGAGTGGATGCGAAGTTTGCCATTCAGGACGGTCTTGTAAAGGTAAACGGAAAAGTGGAAACACAAAGAGGAAAGAAGCTTTATGCCGGTGATGAGGTTTTCTTTGAAGGGGAAACCATTCAAATTACGGAATAAATAAAGAATTGGTGAAATCGTGATAATTAAGTCTATTGAACTTGAAAATTTTAGGAATTATGAGAATCTTTCTCTTGTTTTTGAAAAAGGTACAAATATTTTGTATGGGGATAATGCCCAGGGAAAGACAAATGTATTAGAAGCAATTTATGTATCCTCCACTACCAAATCACATAAAGGCAGCAAGGATAAGGAAATCATAAACTTTCAAAAGGAAGAAGCCCATATCCGTACTTATCTGGAAAAGGAAGGCATGGAATATAAGGTGGACATGCACCTTAGAAAAAGCAGGTCTAAAGGAATTGCCATAAACGGGCAGAAAATAAAAAAGGCAGCGGAGCTTTTAGGACTTTTAAATGTAGTGTTTTTTTCTCCGGAGGATTTAAACATTATAAAAAACGGACCTTCTGAAAGAAGAAGATTTATGGACATGGAACTTTGCCAGCTGGATAAGTTTTATCTCTATAACCTGAATCAATATAATAAAATCATTAATCAGAGAAATAAATTATTAAAAGACTTTTACAATAATCCGGATTTAAGAGATACGATTCATATATGGGACAGCCAGCTCGTATCTTATGGAAAGAAAATTATAGAACGAAGGGAAGCCTTTGTAAAACAGTTAAATGAAATTATTTATGAAATACATAAAAATCTTTCCGGCGGGAAGGAAGAGCTTTTTATACAATATGAGCCGGATGTTACAGTTACTGATTTTGAAAGTAAGCTTGCAGCTAATCAGGAAAGAGATATTCGTTTTAAAGTGACTTCCATAGGACCTCATAGAGATGATTTTTCTTTTCTTGTAAAGAGAAATTCCTCTTCTTTGGAGGAAGGAAAAGGACTGGATATAAGAAAGTATGGATCTCAGGGACAGCAGAGAACAGCTGCTTTGTCTTTGAAGCTGTCAGAAATTGAGCTTGTTAAAAAAATTACAAATGATATTCCTGTTTTACTTTTAGATGATGTATTGTCAGAGCTTGACAGCAACAGGCAGAATTATCTGCTTAACAGCATTGGCAGTATTCAGACAATCATTACATGTACGGGACTTGATGAGTTCATCAATAACCGGTTTGAAATTGATAAAATATTTAAAGTAACAGATGGGGTCATTCAGTCTGAAAATTAGAAATGGTAATGTTAATCTAAGAGGAAAGAAATAGTAGGAGGTTTTAAAATGAGCGCTGAATACGGAGCAGACCAGATTCAGATTTTGGAAGGTCTTGAAGCAGTAAGAAAAAGACCGGGTATGTATATAGGAAGTACATCTATAAGAGGATTACATCATTTAGTATATGAAATCGTGGATAATTCTGTTGATGAAGCACTGGCAGGATTTTGTGATACCATTGATGTCTGCATCAATAAGGACAATTCTGTTACAGTAGTGGACAATGGGCGCGGCATTCCTATCGGAATCAATCATAAAGCAGGGATTCCGGCAGTAGAGGTTGTATTTACTGTTTTACATGCCGGAGGAAAATTCGGCGGAGGAGGCTATAAGGTTTCCGGCGGGCTCCATGGAGTAGGCGCTTCTGTTGTAAACGCTCTTTCTAACTGGCTGGAGGTAGAGATTTTTCAGGACGGGAAAATTTACAGGCAGAGATATGAAAGAGGTCATGTTGTTTATGCTTTAAAGGTAGTGGGAGAATGTGAACAGGAGAAAACAGGTACAAAAGTTACCTTTTTGCCGGATGACACCATATTTGAAGAGACAGTATTTGAATTTGATACTTTAAAGCAAAGGCTTCGTGAAATGGCATTTTTGACGAAAAACCTTCGTATTTGTTTAAAGGATGAAAGATTAGAGGAGCCTCTTATAAAGGAATTTCATTATGAGGGCGGCATCCGGGAGTTTGTCACTTATCTGAATCGAAGCAAAACTGCTCTTTACAGTGATGTTATGTATTTTGAAGGCAGCAGGGATAATGTATATGTGGAAGTAGCCATGCAGCATAATGATTCCTATACGGAAAGCTCTTACAGCTTTGTGAATAATATAAATACTCCGGAAGGCGGTACCCACCTTGCAGGATTCCGTAATGCCATTACAAAGACCTTTAATGATTATGCAAGAACCAATAAATTATTAAAGGACAGCGAAACAAATCTTTCCGGCGAGGATATCAGAGAAGGACTGACTGCCATTGTAAGCATTAAAATAGAAGATCCTCAGTTTGAAGGTCAGACAAAGCAGAAGCTTGGCAATTCCGAGGCAAGGGGTGCGGTGGACAACGTGGTGAGCGAACAGCTTACTTATTTCTTAGAGCAGAACCCTGCAGTTGCAAAGATTATTTGTGAAAAATCTATTCTGGCACAAAGGGCAAGGGAAGCTGCAAGAAAAGCAAGGGATTTAACAAGAAGAAAGACCGCATTGGAAGGAATGAGCCTTCCCGGAAAGCTTGCGGATTGTTCTGATAAGGACCCGAAAAACTGTGAAATTTATATCGTAGAGGGAGACAGTGCAGGCGGTTCTGCAAAAACAGCAAGAAGTCGTGCAACCCAGGCAATCCTTCCTCTCCGCGGAAAGATTTTAAATGTGGAAAAAGCAAGGCTTGATAAAATATATGCCAATGCGGAAATAAAGGCCATGATTACTGCATTTGGAACAGGAATACATGAAGATTTTGATATATCAAAGCTTCGTTATCACAAAATTATTATTATGACCGATGCGGATGTGGACGGCGCTCATATAAGTACATTGCTGCTTACATTCCTTTATCGTTTTATACCGGATTTGATAAAAGAAGGTTATGTATATCTGGCACAGCCTCCTCTTTATAAGCTGGAGAAAAATAAAAAGGTATGGTATGCCTACAGCGATGAAGAACTTGACGGCATATTAAAAGAAGTGGGCAGAGACCAGAATAATAAGATTCAGCGTTATAAAGGACTTGGGGAAATGGACCCGGAGCAGCTTTGGGAAACTACCATGGATCCGGAACACAGAATCTTACTTCGTGTTACTATGGATGAAGAAGCAGAATCGGAAATTGACCTTACATTTACTACTCTTATGGGTGATAAGGTGGAACCGAGACGCGAGTTTATCGAGGAAAATGCCAGATTTGTAAAGAATCTGGATGTCTAAGCAGAATGGAGAATAGATAAGAATGGAAGATAATATTTTTGATAAGGTCCATGATGTAGACCTGAAAAAAACAATGGAAAATTCTTATATAGATTATGCCATGAGCGTTATTGCGTCCCGTGCGCTTCCTGATGTAAGAGATGGATTAAAGCCTGTACAGAGAAGGGTTTTATATTCCATGATTGAATTGAATAACGGACCTGACAAGCCCCACAGAAAAAGCGCCCGTATCGTAGGTGATACAATGGGTAAATACCATCCCCACGGTGACAGCTCTATTTACGGAGCTTTGGTAAATATGGCACAGCCCTGGTCTACCCGTTATCCTTTGGTGGACGGACATGGAAACTTTGGTTCCGTGGATGGGGACGGTGCCGCTGCCATGCGTTATACGGAAGCAAGGCTTTCTAAAATATCCATGGAGCTTCTGGCGGATATCAATAAAGATACGGTGGATTTTGTGCCCAACTTTGATGAAACGGAAAAAGAACCTTCCGTTCTGCCAAGCCGTTATCCGAATCTTTTGGTAAACGGAACTACCGGTATTGCAGTAGGTATGGCTACCAATATACCTCCACACAATTTAAGGGAAGTTATCAATGCGGTTGTAAAGATTATAGATAACAAAGTGCAGGAAGACAGGGATACGGAAATTGATGAGCTGTTAAAAATAGTAAAGGCTCCTGATTTTCCTACCGGCGGCATTATTCTTGGTACAAGAGGAAGTGAAGAAGCATACCGCACCGGAAGAGGAAAAGTGCGTGTAAGGGCAGTAACCGATATTGAAACGCTTCCAAACGGAAAAAGTCGTATTATAGTTACAGAGCTTCCTTATATGGTAAATAAGGCGAACCTGATTTTAAAAATTGCCGAGCTTGTAAAAACAAAGAAAATTGATGGAATTACCGATCTTCGGGATGAATCAGACAGAGAAGGTATGCGGGTTGTTATAGAACTTCGCAGGGATGCCAATGCCAATGTGATTATGAATCAGCTTTATAAGCATACTCAAATGCAGGATACCTTTGGAATTATTATGCTTGCTCTTGTAAATAACGAACCAAAGGTAATGAATCTTTTAGATATGCTCAAAAGCTATTTAATCCATCAGGAAGAGGTAGTAACAAGGCGTACCAAGTACGATTTAAATAAAGCAGAAGAAAGAGATCATATTTTACAGGGCTTGTTGATTGCTCTGGATCATATTGATGAAGTGATTCAGATCATCCGAAGCAGCCAGAATACACAGATTGCCAAAGAACGTTTGATAGAACGTTTCGGATTATCTGAAGTACAGGCTCAGGCTATTGTGGATATGCGGCTTCGTACTCTTACCGGTTTGGAAAGAGAAAAGATTGAAAATGAGCATAAGGAGCTGCTTGCGAAAATTGCGGAATTAAAAGCTATTTTGGCGGACAAGAAACTGCTTTTAGGAGTCATCAGAGAAGAAATTCTGATTATTGCTGAAAAATATGGTGATGAAAGAAGAAGCAGCATTGGATTTGATGCATATGATATTTCCATGGAGGATTTGATTCCAAAGGATAATACGGTAATTGCCATGACAAGCCTGGGCTATATAAAACGTATGACTGTGGATAATTTCAAAGCGCAAAACCGGGGTGGTAAAGGCATTAAAGGTATGCAGACCATTGAAGAGGATTATATTGAAGATCTTCTTATGACAACAACCCATCATTATATTATGTTCTTTACTAATTATGGAAGGGTTTACAGACTGAAAGCCTATGAGATTCCGGAAGCAAGTAGAAATGCAAGAGGAACTGCTATTATTAATCTGCTTCAGTTAAACCCGGGTGAGAAGATTTCCGCTATTATTCCTATTAAGGATTATGAGGAAAACAAAAATCTGTTTATGGTGACAAAAAACGGCATTGTAAAGAAAACCTCCGTTATGGAGTACAGCAATGTGCGTAAGAATGGACTGGCAGCCATTAATTTAAGGGAAGATGATGAGTTAATCGAAGTAAAGACTACTGATAATGAAACAGAAATCTTCCTTGTTACAAAGCATGGCATGTGCATCCGTTTTAAAGAAACAGATGTAAGGGCAACCGGAAGGACGTCCATGGGTGTTATAGGAATGAATCTGTCCGACCAGGATGAAGTAGTAGGAATGCAGCTTGACCACCAGGGAGATTCTCTGTTGATTGTCTCCAGTAAAGGTATGGGAAAACGTACTTATCTGGATGAGTTTACTGTGCAAAAGCGCGGCGGTAAAGGCGTAAAATGCTATAAAATAACAGAAAAGACCGGATATGTAGTAGGTGTAAAGGCAGTAAATGACGACCATGAAATCATGATGATAACAACGGAAGGAATTATTATCCAGTTAAGGATGGAAGATATATCTACCCTTGGAAGAATTACTTCCGGCGTAAAGATGATTAATTTGGATGACAATGTAACAGTTGCAAAAATTGCAAAGGTTCGTGAAAAGGTATCTGACGGAAGTCAGGAATTTGAAAACGTGGAGGATGCCCTTGAAGATATTCCCGAGGAAGAAAAGAATCCTGTAATTGTAGATGCGGAGGAAGAAATTTCATTGCCAAGGGAAGAAGAGGAAGATTAATCAAACATTATTATATTGAGAAGGTGAGTTATGAAGCAGATTAAATGGAATGATAGATATAAGCTAGGAGTAGATTTTATTGATAAAGAGCATAAATTGCTTATATCAACAATGGATAAATTGTTAAAGCTTAGTGAAGACGAAGAAAAAAGCGAATGGGTATGCAGGGAAGGAGTAAAATATTTAAAGAATCACTCTATAGAGCATTTTGAACATGAAGAAAGCTATATGCGATCTATTAATTACAGCGAATATGAGATACATAAGCGTCTCCATGCTGATTTTCGTGATAAAACTCTGCCTGCCCTTGAAAAGGAAATGGAAGAATCAGAATATTCCATAGAGTCTATTCGTCATTTTCTTGGTGTCTGCATAGGATGGGTAGTTGCACATACATTAACAGAGGATTTGGCAATTGTAGGAAAAAAGAAAAGTAAATGGATGGACATTCCCCATGAAAAAGAGCAGGAAATCATGGAGCAGGTTATTGTTCAATTGATTCAGGATATGTTCCAGTTGAAAGCAAAAATGATAAGCCAGCAATATGTAGGTGAAAATTTCGGAAAGGTTGTCTGCTGCCGTTTTATTTATTCCGGAGAAAAGAAAGAAAAATGGGAAATTACCCTTGTATTTGAAGAACGGCTTTTGTTAAAAGTTGTTGGAAATATATTTAATACGGAATATAAAAAAGTAGACGACATGGTAATAAATATAGGCAGATATATTTCAAGGCAGTTTATGGAACGTGTAAAGGAAAGCTTTCCTGCATTGGAATTGTTTCATTTGGAAAAGGAAAGCCTTTTGACCCATGAGCAGCTTTTGGATTCCTTTGACCGGGTACAGCCCTCCTGCAGCCTGTTATTTGATACAGGAGAAGGATACTTTGCATTTAGCGCAGCAACTGTAGATTTTATCCGCAGTAAAATAGGGTCTGACATCAATCCTGAAAATGCAATAGATACAGTAAAGCAATACCTGGTGAATGAAAAGGAAGAATGGAAACAGCAGAAAAAAAAGATTCTCATAGTGGATGATTCAGATTTTATGCGGAATAAAATTGCAAGCATGTTTCAAAATGATTATGAAGTGACAGAAGTGAATTCCAGCATATCTGCCATTCAAAGCATTACGGTAAACAGGCCGGATCTGGTTTTGCTTGATTATGAGATGCCTGTTTGTGATGGAAGACAGACCCTTGAAATGATTCGTTCAGAAAAGGCAACTGCAAATATTCCGGTTATTTTCCTAACCGGAAGAGGAGACATGGAAAGCGTGAAAAAAGTTATGGCGCTAAAACCGGAAGGTTATCTTTTAAAAACGATGCCGGAGGAAGAAATTAAAAAAATTATAGATGATTTTTTTGTCAAGAGAATGTAAGAAATGATATGAAATTGCATATGAATACAATATGCCCTCTGTCAAATGGACAGGGGGCATTTGTATTTATGTGTTTTTAATTATGACTTGATGAGACAGGAAAAATTAAAAATTATATCAAATCCTTTGTATTTATATTAATAAATCTTGCTTTATATTTGGAATACATAATCTTTTGTTCATGGTAAAGCCCTGAATAACCGGAAAGCATATAGCTTACTGCAATTGCAAGAATAAAGTATCTGGTGCCTGCAAAGCCAAAAAGCTCAAAGGAAATAAGCAATGTGGTAATAGGACAGTTTGTTACTCCGCAAAATACGGAAGCCATGCCAAGGGCTGCACAAAAAGAAGGAGATATGGAAAAAATATTGCCGAAAAGACAGCCTAAGGTAGCCCCTACAAAAAAGGAGGGAACGATTTCTCCTCCCCGGTATCCGGCGCCAAGGGTAATTGCAGTAAATATCATTTTTAGTAAAAAGGCATAAGGAACCACTTCTCCCAAAAATGCCCGTTCAATAACGTTGATTCCTGCGCCGTTGTAATCCCTTGTACCAAGTAAGAAAGTTAAAATTGTTATAAAACAGCCTGCAGCTACAACCCGGATATAAGGATTTGGCAAGTATTTTGCATATAAATCTGCTGTAGTATGAAGAAAAGTGCAAAATATAGAACTTACAAAGGCGCATATAAGAGCAAGAAGGGCTATCTTCCAAATGCTTTCAACAGATATTGCAGGAATTTCTAAAATATGAAAGGATTCAGGGCTGATTCCAAATTCATTGGCAAAAAAAGAAGCGACCAGGGAAGAGATAACACAGGGAAGCAATGCCACATAATACATGACACCTACTGTAACTACCTCTAAAGGAAAAACTGCTGCCGCCATAGACGTGCCGAATAAGGCGGAAAAAGCAGCGCTCATACCGCACATGACCATAACCTTTCTATCCATTTCATCCAGCTTTAAAACCCTGCCTATTTTATCACCAAAGCTTCCTCCAATCTGAAGGGCAGCTCCTTCCCGTCCTGCAGAACCTCCGAATAAATGAGTGATTACAGTAGAAATAAAAATCAAAGGCGCCATTCTGAAAGGAATGGTGTTTTTTGAATGTACCGTATCCAGTATGCGGTTTGTACCGGAATCCTTGTCAAAATGAAAATAATGATAGACCCATATAATAAAAAGCCCTCCAATGGGCAGAAAAAACAGTAAAAAATCATGTTTTGTCCTCATTTCATTTGCCCATTCCATACAAACTCCGAAAACAGAACTGAAGGAGCCTACAATGACTCCTATAAATAAAGAAAGTATCGTCCACTTCAAAAAAATTTTAAAATGTCTGATACCATCGCTTATTGTGGATTTTAGCCGTTCTTTTTTAAAATGTTCCAGATTCATGTATTTTCACCTTATTTTCGGTTTATCTTGTATTTTTCAAATTAATTTTATTATACATAATTATGTGGGAAAAGCAATTAAAACATAAACAAAATATATTTAAAAATTAAACAAAATTATTGAGAAATATTCTCATTAACTCTGTTGACATTTTTTATGTAAAGTCATATATTATAGATGTAAATGAAAGTCATTATCATTTAAAAAAATACATAATCAGAAGCAAAAAAATTTTTAATATCCTAAATTAAAAAAGGAGATGATCAAATGCCCCTAACAATGGCCAGACAAGGAGAAATCAACTATATAAAAAAAGTCGGCGGAAAAGAAGAAACCCGTAAATTTTTAGAAAACCTTGGATTTGTAGCAGGCGGTATGGTAATGATAGTTTCTCAAATCGGAGGAAATATGATTGTGAACGTGAAGGATTCAAGAGTTGCCATCAATAAAGATATGGCAAGTAAAATCATGATTTAATAGAAAGATAAATGGAAAGGATGGAAAGAAAATAAAAATGGGTACATTAAAGCAGGTAAAATGCGGAGAAACAGTGACTGTTTTAAAAATCAATGGGAATGGCGCTGTAAGAAGGAGAATTATGGATATGGGGATTACAAAAGGAGCAGAAGTTTTTGTAAGAAAAGTAGCGCCTTTTGGGGACCCTGTAGAAATAACCATCAGGGGATATGAGCTTTCTTTAAGAAAAGCCGATGCTGAGATGATTGAAGTAAATTAACAATGTAAAAAACAGCGATATAATTTGTTAATAATTTATTGATAATAGAAAAAATTATGAAATGTTTAGCTGATTTTACAGCAGAAATGAGAGGAGAAACATGTCAATAAAAATTGCACTTGCAGGTAATCCAAACTGCGGAAAAACAACATTATTTAATTCTTTGACCGGTTCCAACCAGTTTGTGGGAAACTGGCCCGGTGTTACGGTTGAAAAAAAAGAAGGAAAGTTAAAGGGAAATAAAGATGTAATCATTATGGATTTGCCTGGCATTTATTCCCTGTCCCCTTATACATTGGAAGAGGTAGTGGCAAGAAATTATTTAATCGGAGAAAAACCGGATGCTATCTTAAATATAGTGGATGGGACAAATATTGAGAGAAACCTGTATTTAAGCACACAGCTTATGGAGCTGGGAATCCCGGTTGTCATGGCTGTAAATATGATGGATGTTGTCCGTAAAAACGGTGATATGGTTCAAATCAATAAGCTTTCTGAAAAACTGGGCTGTCAGGTAGTGGAGATTTCAGCCTTAAAAGGGGAAGGAATAAAGGAAGCTGCTCAAATGGCTGTTAATTCAGCAAAAGCAGGAACGAAGTCATCCAGTGTACATAAGTTTTCTGCCAATGTGGAAGAAATACTTGCTTCCATAGAGCAAAAGCTTGGAAATTCCGTACCGGAAGAACAAAAACGTTTCTTTTCTATTAAATTGCTGGAACGTGATGATAAAATAAAGTCTCAAATGAATTTTATTCCTGATGTAACAGAAGAAATTGAAATGCTTGAAAAAGAAATGGATGATGATACAGAAAGTATTATTACAAATGAAAGATACGTGTATATTTCATCTATTATTAAGGACTGCTATAAAAAGAAAAGCAAAGAAAAATTGTCTGTTTCGGATAAAATAGATAAAATTGTAACTAATCGGTTTCTGGCTCTTCCGATTTTTGCCCTTGTGATGTTCATAGTTTACTATGTATCTGTAACTACTGTGGGCGATATAGCTACAAGCTGGGCAAATGACGGAGTATTTGGCGATGGATGGCATTTATTTGGAATCGGCACTGCAGATTTTGAAGCAGCAGCTGAGATAGATGAAAATGCAGACCCGGCGGCTTTTGGTATATGGGTGCCTGGTATTCCGGTTTTGGTTGGGAATATGCTTGAAAAGGTTGGATGCTCTGACTGGCTTAGCAGCCTTATTTTGGACGGTATTATAGGCGGTGTAGGAGCTGTGCTTGGATTTGTTCCCCAGATGCTTGTTTTATTTATTTTCCTTGCATTTTTGGAAAGCTGCGGATATATGGCAAGAATTGCTTTTATTATGGACCGGATTTTTAGAAAATTCGGACTCTCCGGTAAATCCTTTATTCCAATGTTAATTGGCAGCGGCTGCAGCGTTCCGGGAATTATGGCATCCAGAACTATTGAAAATGACAGGGACCGGAAAATGACCATTATGACCACGACTTTTGTTCCGTGCGGTGCAAAGCTTCCTATTATTGCATTGATTGCAGGAGCATTGTTCAATAATGCAGGATGGGTGGCATTTAGCGCTTATATGGCAGGAATTGCAGCAATTATCTGTTCCGGCATTATTTTAAAGAAAACAAAAATGTTTGCAGGAGACCCGGCGCCGTTTGTTATGGAGCTTCCTGCATATCATATGCCTACTGTAGGAAATGTACTTAGAAGCATGTGGGAAAGAGGCTGGTCCTTTATAAAAAAGGCAGGTACAATTATTCTATTATCTACTATCGTGCTTTGGTTTCTGCAGGGCTTTGGATGGGTTGAAGGTTCCTTTAGAATGCTTGAGGAAGAAGAGCTCAACAGCAGCATTCTGGCAGCAATAGGCGGTGTAATAGCACCGGTTTTTGCACCTCTTGGATGGGGAGACTGGAAAATGGCAGTTGCAGCGGTAACTGGACTGATAGCAAAAGAAAATGTAGTAGGCACTTTTGGAGTTCTTTTTGGATTTGCAGAGGTTTCAGAGGATGGGGCGGAAATCTGGAGTACACTTGCAGGAAGCATGACTGCAATAGCAGCTTATTCCTTCCTGATATTTAACTTATTATGCGCACCTTGCTTTGCGGCAATGGGAGCCATTAAGCGGGAAATGAATAATGCAAAATGGTTTTGGTTTGCAATTGGTTATCAGACAGGGCTTGCTTATCTTGTTTCTTTATGCATTTTCCAGATTGGCAACCTGATTATAACAGGAACCTTTGGAATTTTTACAGTAATATCATTTATTATTATTATCGGATTTCTTTATCTTCTGTTCAGACCATATAAAGAAAGCAGTACATTAAATATCAATAAGTTAGCAAAAGCTAATTAATACTCTGATAAAAACGCAGCAGTGCTAAGCTTGAAAATACCTTGCTGGCTGAGGGCTGAACTGTTACTGCTAATAATTCATATATTTTACCGTCAGTTGACAAAAGGAAGGGAAGTATATATGGTAGAAGAAAAAAGCAAAAACAGCCATATAAAAGATAACCAGTCACAAAAACAGGCAATGCTTATTATATTAAAAGAAAAAGGATATCGTATTACCAGTCAGAGAAAGCTGATAATTGACATTATTTTTGATGAAGAATGCACCTGTTGCAAGGAAATTTATTATAAGGCTCAAAAAAGAGACCAGACCATTGGAATTGCCACTGTATACCGAATGCTGAATACATTAGAAGAAATCGGCGCCATAGACAGGAGAAATCTTTATAAGCTGTCCTGTGGAGGCAAATGTAATAATAATGAGAGCTTTATCGTCTTGCTTGAGAATAAGAAGGAAATTATTTTATCCGGCTGTGAATGGAAGGATATTATATCAGCAGGATTAAAAGCAAAAGGTTATATTAAAGATGAAGCGGTAAAAACAGTTGCTCTTCCTGATAAGATATGTATTTCAGATGTATGTTTTTAGAGGATGGTGAAAATATGGCAGATATTATAATTTTATCCATAATAGGTTTATGTGTTTTTTTTATTATTAGAAATTTTATTAAGAAAGCAAAAAATAAGGAATTAGGATGCGGTTGTGGATGCAGCGGGTGTAGTGGTTGTGTAAATAGCTGCAGCAATCGGGAAAATGTAAATGTAAAAAATTAAAATGATATAACAGTTCAGACAGCAGTTTTCTACGGGAATCAAATTTTAATTTTGATTCTTGTGGAAAACTGTTATTTAGACTGCTACAAAACAGTAAAGTATATTTGGAAAATCTAAAAAAATACTCTTATTTTATTTAATTATTTTTATTTTCCTAATTTTTTTAAAAAAAAGCAGTCAAATTTATAGATAAAATATACATATATTAAATAAAAAAATGTAAAAAATTTGGTTAAATTAACGAAAATACTAAAAATGATTAAATTTTTACCAAAAATGTTAATTTTGGGCTTTCAATTCCAATGAATATAGTTTATAATAGGAAAAGCAAGAAAAATATTTTACGCACATAAGGAGGTTCATATGGCGGAGTTTGGTTTAACTAAAAGCGAAGAAGTCGTAATGAAATGTATCTGGAATAGTGAGGTTGAATTAGCTTTATCAGATGTAACGGCTAACGTAAACAATGATTTTGGTAAGGATTGGAAACCACAGACAGTTTCTACATTCCTTGCAAGATTGGTAAGAAAGGAATACTTAAGCTTTTATAGGAAAGGCAGATATTTCTTCTATCAGCCTCTTGTTAAAGAGAAAGATTATAAGAGAGACTTAATGAAGGAATTTATCAGATTCTGGGATGAGGGAAATGTAAGTACTTTCATTGATGACTTGTGCAGCCAGAAGGTTCTGTCTAAGAAAGATATTAAAGAACTGAAAGAAAAAGTTGAAAAAATGTAATAACAAAAGAACCGGAAAAGAATAATTCATTTCCGGCAGACTGTAGATAAAATGGCTCTGGGATGTGAATCCCAGAACCATTTTTCTTTTATCAGACAAATTGTGTTCAAGACTGAATATTTGTACGATTCTGTTTTCTTCAGTCTGATGCCTGAAAAGGCTTAAACAATAGGTTTGTGCATTATGTTGTTAGTTAACAAGTGTCAAACACCCGGCATACCTTTTAAGATGCTTTTCAGCACTAAATTGAAATTGAAGATTTTTTCTTTTTGTTATAACATACTATATTATAAGGGCAGGATAAATGAATGAAGCTTTTTCAGTCTGCTCTGTTTTCTTGCCCTCAAAACATGAATGAGAGGAAGATGAGATATGAAGTCAATCAAATCAAAAATTCAAATCAGTATGCTGTCCGTGGTGCTGGTCAGTTCCATACTGATTGGAGTAATCACAGCACTATTAAACGCCAGCGGAATCGATGAAATGATGACAAAAACCCTGGGGCCTGCTACACAGATGGCGGCAGATGCTGTCGAATGGCGCATGAACAATTATTGGGTAGCTCTTCAGGAAGCGGCCTCTTCCGATATTTTCCGGGAATCGGATCCGACTGCCCAGGAACTGATTCCTATCAGGGATGATATAGCCGAGCGTAACGGCTTTCTCTATACCGGTAAAATGGACGCCAATGGTTTTTCCTCCACCGGTTATAATTACTCCGAAGAATACTACTTTCAACAATGCAAAGAAACCATGCAGCCTTTTATTTCCGATATTATGAACGATGGTCAGCAGATGATCTTCCTGCTGGAAGTTCCTATCATCATAGACGGTCAGTTTAGCGGTGTGGTTTATGGCGGTATCAACGCCGATTTTCTGTCAGAAATTGTGATCAATCTCTCTATGGGAAATGACGGCGTGGCTTATGTCCTTGACCAAATCTGGATCGAAGCATTATGCTCACAATCTTGGTTATTATCCTTGTGGTGATTGCCAGTTTCCCTGTGGCAGTATTGGTTGGCCGTTCCATCTCCGGCCCTATCCGCTCCTGTGTCAAACGACTGAAAGATTTGTCCAACGGGGATCTGCAGACTCCTACTCCCATCGTAAAATCCAGAGACGAAACTGCCGCTTTGACAACCGCTCTGGATGAGACCATCCGCCGCCTGAACGACGTAGTACAAGACGTATCCCACCATCTGGGCAAAATGGGCCAAGGCGATTTCCGGGAGAATATTACCAGTACATACTGGGGGGATTTCGTGGCGATTGAAAAATCCATGAAAGCTATCCACAGCTCCTTAAAGGACACCCTGTTCCAGATTAGCCAGTCTGCCGGAACAGTAGCATCCAGCGCCGGTCAGGTATCCGATGGGGCACAGTCCCTAAGTCAGGGCGTCATCCAACAGGTAAGCGCAGTTCAGGAACTTTCCGCCACTGTTACCACCATTGCAGAAAATGCCAAGCAGACGGCTGCTACGGCGGAAGAGGCAGGCAATTTTGTAAATCAGGCAGGTGCACAGCTTGGTATCAGCATGGAATATGTCAAAGAACTGAACACAGCCATGAAAAAAATATCAAACTCCTCTGCTGAGATCAGTAAGATTATTGATACCATTGAAAATATCGCTTTCCAGACCAATATTCTGGCTCTGAATGCTTCTGTGGAAGCAGCCCGGGCAGGGAGCGCTGGTAAAGGATTTGCTGTGGTATCCGATGAAGTACGCAATCTTGCCTCTAAATCTGATGAAGCGGCAAAAGCAACTAAGGAGCTCATTGAGACATCCATTGCCACCGTCAAAGACGGCAGCAGAGTGGTAGACAAGGTTACCGAATCGCTCAACAGGACCAATTCCATTGCCGGAAATGTGACAATCAAGATGAATGATGTTGTGGAAGCCGTGGAAGATCAGACTACTTCTATTTCACAGGTTACTGAAGGTATCAGCCAGATTTCCACTGTTGTCCAGAATACTTCCATGACTTCAGAGAAAAGTGCTTCTACCTCCCATGAATTATCGGAACAGTCAATGCTGATGAATAATCTTGTACGTAAGTTCCATCTGAACTAACATCTGACCATCCGGATTAATTGCCGGGAAATCATTGGGCTTACGGTAGACAAAGTCCCGCACTTTTGTGTGGGATTTTTCTATGCCAAACGCCAGAAAATTCAGTCTTGAACACAATTTATCTGATAAAAGAAAAATGGTTCCGGGATTCACATCCCGGAGCCACTTTGTCTACAGTCTGCCGGAAATAAATTATTCTTTTCCGGTTCTTTTTTTATTTATACTTTATGATTCTGTCTGTAATTCTACTTTTTGATTGCATACATTTTCTATCAATCCGGTTATGGTTTGAATGGAATTAAGCTGATTGCTCCGGCTCATGGAATCAATGTAGGTCTGTCTTGTAAAAAACAGTTCATGTACTTTTTCTACCAGAAGAGTCTCAGTAATATCATCCTCTTCCAGCACAATACTAAAGCCCTGGGATTCAAAAGATTTGGCATTTAATATCTGGTCACCTCTGCTTCCTCCTCTTCCTAATGGAATTAAAAGATTTGGCTTTTTTAAAGCAAGTAATTCACAAATAGCATTGGCGCCTGCACGGCTGATTACCAAATCTGCCATGGCAAAAACATCTTTTAATTCTCCCTTTAAATATTCAAACTGCTTATAGCCTTTTGTATTCAACAGAAGATTATCCACTTTTTCTTTGCCGCAGATATGAACCACTTGAAAATCCTTTAACAGCTCCGGAAGGGCATCCCTGACGACTTTATTTACGTTTGCAGCTCCAAGGCTTCCTCCTATTACCATAATAACCGGTTTATTGGCTGTAAAGCCGCACAAATCAAGAGCAGCAATTTTATTTCCTTTTCTCAGTTCTTCCCGTATAGGGGAACCGGTAAGCATGGCTTTGTCTTCCGGAAGCTCTTTTAAGGTTTCGGGAAAGTTGCAGCATACTACTTCTGCTACCGGAATACACAACTTATTGGCTAAGCCGGGAGTCATATCCGATTCGTGGATAATGCTTGGAATTTTCCGGCTGGCAGCAGCTCTTACAACAGGAACGGATACAAATCCTCCTTTTGAAAATACAATATCAGGTTTGATATTTTTTAATATTTTGCGAGCCTCTGCAAATCCTTTCATAACGCGGAAAGGGTCGGAAAAATTTTTAGGGTCGAAATACCGGCGTAATTTTCCTGTGGAAATACCATAATAGGGAATATCAAAATCTTCAATCAGTCTTTTTTCAATTCCATCATAGGAACCGATATAATGTATATCGTACCCAAGCTCTTTCAATCTGGGAATCAAAGCAATATTCGGTGTTACATGACCGGCAGTTCCGCCGCCTGTTAATACGATTCTTTTCATAAAGCCTCCACTATTCATGAAAATATCTGAGTATTTTATAGTATTCATTTTCTAATGTTTATGAATCATTTTTTCTAAAGCAATTGCTAACTGATCCGGGCAGGAAGTACTTTTATATCCGCATTTAATGCCCTTTAATTTCCTAATGGCTTCTTCCGGTTTCATTCCCTGTACAAGGGAAGAAATTCCCTGCAGGTTGCCGTTACAGCCGCCAATAAAAGAAACGGATTTTATTGTGTCATTTTCTAACTCAATGTCAATGGAGCTGGAGCATACACCGACTGGCTTATATTTCATAGCATACACCTCTTTCCTGTTCCTTAACTTATCATATGATAAAATGAAAAATTTTAATCTATAAAAAGAAATTATAACAGAATTTTACAAAATTTCCAAGTATCCTTTCATATTTGCCAAATCAAATTCTCCTAAAATGCCATCTGTCGGATCATAATAAACACCATCATAGCAGACCAGATAATGGCTGAACCGTCCCATTTTTTCCATTATAATCGAACATTTTGGAAGGGTTACTTCTTTTCCCTGAGTATAAATAATTTTGTTGGCATGACGGATGCCCAGATAATCCAGCGTTAAAACCACTTTTCCCATATTTGCCTGCCATTCCCTGCAGTGCATAATATTGTTAGCCTCTTCTAACGTAATGTCCGCAAGCATGGCAATGCAGGTTTGTCCGCATAAACCATCCCATGGCTGGGTAATAATTTTTACGCCTTCAATTTTACGAATCGGATTTTCTATACTATAGGGGCTGTTTTCAGAAATCTTTTGCGGTTCTGTTAAAATAGTAAAAGAAACAGGATAAAAGGTTTCTTCTTCAAAGTCAGCTTGTACATTTTGTAGAGGAATGTAATAATATCCATCTTTTTTGGGAAGTAGGTTACATTGAAAAGTTATTCCGTTTACTACTGCCTCTATAGGATAATCTCCAATGTTTTCCTGTACTTCCCATACATTAAAGGGAATTTCTATTACTTTTTCATTATTTAATACTAAAATTTTCTGTTCAAATACATATTCCATCATTTAAGCCCTTTCTTTTTGTATATTTTAGATAATTAAGTTTATTATATATTATATATTTTTTTTATAAATTTCTTTCTTATCCGTTCAGATAATATATCTATCGATATGATATCATGAAAAGTAATAAACTGGAAGAATTAACTTGAAAAAAACAGCTGATTTTGCTACACTAAACATGATTTTGAAAATATTGGAAAAGAGAAAATAAAAAATAAAAGAAAAGAGGAGTAATATCATGAGCACAAAAGTAACCTTTGATTATTCAAAAGCGGCTCCATTTATCAACGAAAAAGAAGTTAGCATGATGGAGAAATTGGCAATGGATGCCAAAGAATTATTAGTATCCAAAACAGGTGCAGGCAATGATTTTTTAGGTTGGATTGATTTGCCGGTAGATTATGACAAGGATGAGTTTGCAAGAATTAAAAAAGCAGCGGCAAAGATTCAAAGCGATTCCGAAGTATTGCTGGTAATCGGCATTGGCGGTTCCTATCTTGGAGCAAGGGCAGCAATTGAATTTTTAAGACACAGTTTCTATAATGTGGTTTCCAAGGAAACAAGAAAAACTCCTGAAATTTATTTTGTGGGTAATTCTATCAGCTCTACCTATATCAAACATTTAATTGACGTAATCGGGGACAGGGATTTTTCCATTAACATGATTTCCAAATCAGGTACCACAACAGAGCCTGCTATAGCTTTCCGTGTATTTAAGGAAATGATAGAAAAGAAATATGGCAAGGAAGAGGCTGCAAAGAGAATATATGCCACAACGGATAAGGCAAGGGGTTCCTTAAAGAACCTTGCAACAGAAGAGGGTTATGAGACTTTTGTTGTTCCGGATGACGTGGGAGGACGTTTCTCCGTACTGACAGCAGTGGGTCTGCTTCCAATTGCCGTTTCCGGTGCGGATATTGATAAATTAATGGAAGGCGCTGCTTCCGGAAGGAAAAATGCTTTAGAGCTTCCATATGCAGAAAATGATTCTTTAAAATACGCTGCGCTTCGTAACATCCTTTTAAGAAAAGGAAAAGCAGTTGAAATTTTAGCAAACTATGAGCCAAGCGTTCACTATGTTTCTGAATGGTGGAAACAGTTATATGGTGAAAGCGAAGGAAAGGACCATAAAGGTATTCTTCCGGCAAGCGTTGATTTGACCACAGATTTGCATTCTATGGGCCAGTTTATTCAGGATGGCGCAAGAATTATGTTTGAAACAGTAATCAATATTGAAACCTCCAGAGAGGAAATCATTATCGGAGAAGAGCCGGTAGATTTGGACGGACTGAATTACCTGGCAGGAAAGAGCGTTGATTTTGTCAATAAATCCGCTATGAATGGTACGATTTTAGCCCATACGGACGGACAGGTTCCAAACTTTATGGTAAATGTGCCGGAAGTAAATGAATTTTATTTAGGACAGCTGTTCTACTTCTTTGAATTTGCTTGCGGCGTCAGCGGCTATCTGCTTGGCGTAAATCCATTTGACCAACCGGGTGTGGAAAGCTACAAGAAGAATATGTTCGCATTGCTCGGTAAGCCGGGGTATGAGGCTCAGAGAGAAGAATTGATGAAGAGATTGTAATTTTGTATTTTATGATTTAAATTAGATTGAGATAAGTTAAAAAACCATGTGTTTTCAGCTATATAGCTGTCTGCACATGGTTTTTTTATGTAATGATGATATTTTTTTATAATACTAGCTTGTAGCTTTTCAGATAGATATAGGCATTAGAATTTAGTAAAATATATTTTGTCAGTTCACATGTCTTTACATATAAAGACTTATAAGCTGAATAGTTATAACAATATAATACAAAAATAGAAAATAGTTGAAAAAATAGCAGCCTTACAATATAATATAGTTGTATAAAGTATGTTATTTTGTAAGTTTTAAAGAATTTGTGTAATATATATTAATAGGAGGAAATAATGTTAAGAGTTGGAATATGTGATAGGGATGAAAAATTTGCATTAGAATTAGAATTGAATTTATTAGAGTATGCCCAAAGAGAAAATATATTAATTGACGTAGATATACTTAAAAATTCAAGAGAGCTTTTTAAAATAATAAAAAGTGATGGGTTATTTGACATTTTGTTTTTAGATGTAGAACTGGAAAAAAATTATGGTATACAGGTGGGAAAGAAAATTCGTTTTGACATAAGAAATGAAATGATGCAAATTATCTTTGTATCTTCCGAAGATAAATATGCCATGCACTTGTTTGATATTAGACCTATGAATTTTTTAATTAAGCCTGTAAATAATAATAATATTAATTATATTTTAAATGAATATAGAAGATTATTTCAGTTTCAGAATGTTTATTTTGAATATAATATAGGAAAAAGAAATTATAAAATTAGTAATGATTCTATATTGTATTTTCAAAGCTAGGGAAAAAAAATTCGAATGGTTACACTGGATGGAATGGAAAATTTTTATGAGAAATTGTCTCAAGTGCTACATAGATTAAATAAAAATAATTTTTGTGAAATTCACAAATCATTTGTGATAAATTTGAGATATATTGCTAAATATGAAAAAAATAGTATCACTATGACAAATGGAGATATAATACCTATCAGTCGTTCTATGCAGAAAAATGTTGAACAGAAAATTTGTGGTTAATATTTTAGAAAAAATATATTTTTAAATATTATCAGATGATATATTACTAATTTTTCCATATATTCTGTTATTTTTACCATTTAGTAAAAATAAAGATAAATTATGTTAAGTTATATAATGCGAGGAAGTAACAGGAAAGGAGGAATCAATTCCTCTAAAGGTAAAAAAATATATACCTTACTACATAATTTATATTTAAAGGAGAAAAAATAGTGAAGGGAAAATTTTATAGCATATTTATAGCAGCAATAGTAATTATTAGTTTTAGTTTATCACCAAAAGTGGATGTATCTGCAAAAACATTGGCACAAAGTTTTAAGAGTTCGATTAAATATGTATATGTATCTGCGCCTAACGTATATTCTCGTAAGTATCAAAAACAAGTTTGTGCAAAAACGGTAGGATATGTTAATAAGAATAAGCATCATTATGTTCTTGCTTATATAGGAGGTTCTAAAAGTAGCACAAAAGGTGCTGTTGCAGTAAAGCGTTCATATGGATATGGTAATATTTCTGCCACAGCTAAAAATACACAAACTATTTATCTGAATTGGTCTAATGTAACTCATAATTATGTTTTACCATTTGGATGGAAACAAATATATTTTAAAACAGGATATACAAAATATGGAACGGGAAAACAAAGTTTTTTTTTTAATGATATTTATAAAATATAGTGTTATAGAATGCATATTCATATAAAAAAAAGAAATGAATGTGCATTCTTTTTTATAGCTAATAAATTGTTAAAAATATTTATTTATGAAAAATGAGGAAAATGAATTGAAGATAAAAATTAATAAAATAACTATTATACTTATGCTTTTATCTATGCTGCTTCCAATCCTATCCATATTGTTGCTGGAGCATATTACTATAAGCGAAACACTGGCAAACATGGATTCCGGTTCTTTTGGAAAAACATATGAATTTATATCCATAGAGCAGGAAAATTTTGTGCCGGATAAATTGTATCAATTGATAGACAAGGAAAATACAAAAATGGCGGTTACTTCCGATTTCGAGCTGGATGAAATTAATCTGCGTTCCATTTATTTTAATAAAAGATATGTAAACCTTCCTATGAAAGAAGGGCGTTTTTTTGAAAAAAAAGATTTAAAAAAAGACAATTATTGTGCAGTAATCGGAAAAAAATTAACAGAAGAATCCTATGTAAAGGGAAAAGAAAGATATATATCAATTTTAGGAACAGAGTTTCAGGTTATCGGTATTTTAGGATATGAATGTGATGCAGTTATTGATAATTATATTTATATCAATGGATATGTTCAAAATAGCCTTTTTACTTCTTCTTATTATCAGTTGGATTTTCTTGAAGGAGGAAAAGAAGAAGAAATTATGGAGAATCTTTCAAAAGGCTTACAAAAAATAAATATAAAAATGGAAAGATTGACAATGGGCGCCAGCTATTTTAATTCTTTAATTCCCAGAATGTTATATAGCAGATGGTTTCTTGTTATTTTCTTCTGTGATATTTTATGCCTGATATTATTATCCTTTGAGTGGGTAATCCATCAAAAGGAAGAAATAGGAATAAGGCAGTTATTAGGAGCTACGAAGGGAAGTATTTTTCTTCTTTTGGGAAAAAGGTATTTCAATATTCTTCTTGTATCTGCTTTGGCAGGGGGAATATATGCGGTTATACTGCATCCAAATTATAAAAGATTTTTATATATAGGTTACTTAGTAACAGTTCCTGTCATTCTTATTTTTCTTATGTTTGTAATTTTGAAAATATTAAAATCTCCTTTAGAGGAGGTGCTCAAATAATGTTATATATTCAATTCATTTTAAAAAGCATGTACCGGACAATTCAAAAAAACAGACTGCTGATATTTTTAATGATTGTTTTGGTAACATTGAGCTTCAGTGT
>CANCYR010000019.1 GCA_947382355.1 uncultured Lachnospiraceae bacterium
CGCTAAGCGCTGGCGTTTTTATAAGGGCTCCTATAGAAATCATTTTCTGCCTGCAGTCGGTTCTGATTCCGGTGTGAGAAAGCTGTGGGCTGAACTGTTACACCTGTTACCTTTCCACGATTTTCCCTGCCCTGTACCTTGATAAATTAAAACTCCGAAGTCCCATGTTTTCTGTTTCATATTTCACTCTGGCACTATAATTCTTTAATTTTTCATCCTGCACCTTCAACACTCCTTTTTGAGCAAAAAGCCCTGCTTCTTCCATGGCAGGAGCTGCATCAAGGCTAAGGTGGTAAAATAAATAATTCTCATCCAAATATCCATCTTCATATGAATTGTCTGCCATATCCTCCGGCATCTGATTATAACAGCTTATTGCTTTGGAAAGGTTATATTTTGCAATGAAATAATCCGGTTTTGCCAGGCTGAATATCAGATAGCAAACAGTAACTGCCACCATGCAGTAGCTGAACAACGGAAAGCTTTCCCTATAGATAGAAACTAAAATACCGGTAAGCAGCAGTGCCAGCACTACCAATGTCCACAATACCAGCACACGCAGAAAAGTCAGATAGTAGGCTGCAACATACAAAATCATGCGCATGGCGCTGGAAGCAATCATAATATAAGTACATGCAGAAAAAACAGTTAAAATAATTTTCAGTAAAATATTATCCCGAAACCGCTCCGCACAAATCAGCACTATCCCTAAATTGATACAGCATACAAAAAGCAGCTGGAAGAATCCTTCTCTTGCATAGCCTGCATAAGTGTAGCCGGAAGGCAGTTCCATATTTCCCATAAATAAATACAAAATCTGTATCATGCTGAATATAAGATAAATAATTGTCAACAAGGATGTAAAGGTAATGGCAATTAAAGGTTCTAATGTTTTCTTATCCGTACATTCCTCCTGAAGCTGTTTTTTGGAAAGCCATATGAGCATGCCATAAGAGCCCAAAACGCCGGCCGCAATCATAAATACCATTCTAATTATGTTCGTAGGCAATACAACACCCTGAAACATATTCTGGAAAACCGAGCGGAAAACTGCATCCGCACTTACAAGAAGGGCGCATACCACCATAAGCAGAGGAATTGCAATCAAAATTCCAAGCCAGATATATTTTCCCTTGCCGTCTTTTCCCGAAACATTTTCCTTTTTCTTTTTATAACAGGAAAAGCCCTTGGGCAGATAATGAAGACAGGCAATCATTCCGAAAAATGCTGAAATCATGGAAACAGCCTGTTTTCCAAAATGCCATTTTTTATCATTATAAAAATGATGAATTAAAAAACCAAATATTAAAAATATAATTCCGATATAATTAAAAAATATCAATACTCCGCTGGATGTAAGGAAATTGGAAATACTTAACAAGCATGCAGATAATATATAAAACCATGCATCTTTTTTTAAAGAAATCCCCTGTTTCTTCATGCAGCTGATAAAATAAGCAAATGTTCCTGCTGTAAAGAGCGGCATCGTAATGCCTGAATAATTTTTATACAGGCAAAAACAGTAAAACAAACCATACAAAATACTGATTATGCCAAAAAACTCAAAATGAACCAGAATCTCTTTTACCGTATCGTTTTCATCTGCCAGTAATCTTTCCGTTTCCTCTTTCTTGATAACTGCTTCCACCTGCGGTACAGGTATGTTAGGATAGTTATTTTCATTCATAATACATTCCTCTCTAAATTTCTTTAATACCATGTCATTATGTTACGGAATATCCTCTGCAAAGCTTATTACTGTTTTACGGTTTCTTCATCCGGCACATATTGAAGAATATCTCCCGGCTGACAGTCCAGCGCCTTACAAATAGAATCCAAAGTTGTAAGTCTTACTGCTTTTGCCTTGTTATTTTTCAGGATAGATAAGTTTGCCAGTGTAATATCAATTTCACCTGCCAGCTCTGTCAGTCCTACCTTGCGTTTTGCCATAACCACATCTAAGTTTATTATGATTGCCATTTTTCCGTCCTCCTATATCGTCAAATCATTTTCAAGTTTATAGGTTACGGCTTTATCAAAAACTTCTGACAATACTTTACTGAACAATCCTGCTATGAGAAAGACCAGAACCACAACTAATACTCCCGGCGTAATATAAAGAAACAGGCGGATTGCAGTAATCACTGCAATACAAAAGCTATAAGTGCCCATCTTGCGTAAGCTGGCTACATTTTCCTTTACAAAGCAGTCATTGTTTAAAACTGTCCGAAACATTTTCCTGAGCTCTCCGATGATGAGAATGGCAAATATTCCGGACAAAAAAAATAAAACTACCAGCTGCCAGTAATACTCCCGGAAATAAGAATTGATCTGTCCGTACAGCTTAAAGGTAAAAGGAAGGGAAATACATACAGGTATCCCTAAAAAATACATGGTATCCAAAATTAATTTTGTAATCTTTGTTATTTTACTGTTCATAAAAGGGCCCTCTCTTTTTTATTTACCACAATATACCACCTTGCAAATCGAAAGTCAATATAAATTTATCGTAAATCAATAAAAATTTATTATTTTACATAAAAGTGCAGACAGTAGTTCCCCAACGGAAATGGAATTGGAAATTTGACAGAACATGATTTCTTAAGGAGTCCTTATAAAATCGCCAGTTCTTAGCGAGGTATTTTCGAGCTTAGCACTGCTGCGTTTTTATCAGAGCGGGAGCGTGACGACGTAGAAACATGTACTGTCAAATTTCCAATTCCATTTCTGTGGGGGAACTACTGTCTGTACTTTTACTCTTTTGCGAAAAAGGGACCAAATGACTGTATCAAACAATCATTTGGTCCCTTTTTATTCTTCCCAAAACAACTCATCCAGTGTTTTTCCCAAAACCTTGCAAATTGCCCTGCACAGATTGATGGTTGGATTATAATCTCCTTTTTCAATGGCACTGATGGTCTGTCTGGATACATTGACCTTTTCTGCCAAATCCTGTTGGGACAAATCCAAGGCTGCCCGAGCAGATTTCAGCTTTAAATTTTTCACTCCTGCTCATCCTTTCCATCTTTATAGGCTTTTTTCAAAAACATGGTCAAAAATATAATTATAAATAACAGCCCGCAAAAAAAATTGATACTTTGATATGTTAATTTACCATCCTGTATTATTGTACCGCGGACAATTGCAACGATGCCCACAATAAAATTCATAATGGCAGCGGTTACAAACAGGATCATGATCTTCTCTTTGTTTTCATTTAGTGCAAAATAGCCTTCATTCCATATGCAATACACAACCCAGACGCCGATTCCCGTAAAACTGCCTATTATAATGGGCAGCTCCAGCTCAGCAAACAGTGGAACTTCCGCTATTTTCAAACAAACCGACAGCCCATTGCAAATCAGAATGGTAAAAAAACCGTATTTAAATCCCTTTCCTCTTACAACTTCCTGACGCTCATCATATCTGTATTTCTTGCTATTATCCGTTCTTGTTTTTCTCTGAAACAATTTTACCAGCAATATGCTAACTATTATGCTGAATAATATTAAAATGCCGCTTAAATTCATGTGGCCTCACCCCTCATTGATTTATCATTTAAGCAATTCCCGGAGTTATTATTTGTTCACAAATAAATTAATAATGGGAGTTCCATATGCCATCAAAAATAATATGATGCAGGGAATGTAATAAAGCAACATACCCTTGCTGGAAAGTGCGCTGCCGGCTGCTTCCTTTTTGCTCATTCCTGCAGCATTGGCATTCAGTGAGAATTTTTTTCTGTTTACAATCAGGAGAATAACGCCTGCAATACAGCAGACCAGCAAAATTCCCATCCATCCTAAGTAGACAAGCATGGAAAGCATTCCCTCCTGAGTCATTCCTGTCATATCCTCCCCTGCTGTCTGCAGCGCCTGAAGATAAGCCTGTGACAAATATACAGTAACAACCGACGAGGACAGGTTCACAATCATATGAAACAGTATCGTATACCATATTTTCCCGGTCTTAATGTAAATAAACGCCCAAAACAGTCCAAGACCCGTTGCATAAAAAAATTGTGAAAAGTTCCCATGAAACAGTCCAAACATAAGACCCGACATAAGAATAGCGGCAAATTCTCCATGATTGATCATTCTGTCAACCAGTAACTTTCTGAAAATAAGTTCTTCAAATATGGGCGCCAGTATTCCTACCGTAAGAATCCGGATAGGCGCATCTGAATACAGCATCATGTTTCCAAGCTGGTTTACATCGTCCAGACTCACGCCAAAGGGAAGGGTAAGGGCAAAATGAAAAATATTGCCTATAATTCCGCCTACTCCACATATACCGGCTCCCATTAATACACATACAACCAATTTTCCAAATCCCAAATTGTGGGATTCCAGCCTGACGGCAGGTATCTTTTTGGATAAAATAAAGATAAGTGGGAAACCGATTATATCAACTGAAAGTATTATCAGCAGAAACTGAAACAGGGATACGTTTGCTTCTACCCACTGGGGAGCCACAGCCGACAAAACGCCCGATACCAGTATCTGTATTCCTATTACTGCAATAGCAAAGATTGCATAGCGCCATCCTAAGCCGCCTGCTGTTTTTCGTAAACGTTCTTTTTCCCCTGCACCGCCTGCTTCATCAGCAGCCGCATTTAAAATATTTGTTTCCATTTAGATTCCTTCTTTCCTTTGTTTTAAATTTCTTGTTAACAATATATCACCTCAACAGCAAAATGTCAAATATATTTTACTTTTTGCCATTACAACTTTTATAAGCAATAAATTTGCACGGAAATCAATTTGTCAGTACACTAGTCAGGAAAAGGAGTTTTTAGTATAATAACAGTTGTTGGCAGATAACTGTATATTTTTACGGGAAAATACGGGTTTGTTGTATTTATATATTACTGCAGAACTCTGGCTTTCTCTTTATGAACACTGCGGGGAGTATCATATGGATTTTATAAGAAAGATGATTCCGGATGACTTAAAAAGAGTTATGAAAATCTGGTATGAGGGCAATCTGGATGCCCATGACTTTATTCCAAAGGATTATTGGGACAGGAACTTTTCCTATGTGTCCAGAGCTGTTCTGGAAGTGGATACCTTTGTTTATGAAATGGACGGACGGGTGGTAGGCTTTATCGGCATGGATGAAGGATATCTTGCCGGGCTTTTTGTAGAAAAAGAATACCGCGGAATCGGAATCGGTTCCAGGCTTTTAAATTATATAAAGGAGGATTACGATTTCTTTACCCTGCACGTATTTGAAAACAATTACGGGGCATATCGGTTTTATGAAGGGCAGGGACTTCTGAAAAAATCAGAAGAGGTAAATGAAGATTTAGGAGAAGTGGAATACCTGATGTACTATCGTAAAAAGAAAAAGGGAAACGGACTATGAAAATAAGAGATGAAAAAGTGCTTGTTCTAGACATCGACGGCACGCTGACCAATTCACAAAAGGAAATAACGGAAAATACAAAGCGGGGAATTATAGATATTATGAAAAGAGGGCACAAGGTAATTTTAGCCTCCGGCCGCCCCACACCCGGAATGAGGCGCTATGCAGAGGAACTGGAGCTGGAGAAATACGGCGGATACCTGCTTTCCTTTAACGGCGGAAGAATCATAAACTGCCGCTCCGGAGAAATCGTATACCAGAAGACTCTGCCGGCTTCTGTGATACCGGGTCTTTATCGGTATGCCAGAGCTAATGATATGGGCATTGTCACTTATCTGGGCGATAATATTATTCTTGGAACCAGAACTGATGAATACATTGAATTAGAATCCCGCATCAATGGAATGCCCATAAGAAAAGTAACAAATTTTCCGAAATATGTTGATTTCGATGTAAATAAATGTCTTATGACCGCACCACCTGAAATTGCAGAAAATTATGAAAAGGAATTACAGAAAATGTATGGGGATATTTTAAGCATCTACCGTTCAGAGCCCTTTTTTATTGAAATCATGCCTAAGAATGTGGATAAGGCAGCCTCCTTAGACCGTATGCTAAGCTCTGTGGGACTTACGAGAGAAAATGCTATTTGCTGCGGAGATGGTTTTAATGATATGACCATGATTGAGTATGCCGGCATTGGGGTAGCCATGGCTAACGCACAGGATAAGGTAAAGGCAGCGGCTGATTTTATTACAAAGTCCAATGATGAGGATGGGATTGTTACTGTTATAGACAAGTTTATTGTGGATTGATTTTAATTGATTTGAAATTCTGTAGATTTTTTTGAACTGATTTTCTGTAAATTCTTTTGAACTGATTTTCTGCAACTTGTTTGCAAATGTATAGAAGAATAAAATAATAAAATAAAGCTTATATAAAAACAGAAGTGGGGTGATTTTGCTGTATTTATATAGGCTTTTTTATTTTCATATATTTTCAGGAAAAAAGAAATACTACTAATATATATTTCATAATATACTTAAAATAATTATCATATTATATTTTTTATGAATCATATCTATAAAAAGGGGAGTAATAATGAAGCTGAAAAATTCCAACTTTAAATATTATCTATTAATGGTTGCGGCTGCTTATATAATTGCCGCTATTCTGCATTTTACTTATGACTTTCTGGGACGATTTCCTCTTTTTGCCGGGCTTATGCCTGTAAGCGAAAGCATCTGGGAGCATTTAAAGCTTGTTTTTTATCCTGTATGCATTGTTTTTCTGTGTCCCTGGAATAAACTGATTAAAAAAATTCCCATAACAACCCGGATAATTATGGCTGCACTGGCAGTTATCATCGGAAAGCCCGTTGTTGCTATGGGGTATTATGGATTAAAATATGGTTTTACCATAGAAGGAATCGTTTCCGACTGCCTTTTACTGCTGGCTGCCCTTATGCTTGGAATCTATCACGGCCTATCTTTAAAGAGCCTTGTTTTCCCTCCATGGCTGTTTTGGATTTGCCTGCTTTATCTGGGTATAAATGTGCTGCTTTTTTATTTATTTTCCTTTTGGATACCAAACCTGCCTATTTTTCTGCCGCCGGTTTGATTTTATAATTTTGTCTTATACAGGTGAGCAGACTTAGATGGATAGTATTGAGACAGGAAAGTCCCTGCACCATTCAAGTCAGTTCACCTCATAGGGCAAATTTATTATCTCTAGTAAGCTCTTCCCCAGTAAACCATTTTAGCTGCCGGTTTGCCGCAGCAAACGCATTTATCGGAAATGGTTTCCTGCTCAAAAGGCATGCAGCGGCTTGTAGCGCCGGTTTGTTCTTTAATCAGGTCTTCACAAGCCTGCTCACCGCACCACATTGCTTTGATAAAGCCCGGTTTTTCTTCCAGATTTTTTGCAAATTCTTCCATATTCACGGCAGAAGATATATGGGAATCCCTGTGCGCCCTTGCTCTTTCTAACATTTCTGACTGGATTTTTTCCATAAGCTCTGCGAGCTTTCCTTCCAGCTCATCCAAAGCTACTTCCATCTTTTCTCTTGTATCCCGGCGGACCAGAATGCATTTATTTGCCTGAATATCTTTAGGACCAATTTCCACCCGGACCGGAATACCTCTCATTTCCTGTTCGGAGAATTTCCATCCTGGGCTCTTATCCGTATCATCCACCTTTACGCGGAAGTTAGCAGAAAGTAATTGCTTTAATTCTGCTGCTTTTTCCAAAACGCCCTCTTTATGCTGCATAATCGGTATAATCATTACCTGGGTAGGCGCAATCTTTGGAGGAAGCACCAGGCCGGAATCATCTCCATGAACCATGATAATGCCGCCGATAAGCCTTGTTGATACTCCCCAGGAGGTTTGATGTACATATTGCAGCTTATTGTCCTTATCCGTATATTGAATGCCGAATGCTTTTGCAAATCCATCTCCGAAATTATGGCTGGTGCCGGATTGAAGGGCCTTTCCATCGTGCATTAAAGCCTCGATGGTATAAGTGGCTTCTGCTCCCGCAAACTTTTCCTTATCGGTCTTGCGGCCTTTTATAACAGGAATTGCAAGCACCTGTTCGCAAAAGTCAGCATACACGTTTAACATCTGGATGGTCCTTGCTTCTGCATCCTCAGCAGTCGCATGGGCAGTATGTCCTTCCTGCCATAAAAATTCCCTGGAGCGCAGGAACGGTCTTGTTTCTTTTTCCCAGCGTACAACGCTGCACCATTGATTATATACCTTTGGTAAATCCCGATAGGACTGAACCTCATTTTTATAAAAATCACAGAAAAGCGTTTCAGAAGTAGGCCTTACGCAAAGTCTTTCCTGCAGGGGATTCATTCCTCCATGGGTAACCCATGCCACTTCGGGTGCAAAACCTTCTACGTGGTCTTTTTCTTTTTCCAGCAGGCTTTCAGGAATGAACATCGGCAGATATACGTTTTCCACTCCGGTTGCTTTAAACATGGCATCTAACTGGGATTGAATCAGTTCCCAGACAGCATAGCCTGCCGGTTTAAAGACCATGCAGCCCTTTACGCTTGTGTAATCAATCAGTTCCGCTTTTTTTACAACATCTGTGTACCATTGGGCGAAATCCTCTTCCATGGACGTGATTGCTTCTACTAATTTTTTGTTCTCAGCCATTTTCTTTTCTCCTTTTCTATCTGATATCAGTCAGTCAAAGCCCCCGCCGCAAGCAGCGGTGCATCAAACTTGAAATGCCCCAAGGGGCGGGATATTTGACCCTCGCGGCAGTCGCCAAATGCTTGCACGCAATCACCTGGTTCGTTGCTCGCAGGAATAAACATGCCACCGACCCTTTTATTGACTAACATCTTTTCATAATATTTGTTCGTTACGAAGCATCCTATGACTGCAATTTTGCTTTGTTATATAAACAATCTTACAGACCGGGTATTTTGTACATAATAAAAACCCTAAGCCGAATATCAGCTTAGGGCGAATCTTGTCCGTGTTACCACCTAATTTCAGTATAAAACTGCACTCATCCGGTACAAGATAATCTTATACCGCCTTCCCTGTAACGGTGGAAATCCGTTGAAGCCTACTGTATCTATACCGCTAACTGCATTTCTGTTTCAGGGAATTTTGTTTTAAGTTTCCCTTTTTACTTCTGCAGAACATGGGCATTTTAATTCGGTTCACAGCTTGGAGACCGGTTCTATATTTTTCCATAAAGCCTTTCACCTGCCGGCTTCTCTCTGAAATGTTTTAAAATATATACTATTTCTCTTCATTGCCTTTTATATTATTTATCTGGGTTGGTGTTCATTGTCTTAATTTAGCATAATTCTTTAGGCAAGTCAATATGGGAAATATTGCTGACACGGAAATCAATTTTCAGACGGCAGAATCACTCTTTCAATATTCCCTTCAAATATCCCGTCACCGCATCCAATAATCCTTCTTCCAGCTCTGCAGAAAGCTCCCATTTTTTCTCTTTTGCCTCATCCACAATTACCCCATCCCACATTGTATCAAATACTTCCTGCACAAAGACAAGATCTGCCAGTTCCACACACAGCCCCCGCTCTTTTAAAACCTGTTCTGCCATTTCCAACAGCCTGCTTTTATTTTCCTCTTGATTTATCACTGAAACAGCCTTTTTCTCAACCTCTTTAGGCGCTACTCCTGCAGCGACTTCTGCCACCATCCCCGCTCCGTCTGCTGCTGCCTTCTGCAGAATATTTATGCCTCCGAATATTGTTTTTTTTACAGCCTTGCCGGCATAGTCCCTGATTTTCTGCTTGACCTTGTGGTTTTTGGCAAGGCTGGCATAATCCACCTTGATGTTCCTGGCCAAAAACAACAACTGTCCATCAGTACCCTGCTCTATACAGATATCTCCGATACAAATATTTTTTCCCAGATCGTCATTTTGCAAAAGGGTGTTTAACGCAGATTGAATTTCCTGACAATATAGATTTACAAGACCGCACAGCAGCTCTCCTTTGCTTTTTTCATCCATCAGCTCTAAGATGCCAAGGGCTGCAGTCATGGAAGCATCGCCCATTTTCAGCAAAAAACGAATCATCAGATTCGATGATTCCAGTTGACGGAATTTCCTGATTCCAAGAGGAAATAAATTTTTGAAGCTTTTTTCATAGTTGATTTCTTTGATGATAATCTGAGCATAAATCATATTGTACCAGCCTCCTCAGGCTTTATTCCCACAAGCAACGAACCAGGTGATTGGGTGCAAGCATTTGGCGGCTGCCGTGAGGGTCAAATACTCCGCCCCTTGGGGCGTTTCAAGTTTGATGCCCCTCTGCTTGCGGCGGGGTTTTTGACTATTTTAGCATAAGTGCGGATGCTACCGTATGATAATTGTGGCTGGTTTTATTATATTATGATGCTTTTTTAATGTCAATTACTTCTCTCGAAAAATTGAATATAAATTGTTGATGAAAAACAATGTTTATATATTTTTAATTTTCTTACTTTATAATATCTTCTTCCACCAATTCACAAGTCTCAATATCCTTTGCCTATTCATCCGGCACGTACTTAATCAACGCAACAGAAATGTTATCCTTTTCACCACGTTGCTTTATCAACTCTATAAAAGCATCTGTTCGCTCTTTTATAAGCTGCACATTCCACAGTGTCTCTCCGCAGAAGTTAGCTATCATCTCCTCTTCCGCAATATGATGGTAAAATCCATCTGAACATACTAAATAACTGGCATTATCCACTATGTTACCAGAACGAAACTCAGGAACAATATGTTTTGAATATCCTATACTTTGAAGGAGAATATTCTGTCTTGTTTCATGCTTTGCCTCTTCTTTTGTTAACAGGCCCTGCCGCACTTCTCTGGCTATCAGGCTTTGGTCTTCCGTTAATTGCTCCAGCCTTTCCGTAATCTGATAGGCTCTGCTGTCTCCTACCTGTATTGTAAAATATCTGTTGCGAAATAAGAGGATTGCTGTAAGTGTTGTGCCAAGCTTTACTCCCTTTTCTAATGCGTACTGATATAGATACTGATTGTGGTTTTCCACGATTTTTGTCCAACGCTTTGTCAAAACTGTTTCAAAATCATCTTCTTCTATCATCTGGGGCAATTCATATTGGAACCAGTCAATAAAACGATTATATGTCGTGGCAGATGCGTATTCTCCCTCCTGCAGCCCACCCACCCCATCACACACAATGCCAAGAGCTGCGCTTAGCATCGGATGAGTATTTACCAGAATCCCTACGACATCCTGATTTTTTTCACGCACTGAACCAATATCCGTTGCCGAATAGGTAATAAATGTCCCCATGTCCTTCTCCCTATATCCTTTATTTTTCCTTACATAAGTTGAAAAATCAATTCTTCATTGGATAGCATTATTTTTGTATTATTGCTGATGGGTATAAGCTGGCTGGGAGGAATCATTTCACCATTTACATAGGTATGGTTCTTTGAATTATTATCCCGGATATAGTATTTCCCATCATTTCTAATGATATCTGCATGAGCCCGGCTGATGGTAGGATTATTTCCAATATAAAAATCAACATAATCGCTTTCCTTACCTATTTTCAAGACTTCCTTATCCATATACATTTTCTGATTGTTAGCAACTCTGGTAATGGATGCCCTGACAGGTTCATTAGAATCCAGTCCGTTTTCATCCAGCATGACTGTTACCACTGAGTTATTTTGATTAATCATTATGGTATTTCCATAATCAAGATTTCCGGCAGACTGTGCTTTTATTATACCTGACACCGGCATAATTGGTTGTGCTTTTATTGCTTCCGAAGCAGGTGACACAGATTGCATTTTCATTGAGCCTACTTTAGCCGGTGCTGATGGCATCGGTGTGGACGGCAATGGTATTCCTTGTGCAGCAAGCTCCTCCTGAGGGCTAAGAGGCAGCCCGGATAAATCGTTTACTCCCGGAATAGCAAATCCCATAGCTTTTTCCGGAACTGCCGGAATCTTTTGTTCTTGCACATTCTTTCCTCCAAACAATTTGTTTTTAGGCTTATCCTGCTGCTTATCTTTTGATTTTCCAAATATAGATGGTCTATTTCTCTTTTCCTTATTGGACGGTTTTGATACCGATGGGTTAAACGGTATTTCCGGAATAGGGGGTACCATAACTGGAGCTGTATCCTGCTTTGGAACCAGGCTCTTACCATTTGCCATCGGCGAAACCTGCGGCTGTATAGAAGCAGCCTGCTGCACCGGAATATTTTGCCTTACTTCGCTTTCCGTCGGCTTTTTTGCTTTTTCTACATAACTGCTGCTTTTTTCACCCTTTTTTTCTATTGATAGTATAAAGTCAGAAAGCCCTGCTATCGTCGTAATGCTTCCGCTGTTAAATGCATTTATAAATTGTAAAACGTAGCCGGAGTCTTCATTTTGATCAAACTGGAAGCAGGTAATCAGTCTTTTTATAAAAGCTATGATGTCGCATGCATATGGATTTACTACCGGCAGATACATTAACTCCGCCTCTCCTGTAGCAATATTTACGTATATCTTTTCCTCATCCATTACAAGGCCTGTTGCATCAAGCATATATTCTTCTACCGAAATGACGGCTGACACAATGCTTCTTAAAATATTAAGCACCTTGTTTTTGGAAAGCGGCTCCTGCATAAGCTGGCTTAAGGGGATAAGGGATGTAATATTATATCTGAGCTCCATATCCATGTCTTTTCTAATGGCAGAAAAAGGAAGCATTCCCTGGATTTCATTATTCGTCAGCATTTTAATACTGAATTCATCTGCTAAATCCTGTTGTCCAATCATTATGCTCTGAAAAATCGTGCTGCCAATTGTCTGAATTGTAAATTCCATTATCTTTTCTCCTCCGGTTATTCATAGATTTTCAATCTTAGCAGAGACCAGATTCCATCTCTTTCAAAGGGGGCAATCCCTGCACTGTTTAGCGGCTTTAGTTCATCGAATGTGTAATCTAAGACCACCTTATTGTTTAAATCAATCATGCCCCACAGGGAATGACTGTCCATGACAGGAGCAAAATCCTTGTTAAAGGAATCAGCACCTTCATAAGTGGGTTTTATGACCTCTTTGCCTGTCAAATCGACAAATCCCCATTTTTCTTCTCTTTTTACCGCACAAGGCTGTTCGTTTACAAACATCTTAGCATCTTCGTAAATATTCTCGGTCAGCGGAGCACCCGTTTTATCTACCAGTTGATATTTTCCGCCCTTATTTACCCAGACCACCTGATTCACGGAGCATCTGCGCCATTCATCATAAAGTACGTCATCATAAATATATCCTGTCTGCAATTCAAACTTTTCATTTATCAGCGCCCATTTTCCATCCTTTTTAACAGCACCCAGCTTATCGTAAATTTTCGTGGCATCTTCCCATTCAAATTTTGTTTTCTCCCGGTAACCGCTGTCCAGATATCCGTATTTTCCGTTTTTCTGTGCCAGAATGGAGTTGCTTCCTATTCCGCTTAGGTAAGTATATTTTTCGTCCGGATCCTCCACCTTATAACCTTTTTCGTTTATGTAATACGCACTGTTTTCCGACACCACTGCTATATCTTTCCTGTCGCCTGCAGGATAAGCGATTTCATCATATTCCGCCTCAACGACAATATCTCCTTCCTGGTCAAGCAGGCCCTTTAACGGGCCGCTTTTGTAAATGGCATATTGCTCATTATAGCTTGAGATATACTCATAGCCTGTAAATAATTCTTCATAATCGCCTTTTCTTTCTTCATAAAGGCTGTCCACCAGGGAATCCTCTGGATATTTTTTCTTTAAATCATAAACCAGTTCTGCCGCATCACTTTTACAATTCGTATTCATGTAGTATTGGTAAAGTTCCTTTAAAGCTGTTTCATTTGGTCCAAGGTTTATTAAAATGGAATGCATCTGATTTTCATAAGCCTCTTCATCCTTTAGGTTCTTATAATCCTGCGCAATTCCATACATGGCATGAAAATCTGAGGATTTATAAGAAAGCGCTTCTTTATAAGAATCTATTGCACGAATATAAATTTCCTTTTCCTCCAGGGCTTTTGCCTGTGCCATTGCTTCCTTATATTTTCCGCTGCTTCCCAGATAAGTCTCTGCTGTCACGTACCAGCAAAGCCCCAGTAATACTACCATACAAATAATTAAATTTTTCTTCATAATGCCCTCTCCTGTCATCTACTATCTATATTCCTAAAAACAGCGCCAAAATGGTGCCGATTGCCACAAATGGACCAAATGCCACAAAATCCTTTGTGGTCAGCTTTTTTCTTATCAGCTGCACTACCGAATACGCCACACAGCAAAACAGGGAAATTATCATAATACCATAAAGCACGGATGTGCCGGTATAGAATCCAATGACTGCTATCAGTTTCACGTCTCCCATTCCAATGCCTTTTCTGGAAATATAATAAGCTATCAAGAAAATGATAAATCCAATGAACATACCCCCAAGCGCACTTGAAAGAAGCTCCATAATTGCATTTGAATATAGAATCATTTCTATTACCAGCAGCACAAATCGAATTCCTGATAAACATAAAAGAATCCGGTTGGGGATAATACGGTCTTCATGGTCTACATAAGCTATGAGCATCATTCCATATATCAAGACCAGGTATCTTATAACCTTAGAGGGCAGCCAGCCATAAACATGGAACACCACTCCTGCAGCTGCCCCGATACAGATATACAAAAAAAGCTCCCATATCTTTTTCTTTTTTATATAAGTCCTGCATCCTAACATCCATGCTGCTATTCCAAGCAGACTACTCATTATAATGGAAATTGTCATTTTTTATCCTTTCCTTCTATTTCTTTACCACACCGCTGTATATGCTGTAACCTTATATTTCAAATCTTTGATGAAGAAATAGTACCAGTTAAACTCCATCTCATAAGACAGCTCAATGCGGACTCCCGGCTTACCTTCGTCATTTGCCTGCATCCATTCGGTGCCTTTGAAGTTCAATCCCTTCATCCCGTTTTTTACTCCAAGATGTCTTAGATATTCGTCTGCATTTTTTCCGCCAAGAGCCTGTAGCTGCTTTTCCACCCTGCTTTCCACGACTATGCGCACTGTCTCATATTCCAAAAAGTTCTCCGCCTTCATTTTTCCCCAGGTGGTAAGTGTGCTCCAGATTTCATCTTTACTTCCCATATAGGTCTTGGTGTATTCCTCTATATCTGTTGCGGCATTATCTGCTGCATCCAGTGCACCTTCTGTATTTTTTATGGCATTATCATAATCTGAAGCTGCCACTGCCCCCAGGGAGCTATAAAACTTTTTTACATCATTTATGACGTTTTTTGTATCCCCTTCAAATTTCTTCCCTTTTTCACTTGTACCATAAAGCTGTCCGGTAATGCCTGCCTTGGTTAAAAGATATGTATTTCTGGAAATATCCAAAGCCGCCTGATCCACTACGTATTGCAGGATGGTCTGTGCCCTTACCATCTGAACAAGGCTCATCATGCACATATACGCCATGATGAAGATAGTCAGCACTAAGGTGGCTTCAATTGTAATAGAGCCTTTTTCCTTTTCTCTCATATGTCAGTACCCCTGAATTCCTTTATATTTCAGTGTGAATTTTCCGCTGGTATCCAAGCCTGTTTCCGGAGAGTTAAAGATATCCGTTACAAGCCATGAATCCAATTCCACATTGGCATTGATTCTCAGCATGGTATACTCATCCATCAGCTTATACTCTTTTTTGCCTGCCGATTTTGCCACATTCACCTGCGCCAGATCCGCCGCCCGCTCCAGCATCTGGTAGCGGCTGCTTTCGTCAAGGTTCTTTACGCAAAGCATAATCCATAGATAGTCTTTGTAGCTAAATGCAAGCGTATTTTTTGAGGTTTCATCCTTTGTGGCATCCCAGCCGGCAATGTCGGTTATAGATTTTAATTTGGAACGCCACTCTTTCTTTTCCATCACCTTAAACATTACGACAGAACCTCCATTCATCAAAACCACCATATCCCGCACTGTTTCCACAGTAGCCACCACGACTTCCACTACTACCTGAACAATTACAGACACAAGTGGATTTCCAAACAGATTTCCTATTTCTTTTGCACCTTTGGTAACTTCACTCTGGGTAAGGGCAAAAATAAGATTTCCTACGAACTGTATGGCAAAAATAACAGCTTTTGTACTATTTACGTTAGCGCGGGCATCCTGTTTGTTTCCCCACAAAATATACTCCGCTTCCGCCCGGTAAATAACATCCTGCGTAAGATTGTAATCACTTAGCGAGACTAACTTCTTTGCATCCTTTGTTGCCCAGCTTCCATCACTTTTCTTCTCACCGGTTTTGTCAATGGTGTAGTAGGAGTACATATTCATGAAATATTCTGTCAGGTAAATTGGTTCTATGATTGCTTCCGTTCCTTTAGATGCAAGTTCGGTAATACCACTTAAAATGGTGTTATCTTTATTTAAGGAATCTAAGGCATCATCCATGCTTTTTTCTCTTTTATCTGAGTTGTCTATGTTTGTTTGTTCTGCATTGATTTCCTTAGCTTCATTTCCTGCCCCCTGTCCCATCATGGAAGTGGGCAGTGTGTCTTGTACCTCTTTCAGCTTGTATGCCACATCCTCTAAGTCATCCGTGGTAAACAATTTCTCCATTTCCTCAAGGAAGACTTTTAATCTATCATTTAACTTACCGTTACTTTCCTCTACCTTTTTCTTATCTTTTTTCTTCCCGCATACCTCTTTGAGATATTCATAAAATTCTGTATCTGCCAGATTTCTTAAAGGCTCATGTACAAATTCACCACCGGGAGCTGCCATTGGAAGCAGATAGTAAAAATCACCGGAGGCAACAAATACCTTTATTGTGCTGCCGCTGGAAGCCTGCCCTACATGGCTGTCTAACTCTTGCAGGATAGAATTTTTATGAGAATCAGCCCTCCTTAGAGCTACATTACAAAACGTTGCCTTTTCCATATATTCCTTGAATTTTTCAAAGAAATCCTGATTCTTTTTTGCATAGTCCTCCATAATGCCTATACCATTATCATTACTTAATAATTTTTCATATTCCTTTTGATTTTCTTTCTCATTTGCTTTCAATTTCTCAATGGAGAGATTTTCTGTATCTGCCTTCCATATATCTAATTTTTCTCTCAATTCTTTTAATTTCTTTCGTATGGTCTCTATCTGGTTACATACCTTTTTCTCATGCTTACGACAAGATTCCGCTGTATCATACAATCTTTTACTAATCGTTTCTACTTCCTTAATATCCTGCTTTGCCTGTCCGGATATTTGGGACGGCACATTTAAAAAATAATTTCTACAGCTTTCATAATTTCCATATAAAAGCTTTCCTTCTTTTTCTATTTTCTTATTCTCTTCTGAGTTCTTAGCACTTTCTTCTGAGCTTTCCGTATCATCAGAATCATTGTTCAACTTATATTTTTTCTTCCAAAATTCCATAAACTTACTTTTGCTTACATCTTTCAAGGTTAAATAATAACCCTTCATTTCCAATAAAGTATCATAAGCCGCCGTATATCTGTCCGTCTTATCCGATTTCTGTAAATCACTTGCTAATTTTGCTGAAAGCGCATTAAAACAGTTTATGTCGTCTTCCCAGTCACCTGTTGTAACAGGTTCATTGCGATATTGGGAATACCCTTTTGCAACCAATTCCTCCACTGTGATTTCCCTGCACAACCTTTTCATTTTACTAAAATCAGATTGATACATAGCCTGAAATCCCCGACAAGCTTCTACCTCTTCATCCACCAGTTCCATTAATTTTTTCAGTTCTTTTTCCACATCGCTTGCTGCTTTTGCAGTCTGCAGCTCATCATCCGCTACTTTTTTTGCCGCTTCCATTTCCTTTCCATTTTTTAATTTATCCAGTATGCCTGTTCCAACTGTAATAGGCGCACGATACTTCATATATTCCAATACCTGCTGTTCCATAACGGGACCCCGGCAGATTTCCGTATGGTCTACCTCCTGGGAGCTAAAGCTTTCACCGGAAGAAGCCATCTGGAGGAATACCAGCGCTGTGTTATAGTCCTCCTCTGTAATGCCGCAGGCTCCCAGAGAATCTACAAAGTAAGTATGAAGATTGTCCTGCAGTTCCTCCGGCGTCCTGGACATGGCAATCAGGCCATAAGCATCCTTTAGGGCAACATCATAGTTGGACAGACCTGCGTTTAAGGCAAGCTGCCCTGCGCCTGACACAATATTCCTTGCCGCATAAATTCTTCCTCCATCTACGACTACCGCCGAAAACAAAAAGGTGGATAGTAAGATGATTGACAGGAATACGGAAATTGCTCCCTGTTGTCTTTTTGTAAACCACATACTGTTTTTCTCCTGTTTTTCTATGTTTATATCTTTATAAGCTCATATCTTTATAAAAGATTTCTAATTTCTGCTATAAAAAGTTTACGATTTCCTTAAATTTTCCCACATAAGTATCCAATTCAATGCCCATCAGCTTTGCAAGGGCTTTGATACCGTCCCATGCCATATCCACATCCCGTATGAAGTCCGCCGGATTCATGGCTACGGTGGAAGCGCTTTGAGAAAGAATGACATTATCTTTAAAGCCAAAGTATTTTAAAACGCCGGGCATGGGGTATTCCAGAGAAGTGGTAACCGTAATGCTGTAGGAAAGAAAATTCCGGTCTAAATCCACCTTTGAGGTCATCTGGTCAAAGCCCGTAAAAATACAAAGGCTTTGCATGGCGCTGGTAGCATATCCTGACAGACCTGCTTCATTGGTCCATGTACAGCCTGCGATTTCCCGGTAAAGCTTTGTAAGATCGCTGTGATATGCTTTGTAATAATTTGTTACTGCCGATGCAGAAGGGTCATTTGCAAAATCAAATGACTTGGCGTCTAACCTTCCAAGCTCTTTATATCCGGGGCTTGACACTACATAGTCCGCCTGTCTGGTTACCTTCTGCACCTGATATAAAATAGCGCCTTCCTGTAATTTGTATAAACCTAAATATATCAATGCCATAACTGTTAAAAGTACCATTGGGAAGATAAAGGCTGCTTCTACCATTATGGCTCCGTTTTCTTTTTTCATGTTTGAATCTCCTAAAAGGCCAGCCATTGCAGCCTTGGCTTTGGAGGAGGCAATGGCTGGGAAATACAATCGGACTAAATATCAATATTAGTGTTCTGATAAGCCACCAATATCAATTTCGGCAAATACATCCCTTACCAGGTCTAATATCTGCGTCCTAAATGCAAATGCTACCGCAACTGCAATTAAGATAATCAACAACACCGCCACAAAGTTAGACTCGCCTCTCTCCTCATCCCTCAAGTCCTGCAGAAAGCAAGCCATCATCACCCGCAGCCTGATTAACTGGTTGTCCATGTACTCTAACATATTGTTCTCCTCCTTTTTTTAGATTCAGGTATAATTATACCTTTGTAATTTATTATAGACTGCCAAAAATCGGCACTATAATCATAATTAAGACTCCTACAAAAATCATTGCGGTGCACATTAAAAGCTTTGTTTCCGCCTTTGCAGCCTTCTGCATCACAAGGGACTTCTTCTGCGCCCAGAGTTCGTCGGACATATCCTTTAAAAAGTATGCAAGGTCAGCGCTGCCTTTGGTAAGTCCCTGTGCCACCAATGCAGAGAACTTGCGCATTTCCTTTAAGGCACATCTGTCTGCAAAATTCCTGTAAGCATCCAGCTCAGAAACTCCATTTTCAAATTCGCTTATGGTTATCCGCATTTCCTGATAAAGAACCCCGGTTCCGGTTCCCGCTACCTTTTTCCATGCATCCCTGAGCATCATGCCTGCATTTACCAAAAGGGTCATTTTCGATAATACCTGCGGGAATTCCATCAGCAGCTCTTCTCTTCTATTTTCAATTTTATCGTTAAAGGTTTCCCGCACATACCAGACCACTAAAACAGAAATGGCAATCCCAAACACAAGAAACATAACGTTATTGCTTAAAATAGCCAGAAGCAATACCATTGGAATCAGAGTCACGCTGTAGGTAATCTGACCGCCCATCATAACGTAATAATAATACTCCGCATATTTGCGCCCGTAGATTTCCGCCATTTCACTGACTTTTTTCCGGTTTTTATCCGACTTTATGTTGAAACGAATCAGCTCCATAATCTGGAATCCAATATAGAAAAATTCTCCGAACTGAAACTGCTTTTTATCAATGCTGTCCACGATATTTTTATATTTTGCCTCATATCTTGCTGCGTAATATACCCAGATTACTACAAAAATAGTTGCGGGTACCAACAGCAGTAATTGAAAAATACTTTTCATCCTCGTACCTCTTTTATAATTTGATATCCGTTACCTTCTGCCCCATAATATAAGCGCCTATGAAAATGCCGATTGCCACCAGCTTTGCCATGATATTCGTCATGGAATTGCCAAAGGTATCTCCGCTCATTCCCCTCAGGCTCAGGCACAAAATAAGGGGCATCAGCATCATAACGTTCAATTCATTTTTATTTCCTGCCAGCATGGTATTCATTTCCAGCTCAATATCCACCTTATCGCTGATAATATCCCTTGTGGAAGCAATAATATTCTTAATATCCGCCCCCTGCCGCAGGGACACTTCAAACACATTGGCAAAGCTTTCCACATCATTTAAGCCGCTTCTATCAGCAAAATCCATTAACAATACCTCTACATTGATGTTATTGTCCATGCCGCTTACAATCAGCTTTAATTCCTTTACGATGTCCCCGTCATCTCCATACATGTTGCGTAAATCATTCAGGGAATCTATAAATGCGTCCCTTGTATTTTTTCCCGCTGAGTAGGAAGAGGTAAGGGATTCCAACATATCCTTGAACTGAAATAACAGGTTTTTCCTTCTTTTCCTTAACAGATAGTTCTGATAAACGGGAATTGCCTTGATTCCCACTACTACCATGGCAATCAGGGAAAGGGGAATGGATGTAAAAAATATGTACAGCACCACTGCCGCTCCCAATCCGCCAATGAGAAATCCCTGTATCTTTTCCATCAAAGAAAGCGGATATACATGATAGTCGTCTGCATTTCCCATAATTCCTCTTTTGGGAATGTATACTTGTTTTTGTTTTTTCTGTTTTCTGCCCATTAAATTTCACCTTCTATTTATTTTCCATTTCATGGTTTCATTTTTATTGCATTTTTTTATTTTGCTTTCGGTTTCCCGTGAATAGTAACTTTCCCATTTCATTTTATATTTCATCCTTATATCCCATCAGTCGTAGTTTGTGTACATTTTTCATAGGGTTATTTGTTCTTTTCAAGGTTCCGGATACCCTTTCTAAAGTGCTGTTTTCATCCTCTTCAAACACGTAGAGGGGATTTAACAGAATCTCATCCTTTTCATATCCCAATACTTCCGTGATTTCCATGGTCTTACGGCTCTTATCCCGAAGCCTGGACAGGTGCACGATAATATCAATGGCTGATGCCATCTGCTGCCTGACTGCTGCCAGGGGCAGTCCATCTGAGCCCTGCAGCACCATTGTTTCCAGACGGCTCAGCATATCCTTTGTGGAATTGGCATGACCGGTGGAAAGAGAGCCGTCGTGTCCTGTGTTCATGGCCTGAAGCATGTCCAGGGCTTCTGCTCCACGTACCTCGCCTACGATGATACGCTCAGGACGCATACGGAGGGAGGATTTAATCAGGTCACGGATGGTAACGGCGCCTACCCCGGAGCTGTTGGCATTTCTTGTTTCCAGACGGACCAGATTATCGATTCCGACTATCTGAAGCTCTGCGGAATCTTCTATGGTGATAACACGTTCATCATGTGGAATATAGTTGGAAACAGCATTTAAAAAGGTTGTCTTTCCGCTGCCTGTACCGCCGCAGATAATTATGTTGTATTTGGCCTTTACCAATAGCTCCAGTACATCTGCAATTTCCTTTGTCAGGGAGCCATATTCCAGAAGCTTTTCAATGGTCATTGGATTTTTGGAAAACTTGCGGATGGTGACGGTAGGCCCTTTTAATGCAATGGGCGGCAAAACCACATTTACACGGGAGCCATCCGGCAGTCTGGTGTCCACTATGGGATTTGCCTGGTTCACTTCTCTTCCTGCCAGCCCTACGATTCTCTGGATAATGTCCTCCAGCTGCCTTTCCGATTCAAAGGTGTCTTTTAGCTGAAAAAGATGGCCGCTTTTTTCAATAAATATTTCATCTATGCCATTAATCATGACTTCTGTAATATTGTCATCCTTTATGATTAAATCCAGCAGGCCAAATCCACGTATGGAACTGTAAACCTGCTCTACAATATCCACTTTTTCTGTAACGGAAAGCTTTGCATCCCTGTAACGGCTGTAAAAAAGCTCCTCTATTTTTTCCTGAAGCTCTTCATCCGATATTTGGGAAAGGTTCAGCTGGTCCACCGCAATGCTTCTTAATTCCGTTATTATTTTCTTTAACTCTTCCGTACTCATCCTTCTCTATTCTCCAAATCCTTCAACCGGCCAAAAACATCCATCCTGACAATCCGGCTTATAATCCCTTCCATATTCACTCCTTCAAAACGGGGAATGCCTCCTATGACAGGGGCAAGGTTTTCTTCTATTTCAATGCCTGTTTTATTGCTGAACTGATTGTAAAAGAGAAGAAGCTTTGAAAGCAGGGCTTTTCCTTCTTTCTCCTCCACGGTCTCAAGGGCTCTGTAAAACTTTCCAAATTTCATGCTGTTGCTTACTGTTCCGCCCTCCACTAAAATGATATGGTCCACCTGTTCCATCACTGCAATTTCCAACGGATTCAGCCTGCTGTCTATGTCAATGATGACTTCCTGATACAGACCGCATAAGGTTACCTCTCTTAAAAGCTTCCCAATCTCTTCCGCCGTCAGCTCCTGCAAATCCAGGGGATTGTCACAGGAAACAAAAAAATTTACATTTTCCTTACTTTTCCTCACAAGGCTTTCCAGCTTTAGGGAAAGGGTTCCCCGCTTGCTTTTCAAGGCAAAAATAACATCATCAAATTTGCCTGTTCCTTCCCCCTTTAATATCAGGTCTGCATTGCTGTATTGCTGCAGATTCAAATAAAGCACGTTCTTTTCCCTCGCCTGCCTGATGGCATAGGCAAGAGATGCCGTAGTGGCACCGGCTCCGCCGCTGGCAGAACAGAATGCATAGGAGCGGGCTTCATTGGGGGCATGCTTATGGAAGGCTTTTATATTGCTTTTTTTATCTGCATAGATATTTAAAAGCTCTTTAAAAATTATTTCTGCTTTCTGATACTTATAGATGCATTGGTAAGGCTCTGCTTCCTCGTCCCGGTCCTCCGTAAGCACTGCAACAATGGCACGGTCTTTTATGACTGCCGCCACGTCCTTAAGCATTTCCCTGTCCATAAGACAAATATCTAAATGCTCTTTATTTATGTACTGTCCTAAAAGCTCTGTATCCGTAAACTGAACCAATTCCATTCTGTCCGCATAGTGAATATCAAAATAGTTCATGAATCTTGCGGCATAGGAATTATCTTTCGTGCAAATCATCAGCTTTATCTTCATGTCAATTACCTGCCTGTTCTTTTTTTATTTTCAGATTTTCCAAAAACTCCATTTCCGGATTCACCTTTATATAGGTTTGTAAAACATCTTTATACAGGGGGAAACCGTTTTCATTCTGCACGTACCAGACGTCCTGTGCCTGTTCACTCATCATGTAATATAAAAGTCTGACCCCGGCATTTATTTCCTCCTGGCTGCCCGTACTGCTGACCGCCCATATATCGACAAACTGCATTTTCCATGCGTCTCCATCCGGCAGCTTCATCTGATATACCCCGGCGAGCTTGTCCTGAATTTCCCGGTAATCCTCAAAGGTACCTGTATAGTATGCAGCTTTTCCTTCTAAAAATGCCTTTTTATCCTTTTGCTCTTCTTTCACCGACTCTGCAGCTGTCGGGCTCAATAAGGTATTCTGGTAGATAATAGGAATGTCAAAGCCGGTAGGAAGCTGTTTTTTGTTGTAAATTTCTTGTATGAGGTTTCCAAACTGATATTTTTCCATATCCAGCATTTCATAAGCATCTGATAAATCCGCCAAAAAATCCTTACGGGTATCCGGCAGGTAACTGCTTTCAAAAACAGTAGGAACCTGCCCTGTTGTAAAAGCATTTGCCAGCCTGTCTGCATATTCCTCTTTCGGAATGCATTCCACCTGCAGGGTTACTGCCGGATAGGTTGCGTAAAAATCTGCAATTTCCAAATCAAAGGCTTCTTTTATTTCCTTTTCATCCTGATTTCTCCCCATGGGAAGCCATACGGAAACTGTGCTTTCCACTAAATTTGCTTTATTTTGAATAGTCTGGATGTATTGATATTCCTTCCATCCAAGGACCCCTGTCAAAAGGAGGACTGCGGCAATGAAAAAGCCTCTTTTTGCCTTGCGCCTGATTAGCTCTCCTTTGACGGAAGATACTTTCTTTCGCCCGTCCAGTTTTTTCTCTAAGTCCTCTACTGTCTGAAATCTTAATTCCGGCTGGATTGCCAGACATTTCATGAGAATTTTGTTAAAATACTCCGGTATATCCGGGACGTATTCCTTTGGTTCCTTTAATTCATCGGAAACGGTACGGTTTACTGATTCCTCTGGTACGATTCCTGTAACCGTGCGGTACATGGTTGCCCCCAGTGCATAAATATCTGTCCAGGGCCCCTGTTTTCCTTTGGAGCGGTACTGCTCCGGCGGCGCAAAGCCCGGCTTTAATACAACGGAAAGTGTTTTTTCCTGTTCCGTTTCTAACGCAAAGCGGGCAGCTCCAAAATCAATGAGCTTTACGTTTCCGTCCTTACAGATGAAAATGTTGTCCGGGCTGATGTCTCTGTGGATTACGTGTTTTTTATGCAATACCTTCAATGCTGATATGACGCATTTCGTAAATCGCACTACCTGTTCGTATGGCAGCTTTTCTCCATAAATCCTGGCGTATTCTTTTAAGGATACTCCGTCCAGAAATTCCATGACCAGATAGGCAGTGCCGTTTTCTTTAAAGTAGTTATATACATTTACGATATTTTTCTCCCCGGAAAACTTTGCCATGTTCTGGGCTTCCCCAAGGAATCGGTTAAGGCCCTTTTCAAACTCTGCTTCCTGCTTTTTGGAATAGATTTCCACTTCCTTTTTGCCGGGAGCCCTGTTTACCAGATTGGAAGGGTAATATTCCTTGATGGCTACTTTGGTATCAAGCTTGGAATCCCATGCGCTGTAGGTGATTCCAAAGCCGCCAAATCCCAGGATGTCGCCTATGATGTATCTGCCTGACAATATCTCTCCTTCGGCAAGCTGGTAAAGCTCCCTGGAGCTTTTTATGGATTGACTTTCCTCGTGGCTGTCTGCAGCCAGGATTTCTAAGGAGATGGTTACGTTGTCGTTTATGATAATGGGGGATTTTGGGTTATCCTGTTTCATTTGTCTACTCCAAAGCGTTTTTTTTCTCTTGGTTCTTTGTTTGTAACAGTGAACGTAGCTGTCAAAACTGTTACGTTTGTTTTAAGGTTACATTTCTTCTGCATTATTCCTTCTAATAAATTATTTTGTAATTTTTACTGTAGATTTTTGTCCCTTTTTTCTTCATTAACTTTGTGTATGTCTTTACCTTTTTAGCGGGAACTTTTATTTTGCATTTGGCATTGATGCCTTTGAGTGCATTTTTACCAACTGTTTTCAGCTTGCCGCTTTTGATGGTAAGGGTCTTTAGCTTTTTGCAGTTTTTGAAGGCATTTTTGCCAATGGTTTTTAAGCCTGTTCCAATAGTTACGGTTTTTAAGCTGGTGCAGCCTTCAAAGGCGCTGTCGCCGATTTTGGTAATGCTGGAGGCGATTTTTATGGTGGTGAGCTTTTTGTTTCCTTTGAAGGATTTGGTTGATACGCTGGTTACTTTGTATTTCACTCCCTGATAGGTGACGTACTTCGGGATGGTGATTGTTTTTTTCTTTGTGCTGGTTGGGGCGGTGTATTCTACGGTTGGGGCTTCTGAATCGGCGCTTGTCACTTTATATGTTCCGGCAGAGGCTTTATCTGTTATTTTTGTGCCCTTTTTTGCTTGTTGAGCTGTATCAGCTTTTGGGATAACTGTTATGGTAATGGATGCTGTTTTTGTGATGGTTCCTTCGGTATAGGATATGTTTAGCGTTTTGCTGCCGGGGGTATTCATGTCAATGGCTGCAACATTGGTGGTATAGGTATCTGCCGGGAGTATTTTACTGGAATTTTCATAAACAGCTGTTACTGTCAGATCATCCAAATTCAAATTTTCACCTTGCATATATTTTGTCTTTTTCTTGGATGCCTGCAGCCCCATTAAAATATTTTTTCCATAACTTCCGCCTTCACCGCTGGTACCGTCATCCTCTGTAAGCCAAAGACCGGATGAAAGGTTTATGTGCAATGCCGGGCAAATGCCGTCAATAATATATTGCACGCCGGGTCCAATTCTCGGGAGCCTCCCTTCATCATCGACTTCTGAAGCATGATACCGGTTGGCAGGACCGTTGGAACGCAGCCACCACAAAAAAGTTCCATTGTAATTATGTGCACCTCTTGCATCAGCATAATCACTTGCTTTCACCCGTCTGCTCATGCTTGGGGAGTCATAAATGCTGCAGAACCCATATTCTTGATTTATCACTTCACTAATAGAAAGCAGATAAACCTTATCCTTGGTGTCGTTCCCGCCTTGGATATCATACTCCGGTACATCTTCATTCACTACTGTCTGAACCTGAATGGCACTCTGCTCATTCCTGCTAAAAGCAGTATTGTAAAAACCGTCATTCAGCCAGTCCCTTATGCTGCTGGTTTCCCATGTGACACCTTCTACATGTCTATCGCTATAATCCTTACAATCCATTATTTCATCAGCCGCCACGAACAAGGTGTTTCCGTCATTTTTAAGCACCTTCCACTTAATCCGTTCCCATTTAAAGTAACGGTATCCATTATTTGGAACATCATCAAAATACTCATTATAGTCTGTATCAATTCCATTACTGATAGTCTCATCCCGGCTAATCCGGCGGTACTTTGTTCCATCCACCCATACATCTACTCCTGTATCTGCTAACATTCCGGATGTGGCAATGGCAGCGTCTATGGCAGCTATCGTGGCACTGTCCGTCACGTTGCTTTTGGGGTAGCTTCCAAAGTATATATAGCTCCATGTGGTAGTATCCTGTGTCCCGTCTTCTGCATTGCAGTTATGGATGGGATTGGCTGGAAAAGAGGACGGATTCTGCGGAATATTGATTGTATAAATTTCCGTCATTATCTGGCTATCTTCACAACCATTCTTTATTGCAATTGCCTTTAAGACAACCGATGAAGTAATGGTGATTGGAGCCGTATATTTTATGGACGATGTTGTTGGCACAGTTCCGTTAAGGGTGTAGTAAATTTCTGCGCCTTTTGTAGCAGAAGCCAGTGTTATTTTCTTTGATGTGGTGTAAGCTCCCCCTGAGATACTTGCCTGCGGAGTCTGTACACGGCTATTGTTTTCATCTTCACCTTCGCCGTCATCTGCCATGATCCAGAGGTCAGATTGCAGATTTATATGCAAGGCTGGGCAAATGCCGTCACCGTAATTGTTGACACCACTGCCACCCCGTTCGACGTCCCCCTCGGAGTCGACACCCGCAATATAATCGCTATCACCGCCGGGCGAACGCAGCCACCACCAACAACAATCGTCATTACAACCATCCCTGTAAGTACCTATGGCATACGCATAATCACTGGCTTTTATCATGCGGCTCTGCGAATAGGTATAAGAGTCACTGCAGAACCCATAAGTTTCCTTCGTCACTTCATCTATAGACAGCAAATAAACCTTATCTCTCGTATCATTTCCACCTTCTGTGCCATAAGTGGGATTATCATCATTTACCACAGTCTGTTCTACGACAGCCTCCTGCTCCCCGCTATCAAAGGCTGTATGATAAAAGCTGCCATTCAGCCAGCTCCTTATGGTGCTGTCTTCCCATGTAATGCTTGTATATTCTTCATTATAATCCTTACAGTCAATTGCCTTATCCACTACTACAAATAAGGTATTTCCATCATTTTGAAGCACTTTCCATCTGATTTTTTCCCATTTAAAATAACGATACTCGCTGTCTCCAAAAAAGTTGCTATGATTAGTATCGCTTTTGCTAATTCGGCGATATTTTATGCCATCTACCAGTACATCAACACCCACATCTGCATTTGATTCTACTTTGGCTTCGTTGATGGTATTTTCTATGGCAGCTATGATGATACTGTCCGTCACCTCACTTTGGGGGTAGCTTCCAAAATATACATAGCTGAAGTCCGTATAATCCAGTGCACAGTGGTGGATGGGAGCTGATGGTATTTTTTTCTCATTTGTGCCCACATGGGAAATTTCTTGTCCATCAACATCTATTTCTGGAGAGTCCTGTCCGTCTTTCGGGTCTTCTACATCTTCCCCTGATACTGTCTTTTGTTTGGTTGGTTCTGCAGACTGCCCATTATTGCTATATTCTTCTATTACTTCATTTTTACTTACTGTTTCTGCAAATACCTGTAATTCCTGAACGGATAAGGTGATTGCTAAAACTAAGAATACTGCTATGAAACGTTTGAATTTCTCCTTCATTTTTTCCTCCGCCTTTTCATGAAATAAATTACTTTGTAATCTTTACTGTAGGTTTCTGCCCCTTATTCTTCATCAGCTTTGTATATGCTTTTACTTTTTTGGCAGGGACTTTGATTTTGCAGTTTGGGTTAATGCCTTTGAGAGCGTTTTTACCAACGGTTTTTAACTTGCTGCTTTTGATGGTAAGGGTCTTTAGCTTTTTGCAGTTTTTGAAGGCGTTTTTGCCGATGGTTTTTAAGCCTGTTCCGATGGTTACGGTTTTTAGGCTGGTGCAGCCTTCAAAGGCGCTGTCGCCGATTTTGGTAATATTGGAGGCGATTTTTATGGTGGTGAGCTTTTTGTTTCCTTTGAAGGATTTGGCTGATACGCTGGTTACTTTGTATTTCACTCCCTGGTAGGTGACGTATTGAGGGATGGTGATTGTTTTCTTGTTTTTGCTGGTTGGGGCGGTGTATTCTACGGTCAGCTTTCCTACCTCATTGTTTGTAACAGTGTATTGCCCAGCGGACTCCGTTTCTTTAAAGGACTTTGCGGATACGGTCGTTACTTTGTACTTTACTCCGTTGTAGGTTATGTATTCCGGTATGGTTACGGATTTTGCGTTTGGGTCAGTGGAGCCATCGTAAGAGACTGTTGGGTTTTTGGGATCGATGCTGGTAACGATGTATTTGCCGTTGGAAGCTGGGTCGGTTATTTGGGTTCCTTTGGAAGTTGAAACTTGCACTGTGCTACTGCCACCATCCGGCTGGGTAAATGAGGACTTTAGTATTCTTTTGTAAGTCATTGGCGTAGAAAGACCTGTTAATGCATATTCTCTTGCAATACCCTTTTCGTCTTGCCAAATATAATTTTCATTACTTGGAAAGAGGATATAATGACTTAAATGGCTGGGCACTTTAACAACTTGTAAATTATTACATTCTTCCAATTCAGATCCCCAAGTTTTTATTTTTGAAGTATCAAAATTACTAATATCCAGTTCTTTCAGTTTATTACATTCATAAAACATGTAAGCCCAATCTTCCATATTACTCGTATTAAAATTTCTAAGCTTTAAGTCAGTAATATTTCTACATTCTGCAAACATAAATGACATATCCCTTACTTTACTGGTATTAAAATTGCTTATATCTAAGTCATCTAAGCTACTACACTCATCAAACATATATGACATATCCGTTACATTTCCAGTATTAAATTCACTTAGATTTAAGCTCTTTAACGAACAGCAACCTGCAAACATCTGCCTCATATTTGTCACATTTTTGGTACTTAAATTTTTTAATTCTATATTTTCCAAACTTGTACAATATGCAAACATTCTATTCATATTTATTACATTTTCTGTATTGCATTCTGACAAATCTATAAATTTTAAATATTTACAACTTTCAAACATTTTACTCATATTTGTAATATTACTTACACGTATTGTTACCGTCTTTATAGATAACCCGTGATTTATCCAATCTGGATCACCAAAATAGTCTCCATTTCCACTAACTGTAAGATGTCCTGATGAACTAATACTCCATTCCAAATCCCCATCTTTACCATTATAAAAAATCTTTTTTATAACTCTTTTATATTCCATTGGATAACCTAATCCCGTCATTACTTCTTCACAAATTTCATTTCTTTCATTTATCCACTCATATTCAAATTCTGTATAAGGTAAATCAATTTCCATTGGGCAATTTGGAGGCATAATTATACTCATCAGACCATCTGAGCCATAAAATATTTGCATTATTTCTGTATGCTCATTTATAATAAAGTTACTCAAGTTCAAAGTTTCAAGCTTATTACAATCATAAAACATAGAACTCATATCTGTAACCTTTCTCGTATTAAAGCTATTTAGTTCTAATTTCTCTAAATTTGTGCATGAGTAAAACATATGAGCCATATCTTCTACATTTTCTGTATCAAAGCTACTGATATTCACTTCCTTTAATCCGTGGCAACAATTAAACATAAAACGCATATTTTTTACCTTATTCGTTTTAAAATTACCTAAATCTAGCTTGTAAAGACTTTCACAATATGAAAACATATCTTCCATATTAATTACACTTTCTGTATTAATACTTCCAAACTCAATACTTGATAAACTTCTACACTTCTCAAACATAAAAGACATATCTTCCACATTTTGTGTATTAATATTCTTTAATACCAGATTCTTCAAGCTACTACAATTACTAAAAATAGCATGCATATCATTAACTTTTCTTGTATCAAACATACTAATATTTAAGCTTGTCAATTTCTTACATCCTATAAACATTCCAGACATATCAATTACTTGACTAGTATTAAAATTACTCACATTAAGATTCATTAAACTACTGCAATCTCCAAACATCCAACACATGTCAGTGACTCTTCCTGTATCAAAATTCGTTACATCTAAGTCTGTTAGATTATTACAACCACTAAACATACCTCTCATATCAGTTACTTTTTCTGTATTCAAATTCGTTACATCTAAGTCTGTTAGATTATTACAACCGCTAAACATATCTCTCATATCAGTTACTTTTTCTGTATTCAAATTTGTTACATCTAAGTCTGTTAGATTATTACAACCGCTAAACATACCTCTCATATCAGTTACTTTTTCTGTATTCAAATTACTTAAATCCACCTGCATTAAACTATTACAGTTTGAAAACATATATCGTGTGCTCGTAATATTGTCTACATTTATTATTGCACTTGAGAATTTGTAATTAGTCCATTCGGGTGCATCAAATGAACCCTCCCATGAATCAATTGTATAATCACCTCTTCCACTAACAATTAAAATGCCATCTTCATCAATACTCCAATCCAAATCCCCATCTTCTCCACTATAAAGAATTGTCGCATTTTCCACCCTCTGTATAAATTCAGAGGCAGACTCTATACTGGATTCTTCCGTATTTACCTCTTCACTGTTTAAATATGATTCAATATGATTTCCCGATACCATATCTATTTCAAACCCATCAGATAAATTAATCTCTTTCAAATTAGATTTCTTTATGTTGCTATCCATGGAGGCCGCATTCGCTTTTGTACCATTCCACGGTAAGCTCGATAATGCAACTATCAATAATACAATTGCCAGACTTTTTCTCCCCATTACATTTTTAATAATTCTTTGCTTTTTATTCATATCTAACAATCCCTTTTATTTGAGTAAATTTTGCAGTCTTTTATAAAAAATAAGTATGTTTGCATACTTATTTTCCAATTTTCACTGTAGATTTTTGTCCCTTTTTCTTCATCAGCTTTGTATATGCTTTTACTTTTTTGGCAGGGACTTTTATTTTGCAGTTTGCGTTAATGCCTTTGAAAGCATTTTTACCAACGATTTTCAGCTTGCTGCTTTTGAGGGTAAGGGTCTTAAGCTTTTTGCAGTTTTTAAAGGCATTTTTGCCAATTGATTTTAAGCTGGTTCCGATGGTTACGGTTTTTAAGCTAGTGCAGCCTTCAAAAGCACTGTCGCCGATTTTGGTAATGGTGGAGGCGATTTTTATGGTGGTGAGCTTTTTGTTTCCTTTGAAGGATTTGGCTTTTACACTGATTACTTTGTATTTCACTCCCTGGTAGGTGACGTACTCCGGAATAGTGATTGTTTTTTTGTTTTTGCTGGTTGGGGCGGTGTATTCTACGGTTGGGGCTTCTGAATCGGCACTTGTCACTTTATATGTTCCAGCAGAGGCTTTATCCGTTATTTTTGTGCCCTTTTTTGCTTGTTGAACTGTATCAACTTTTGGGGTAACTGTTATGGTAATGGTTGCTGTTTTTGTGATGGTTCCTTCGGTATAGGATATGGCTAGCATTTTGCTACCGGGGGTGTTCATGTCAATAGCTGCGGCATTGGTGGTGTAGGAACCTAATGGAAGTACTTTACTGGAATTTTCATAAACTGCAGTTACTGTCAGGTCATCCAAAGTTAAACTTTCATTCTGCATATAATCTGTCTTTTTCTTGGATGGCTGCAGTTCCTTTAGCATATTTTTCCCGTAACTTCCGCCTTCGCCACTAGTTCCATCATCTAATATGGACCAAAGATCAGATGACAGATTTATGTGCAAGGCTGGACAGATGCCGTCACTGCCAGGAACGGCAGCGCTAAACATGAAGACGTACCCTTCGTTGTAGACACTCGCAGCAGTAGTGCCAGTCTCACTAGGCGAGCGTAGCCACCACCAGCAGTTGTCCTTTCCACCCGTATGGCTGCTACTAAGTGTACTAGTTCCTCTTGCCAAGGCATAACTGCTGGGTTGAACCCAACGGCTTGCGGAAAATGTGTAGTAATCACTGCAGAATCCATACTCTGCATTTGTCACTTCGCTGATAGAAAGCAGATAAACATTATCACTTGTATCATTTCCACCTTCTGTACCATATCTTGGGTTATCTTCATTCACTACGTTCCACATTACAATAGCGCTCTGCTCACTACCACTGAAAGCAGTATTATAAAAGCTTTCATTCAGCCAGTTCCTTACAGTGCTGGTTTCCCATGTAACGTCTGTCCATTCTTCATTATAAGCATTACAGTCAATTGCTTTATCTGCTACTACAAACAGGGTGCTTCCGTCATTTTGCAACACTCTCCACTTTATCCGCTCCCATTTAAAATAGCCGCTATAATTTGTATCATCCTCGCTGATTCTGCGGTATTTCATTTCATTTACCCATACGTCAATGCCCTCGCTACTTTCTGCTGTACCTGCTTCCCATCCCCCCTGACTGATAGCGCTGTCAATTGCTTGTATGGTGGCTTCATCTGTAACCTCACTCTGAGGATAACTTCCAAAATATATATAATCCCAATTCGTATAATCTGCTTTTAACCGGCAATAATGAATTGGATTGACAGGTATTTCTTCTATCTGTATAGCATGTTCCATGACACCACTATCCTCCTTCACAGACCAGAAGTCGGATTGCAGATTGATATGCAAAGCCGGGCAGAGGCCCTCAATGTCATGGACACTGTAGCCATAACTATTGGCATACCCATCATCGGTGACATACGGGGCATAATCGTTACCACAGCCGGTCGAACGCAGCCACCAACCACAATTGCCACTATATTCTACCATGTCACGGGCATGGCTATAGTCACTGGCTGTTATCCTGCGGCTTTGTGAATAAATGCTGCTATCACTGCAAAATCCATACGCTTCTTTCGTTACTTCATCTAAAGACAGTAAGTAAATCTTATCTCTGGTGTCCTTCCCACCTTCTGTACCATCATCGGAATTATCCTTATTTATTACAGTCTGTTCTACAATAGCCCCCTGCTCCTCACTATTAAAAGCTGTATCATAAAAGCTGTCATTTAACCATCTTCTTATACTGCTACCCTCCCATGTGATTTCTTCCTCTTTATTATGATAATTCTTACAGTCCAATGCTTTATCTGATGCTACAAATAAGGTATTTCCATCGTTTTGAAGAACCTTCCATTTGATTTTTTCCCATTTAAAATAGCGATAATTATTGTCTCCAAAAAAATATCCACTATTATTGGTATCGCTTCTACTAATTCTGCGATACTTTATGCCATCTACCAATACATCAATACCCACATCCGCATTGGACTCTGTTCCGGATGTGCTAATAGCATTTTCTATGGCAGCTATAATGGTACTATCTGTTACCTCGCTTTGAGGATAGCTTCCAAAATATATATATCTAAAATCCGTATGATCCGGTTCACAGTGGTGGACAGGAGCTGATGGCATTCTTTCTTCATTCACACTGGCATGGGAAAATTCTTTTCTGGTAACATCCGTTTCAGGAAAAGTTTCTTCTCCCATATCTTCTCCCGAGACTGTATTAGGCTCAATGGGATTTGTGTCCTGTTCACTATTGCTATCTTCTTCTATTACTTCATTTGCACTTACTGTTTCAGCAAATACCTTAAATTCCTGAATTGGTAAAATCATTGTTAAAACTAAAAATACTGTTATAAAACGTTTGAATTTCTTTTTCATTTTTTTCTCCGCTTTTTATCTAATATTTTATAATTTTTCTATCTATTGAGTTGATTTTGCATTGCAAATTGCATATATTATAGGTACTATGAAACACAAAAGGAGTTGATATTATGGCAGACACAACAAATTTCAGTATTGCTGGTTTTCCCTTTGATATGAAGCCGAAGCAGCCCAACAGGGAAACTATTGCAACCATGCTGGAAGCAGAACACATTGCCCATAATCCCAACGTAAAGCATTACTCTAATGTAGAAGAAGCCCTTCAGGAGCTGAAAAGATAAGCCACTCTATTGCTTATTATCTCAACATTTTCATTCCTTTTTATTTCCCAACTTTCACCGTACTCGCCTGTCCTTTCTTCTTCATCAGCTTTTGATATGCCTTTACCTTTTTAGCAGGAACTTTTATCTTGCATTTTGCAGAAATATTCTTAAATGCATTCCTGCCAACAGTTTTCAGCTTACTGCTTTTAATAGTAAGATTTTTTAGCTTTTTGCAATTTTTAAAGACATTTCTGCCAATGATCTTTAAACCTTTTCCAATAATTACAGTTTTTAATCCAGTACAGCCTTCAAAAGCACTATCACCAATCTTGATGACGCTGGAAGCTATCTTTACAGTGGTCAACTTTTTATTTCCTTTGAAGCATTTGGCTGATATGCTGGTTACTTTGTATTTCACTCCCTGATAAGTGATATATTCAGGTATAGTAATTGTTTTTTTACTTTTATTGATATCACCATTGTATTCTACAGTTGGAGTCTTTGAATCAACATCTTTCACTTTATATATTCCTGTAGATGCTTTATCTATTATTTTAATTCCATTTTTAACCTGTGATTTTGCATCAGTTTCTTTAGTTACCGTGTCAACCTTTTGGGTTATTATTATGGCAATGTCTGCTGCTTTTGTTACATTCCCTTCTGTATAAGATATTGTTAATATTTTTCTTCCCGGAATATTTATATTAATATCTTTCACATTAGTGGTATAGGAGCCTGCCGGAAGTACTTTACTGGAATTTTCATAAACAGCCGTTACTGTCAGGTCATCCAGATTTAAGGCTTCGCCCTGTATGTATTCCGTCTTCACCTTGGAAACCCGCAAATCCATTAAAATTTCTTTTTGACTGTTTGTACCGCCATTTCCTCCTTCACCGCTTGTTCCATCATCTGTCGTAAACCAACTGCCAGATGAAAGATTTATGCGCATAGCCGGGCAAATACCGCCATCGCTATTTATGACATTATAACCATACTTATTTAACCATCCATAGTAGTTGACATTTACAGAATAACTGTTGGAAGAACCGGGCGAGCGCAGCCACCACCAGCAATTACCTTCATAGCCGCTACTGCTGCTTCGTAATGTACCTCTTGCATTTGCATAGTCACTTGCTTTCATTCTCCTACTCATGGAAGAGGTGTCTCCATCACTGCAAAATCCATACTTTTCACTTGTCACTTCACTAATAGCAAGTAAATAAACCTTATCGCTTGTACTGTTTCCGCCCTCTGTTCCATGTTCCTGATTATTTTCATTCTCTAAATTCCTTGTCACAATGGCGCTCTGTTCATTACTGCTAAAAGCGGTGTTACAAAAACTATCATTCAGCCAGCCTCGAAGGGTGCTGGTTTCCCATGTGACGTTTGTAGCTTCTTCATTATAGCTTTTACAGTCAATCGCTTTATCCACTACCACAAACAGGGTATTCCCATCATTTCGCAGTACTCTCCACTTTATCCGCTCCCATTTAAAGTAACGATAACCGTTACTCGCTTTCATATCATCAAAATATCCGTCATAGTTCGTATTGTTTTTACTAATCCTACGATACTTTGTTCCATTTATCCACACATCCATTCCCACATCCGCTACTGTCCCTGATGCAGCAATAGCATTATCTATAGCAGCTATAGCTGCGCTGTCCGTGACTTCGCTTTGTGGATAACTTCCAAAGTATATATAGCTAAAGTCCGTATAATCTGTACTTCCATTCTGCTTTGTACAGTGATGGACAGGATTTGTCAGAGTCCTTTCCGGAACTTTTGCAAATGCAAAATTTTCCTGTACTACCACCATCAAACTCGTTATTAAAAGTAATGCAAAAAAGCGCATAAAACTCATTTTTCTTTTCATCTCTTTTATCCTTTTCCACTTCCATGTAATGAAACAATGGGAACTCGAATCTACCCTTTTAATTTTCAAGTCGTGCTATTTTGTAATCTTCACTGTAGCCTTCTGTCCCTTTTTCTTCATCAGCTTTGTATATGCCTTTACCTTTTTAGCAGGAACTTTTATTCTGCATTTTGCGTTAATTCCTTTCAGGGCATTTTTGCCTACTGTTTTCAGCTTAGTACTTTTAATGGTAATCTTTTTCAGATTCTTACAGTTCTTAAAGGCATTCTTACCAACCGTTTTCAAACCCTTTCCAATCGTTACACTCTTTAAGCTTATACAACCCTCGAAGGTACTATCCCCTATCTTAGTAACATTTGAGGCAATGCTAATAGTCGTTAATTTTTTATTTCCCTTAAAAGATTTGGCTGAAACACTTGTCACCTTATATTTCACGTTTTTATAGGAAACATATTCCGGAACAGTCACGGACTTTTTCTTTTTATCAGTAGTATTGACATAAGCTACGGTAGGATTACTTACATCTGAACCGGTCACTACATAGTTCCCTGCTGTACCGGCATCCGTGATTTTGGTACCCTTTGCTTCCGGCATTGGCGTACCGGCCTGTGGATTTTCTTTTTTCAAAATCTGAAAAGACACAGTCTTATTTCCCGTATAATTACCCGTTCCTGATATCTGAATGGTAGCTGTGCCGGCATTTACATTATTGGAATAGCTTAAGGTATAATCCACTCCTTCTTTCAGAATGCTGTAATTATCCATAAGAATCACTTTGGGCTCCAAAGGCTGCCCGGTATAGTCTTGAGCCTGAATATCGTCCACATATAAACCACTTATACCTTTTGGTTGAATGGTAAAAGGCATTCTCTTGCTGCCCTTCATATATCCCATTCCGGTAACAACTGCATAACCTGTTCCTGCATTTATATTGTTTTCATAGCTGACCGTATATTGATTGCCCTCTGTAAGAATCAACTGATACCATTCTTTTTTCACGATAACCCGGGGGGCTTGGGCTTTGCCCGTATAAACCATGGTATTTTCATCCAAAAAAGAAATATCTATATTTTCTCCATTTATGGAATAATCAAGGTTTGCATAATCATCTACCACGTCTGCAATTTTATCTGTCTTTAAATATCCTTCAGAGCTATAACGAATATTACCGTCCGAATCTAAAAGAATAAAAAGCGGCGTGGTTATTTGATCTCCCGTTCCTCCGGTTCTGTAATAGCATTCAAATGCTATCGGAGATATAGAAGAGCCATAGCAGAAAGTCATTCCGTCATAACAATAGGTATTTTGAAATTCTTTTGTACTATCCTCCGTTCCGTTGAGCAGACCCAATACAACATTTATATTTTCATTCGGAAACCAATCGCTTCTTCCAATCCCGTTAAGCATAGCTTTGAAATAGCTGCAGTAATCCGTAGAAAACATTAAAATAGTGGTTTTTCCTTTCAGGCTTTCATTTGTTACTGTGTTTCCGTCAGTATCGACAAATGAAAAAGATGGACATGCCACATTACAGGTTGTTTCTGCTTTTACTGTTTTAGTCATTACACATAGGCACAACAGTATTCCAAATAAAATAAATGCTGTTTTACTTCCCAGACTTTTGATTTTTTGCTTCATTTTATTTTTCCTTTCGTATTTATAAATAATAAATGTTTTCCACTTTCTTTTACTCCATCCAGACCCCAACAGCCGAATAATTATCCATATTCCTTTCCGCACCATTTTTTTGCACAATCTGCTCTAAAGCCTTAACCCATTCCTCCGGGGAACCTGCTTTTTTCAATTGCTTTTCCATATCCTTTTCTGTAACCAGCTCCCAAAACCCATCAGAACAAAGAAGGAACTGGCTGTTTTTCTTTCTTTCCAGAACCGGACCGATTTCAAATACCGGCTTGTCATATTCCATGCCTAATACTTTTAACAGGCGGTTTCTATCCTCGTGAAAACGGATTTCCTTTTCTTTAATCTCCCTTGTCAGCGCAAGCATCTGGGGCACACTGTGATCTATGGTGCGCAGCTTCCATTTTTTCTTGTAAAAATAATACAATCTGGAATCTCCGGAAAAACCCCATTGTACATAATCCCCATCTACAATCAGGCAGACAATGGTTGTCTTCATTTCCATAGGGCAGTTTTTTTCCTTCTGCTCCTTTAACAAAGCTTCCTGCGCCCTCTGCAGGCTTGTCATTAGAAAATTGTCCCGTTCATAATGTTCCATAAAATCCTTAAAAACAGACTGCACTGCCAGATTGGATGCTACCTCTCCTTTACCGTGTCCTCCCAGTCCGTCTGCCAGAATAAAGCAGTAACGCCCATTATATCCGCATACTTTCACTGTATCTTCATTATGATTTCTTCCGCCTTTATCCGTGACTGTATACCAAGTAATCATGAAAGTTCTATCCTTTATCTATATTTTGTAAAATTACCATTCCAGATCAAAATCACCCTGCCAGTCTGAATCCCCTGAAGTTTCTGATGGTTCAATCTGAGGTTCTGATGGCACTGATGGTTTAGCAGGTACCTGAGGCTGTGTTGGTGTTGATGGCTGCACCGGTGTTTTCGCAGGATTGGATTTTTTAGGCTTTGCTTTCTTTTCTTCCTTCCTGCTTACATAAATGGTTACTGTATCTCCTTTTTTTACAACCGTCCCTGCTTCCGTTTCCTGACGGATAATCTTTCCAGCCTCTACCGTATTACTGGCTTCATATTTGACTTCTGCCAGGAGACCTGCTTTCTCCAGCAAACTGACTGCCTCTTCTTCCGATTTGTATTGTACATCCGGTACCATTGTTTCATCCTCAGCCACGGCGGGCGCTCCCCCGGAATCCTCTTTTTCACCACCACTGACCGTTACTTCTACAACAGTGCCTTCTTCTACTACGCTTCCTGCCTGAAGGGATTGAATCAGGATTTTATCCTTTGGTATTTTTGCAGAATATTCCTTATTGGTAATTACGAATACCAAAGATTGCTCTTCCACTTCTTTTTGGGCAGTATCTAAATCCGTATTTACAATATTGGGAACTCTGGTCTGCCCCTCTTTTAAGTCATAGCTGCTCCAGCCTGCAACTGCAACATTGAACTGTCCTTTTGCAATCATCACCATAACTGCTGCCACTGCAGCGGTCAGAACAAAACCGACAACCTTAATCCCCACCGGCCATTTGCCAATATCCATTTTCTTTACCTTTATGGAGGTTCTCTTTACCGTCCTTGCAGATAATTCATCATAAAATGCCTGTGCGGATTTTGGCCTTCCTTCAATAGGGATATTTAGACCATTCATAATGGCATTTTCCAGACTCTTATTAATTTTTATTCCACATTTAGAAGGTGGCAGCAGCTCATCCTTCACTGCCCTTTCCATAGAATCCTCCGGAGTTACACCTGTTATCATTTTATAAAGGGTAGCTGCCACTCCATACACATCCGTCCAGGGTCCCTGCTCTCCTCTGCTTCGATATTGCTCAATTGGCGCATAGCCTTGCTTGATAATTACGGAAAGACTTTTGCTATGGGATGTTGTCGCATAACGTGCTGCACCAAAATCAATTAGCTTTACTTTTCCCTCTTCTGTAAGGAAAATATTATCCGGAGAAATATCCCTGTGCAGTATCCCTGCCTGATGTACGGTTTCTAAGGCTTTTAAAACAGACAAACCTATAGAAACAGCTTTTTCAGGCTCTATTTTTCCTTGTTTTTTTAAGACCTCCTGTACTGTCTTTCCACACAAATATTCCATTACAATATATGAGGTATTGTTTTCATCAAGGCAATCAAAAATGGATACAATCTGATTCTGGTTTTTAAATTTTGCAAGCTTTTTTGCCTCATCTACAAATCGTTTTTGCCCGGCTAAAAATTGCTCTTCTTTATCTCCCGTATAGACTGTCACCTTTGCCTGAGTAGGCACTCTGGTGGAAAATTCATTGGGAAGGTACTCTTTGATTGCAACCTTTTGAGACAGAACCGTATCATATGCCAAATAAGTAATTCCAAATCCTCCTATTCCCAATACTCTGCCTATTATATATCTTCCAGCCAGGCAGAAGCCCTGTTCCAGACAGTTGCTCCCTGCTTTTTTTTGTGCATTGTCATAGCCGCAATTGGGGCAGACATTGTTTCCCTCATAATAATAAAAACAATTGCCACAACTCTTCTCCATATATGCGCCCTCCTATTTTCCTGTTGTTACTTTAAACCGGTAGCTTAATGCCGATTCGTAAGTCTTTCCTCCGGCCTTTTTCTTTGCAATCACATAGTAGTAGTACTGTTTTCCTGTTTTAAACTTTTTATTCTTATATTTTTTGGTATATATCATGGTAGTACCAGCTCCGGCTGACTTTATCTTTTTATAAGTTCCCTTCTTCTTATCGCATATGTACACATCATACCCATTAGCGCCCTTTATTTTTTCCCATCTGATATAGAGCTTGTTTTGATACCATTTTGCCTGACATTTTGGCTGTCTCAGCGCATAGACCTTTGATGACCATTTTCCGTAATAAGTCATTCCATTTGCGTTTTTATAAGCGCGTACCTTTATGATATAAGAATTTTCCCTTAAATCATAAAAAGTATGTCGGATACTAATGCTGTTCTTGGCAGATATTTTTTGGCTCTTTACTTTTTTTCCTTTCGCATTAAATAGACATACTTCATATCCGTCAGCGCTGTCCTGTGACATAATATCTGTATATAAGTTATATGTCATTGTTTTATCCTGCCCATAGCTATAATAAGAACTCCATTTCAAAGCAGTCTTTAATACCTCAGCCTTTTTAGGAAGAGTTTGTGCAACATATTCTATGGAAGATAAAGGATTGCCCTCACTATCATAGGAGATAATAACTATCTTGTATTTCCTGCCGCCTTCCAATCCTGCAATTCTGTAGGAAGCCTGACTCGTGCTACCTATATATTTAAGTGCATAGTCTGTGCGAAAAGTATTTCCCTCCCAATAACTTGATACCGGCATATATACAGAAATATCAAATGAAGCTTCCTTACTCTGCCTGTTCCATGAAACCGTCACTGCATTTTCTTCCATCCCCTGCTGATTAATATGAAACACTGCCTTACCTTCCATTGGTCTGGATATCAAAAAGATACATATAACTCCCATAATGAACAAAATTATTTTATTTTCTTTTCCTGCCATTTTGTATACCCTCACTCTTTATATATAGTTGTCGAAACTACTAGTTATAACTATATTTTTATAATATTTTAATACTGTTAGCTATATTTTGCAATAGTAATGGCTATACTTTTTATGATTTTATTAGCTATTACTTTCTTTTTATTGCTTAAAGAATCATATAAAATAGAAACAGCCATTGAATTTATATAAAAGAAAGGATTTATATGCCTGTAAACTATGAGATTATTGGAAATCGTATACAAGCCAAACGTCGTTCAAAAAACTTCACCCAGGAGCAAATGGCTGAACATTTAGACGTTACTGCCGGCTATATCAGTCAGATTGAACGGGGTGTGACTAAAATTAATCTTGATATGCTGTCATCTATTTCTGAATATTTGGAATGTGATATTTCAGATTTTATCTTAAAGAGCAATCAGCCAGCTATCAATTTTTATGAAGATGACATATTTCATGACTATCAAAAATTATCTCCTTCTGAACGTCGTATGCTTTCCCTTTTACTCAGAACTTATCTGAATCAAAAATAATTTACAAAAAAGACACCAATACTTACTTTTTGCAAGTATTGATGTCATTCCAGAATTCTACGTTTCTATTCTTTTATACAGTTTCTTTTATTTATAACCAATCAGCCCTGGCTCTGATAGTTCCCTTATCTATCAATTTTCATAATCCCTCATAAGCTATGCCTGTAATACTTCTTCTGCTTTTGTTTTCATTTTATTTATCATTACTCTTTATTCAGCCGTCTGAACAATACTCATTTTCCCCTTTTCCATTCTGAAAACCTTATCACAGAGCACATCGATATCTTCCTTCATATGGCTTGCAATCAGTATTGTTTTGCCTTGTTCCCGCAGTTTAAGCAGCAGCCTTCTCGTATCCTCCACGCCACCATCATCCAGACCATTCATTGGTTCATCCAAAATCAGTATATTCTGGTCTTCCATAATAGCCTGGGCAATTGCCAAACGCTGCTTCATTCCCATGGAATATGTTTTTACTGCCTTTTTATTTTCCGGTTCAAGCCCAACCTGTTTCATTGCCTCACAAATTTTTTCTCTTTTCGTTTTGCCTTTAATATTCGCCAGAAAAAGTAAGTTTCGATATCCGCTATAGGCCGGCAAAAAGCCCGGACTTTCAATAATAATACCTGTGTCTTTTGGCATATTACAATTTTTTCCTATTTCCCTGTCATTTACCAGTATTTTTCCGGTATCCAGTTTCATAAAACCGCATATGCATTTAAACAGTACTGTTTTTCCGCTGCCGTTTCGACCAATAATCCCGATGATTTCCCCCTTTTTTACCTGAAGGTTCACGTCATCCAGTAAAACCTTATCATTTATTCTTTTTGTTGCACTTTGAACTTCAATGATATGCTCCATCAGTTTTCCCCTTTCTTTCTCAGTACATCCCTTGTTTTCCAAAAGACTATCATAGAACATGCGCATAAGCTGACAATACTCAAAATCAAAAATGTAATCATATAGTTTACAGATGGATAGGACAATGTAACCTTCCTGTCCCATAAGGCTATGTCCATCCAGCTTGCAGGGGAGAAAAAGGACATGGCATAAAGGTTGGAAAAATTTTTTTGAAAATAAGACATTAGTGCAACCGCAATGCCGCCTAACGCTCCCGGCACCTTTTTAAAGCACAGGTTTATTATCAGAACACACAATCCTACAATAAAGCAGACACATACTGCCATTAAAAAGGAAAACACCATTGCTTCAATTGGCTGATATTTTAAAATAATCTTATAATCCAAACTTATGTAATCGTTTCCAAACACTGCTGCAGCGTTTGTCTGTGCCAATGTGCCAAGAACCTTTCCCCATTTGTTTTGAAAGGAAATTCTGGGAAACAGCAGGAAAATAGTCAACAGCATAATGGCTGCTGTATATAAGACAGAGAGAATAAGCATGTAAAGCAATTTTCCTGCCAGCCATTTTTTCTTTCCCGCTCTAATCATCTCAAAGTAGCTGCCTTCCTCTATAAACGGTGCATCACAAAATAACAGCGTAGCCCCGGCAAGAAATAGGAATTGGATATAGCTCTGCTGCATGAAAAAGGGGAACAGCCATGGAGAAGCATTGATTCCTACTGCTTCTGAAAAGTTTCTTATGCAATCTGTCAACTGTTTTATTAAAATAAAATTTACAAATAATGCAAAATAAAATCTTCCATGAGTCAATGTTCGATATATGCCATTTTTAGCAACCTGATATATCCTAAGCATATTCCATCTCCCTTTTTAATTTTTTTATAAACAGAAAACCCATTATAATAATTCCTATTAAATAGTAAACGATTGTAAATAGCAGGTTTTGCACACTGCTTTCCCAAAACTGGAATCCTGTCTTTATTTTTAACGGCCACTGGAAAATCTCCGAAAGCTGCAACGTACCTGTCAGATAATTCCACCCATAATAAATAATAAGGGGTGCAGCAATGGCTACATATTTACTGTTTGAAAACATAGAAGCCAATAAAGATACCATGGACAGAAACGTAAACATCAGTATTTCCGGCACAATATTGAGAAGAAAAAACAGGCAGTTCTTTTCTATTGCCAGTTGTGAAAAAGGAAGCCACATAACCATTTGTTCAAGATACATTTCATCATCTGGAAACATGGTATACTTACATGCCAAAAAAAGAAAGAGAAATCCATACCCAATTATTCCGGATATCAGAGACGTAGTCGTAGTAACGATGATTTTGGAAATCCCATAAAAAACGGGGTTTTCCCTTATTAGGTAATACTTCCAGCTTCCTGTATTTCTTTCTATGCAAAATTGAACTCCATATGAAATTCCACAAAAGAGAAAGACCATAATGGAAAATGCGCCAAGACCATGCCTGTTTACCCAAAAATATAATACAGAGCCAGATTCATAGGTGGAATGCAGATTCATTTCATCCAACAGGTTCAGCAGATGAATAAGGAATACACCCGCTGCAGTTAGAAAGATGCCTTTTTCATAAGCTGCCTTTTTATACTCTGAAAATAATGTTCTTATCATTGAATCTCAGCTCCATCATCTGCCTGAAACAGATAGACAACGTCGCCATCCGTTTCTCCCTTTAATGTAATTTCCCATGCGGGAATTAATCGGAAAAGTCCTTCCCCTTTATTGACAACACTAGGAAAATAGCATAGTCTTAATTTTTCTACCGTATATGTATCTGTCAGGATGATATTTTCCATTTTGGTTTTTAAAAATGGTAAAACTTCACTTGGCGAAAGCACCGGTTCTGCCTCCGTTACAGTATCATTTGCTACATACTGGTTAGGAATTTCCAACTTCTCGATTCCATTTTTCGAAATTACAGCCTTGATTTTGCCTCCATTAAAGGCGCTGTCATCTGCTGCAACATATCCTTCTTCATAAAGTGGAATATTATCATAGCATGTAGTCAGTTCAAGCTCATAACAACCGCCAAGCACATCCCACTGCTCGCCCAGCCGTTCTAACTCCGTCAGATATCCACCTTTTACTTCTTCCTCTTCCCGATATTTATGATATTCAACGGGCAGGGCATATGTATGCAGAATTACTGCATTTCCAATACCCATATCCGATAATGTGCCAAGCACTTTATTTTCCGCTTCCTCTGCGCTCATAAAATCAAGGTCTTTTCCCTCACCCAGATTCTCTATACCGGCATATTCTGAAATATCATACGAATTAAACACTTTATAGCTGTCCCCTGCTTTTGAATAATAATAAAAATTTCCCGTTGCAGAATTATCAAATCCAAATGTCTGATCTTCATACTGATACAATCCTTCCGCCGGACTTGTTGCCTTCGCCTTTTCCACTCCAAGTGCATTCATAACAGCATCCTCCTGAAAATACTGTACGCCTGCATTGTATACAGCTGCCGCTCCCTGAAATCCTTCCGGAACAACTACATCGGCATTGACGATGACATTATCGCATAAGGAATCTTCTATCCTGCTTTCATTCCAACTGCTTTCACCGGTTATCGTCTCTGTTTCAATTGGTTCATTTTCAATTGTATTTTGTATCTCCCCGGTTTTTTCTATATTATTTATATCTTTGGAACCACAGGCTGAAAGCAACATGACAATCATGATACCTTCTAAAAAAAATATACTTTTTCTCATTTTCATCCTCCAACCATATTCATGAAAGGGAGCCTGTTACAGCTCCCTCAAAAAGACTATTTGTAAACCGTCCTGTTTTTAAGGACACCATAATCCCCCTAAATTAACCGGATAAGCATTTGTCCTCTCCACATTTGCATATAATCTATAGCTTGCCCCGCCGACAGCTTTTCCTGGCAAGTATTTCATAATATATCTTTGATATGCATGGCACTCTACATATTCCGTCGCATAGTTTCTTGCATTATCCCTTACCCGGAAATTAACTGTTGCTCCTTTAATTGCCAGGTTCGACTTGCTGGCATCTGGCGTCACATATGCCTTGGTATCACCATCATTACTTTTTGACGCCGTTCCCAGTTCACTTTCTTTTGAAGCAGTGCTTGTTAAACTGAACTTAAATTGCGTGTTTCCTGCAAAAGCGGTTGTAGAAAAAAGTGTTAATGCTGCACATGCAGCTAATGTCATCATTTTTATTTTCTTTTTTATCATCGTATTATCTCCTTCATACTTTTTAACGTCTTTATCCTTGTGTCTTCAACTTAATTCTCCAACGGAATCTCCCCCTTCCTGTATTTACTATTTATAAACATATCATGATCATGCAATGTTTATATGCGTCAGCCATGGAAGCTTTTTTACCTTCCGTATTTTTAACTGTATATTTCATTATTGATAGTTTTTGCTTCCATTTTATTGTACCCATACTCCCTGGACCCGGGCATATTTCCCTATAACTTTTATATTGAGACAGACATACTGCCCTATCACAGGTAAATATTCCTGACGATATGGCAATGCTATCATCTTATGTATATCATCAGAAGCCACTTCCAAGCTTTCCGTCAGCCTATTTCCGTTCTGGTCCGAAATCCATACTATAAATCTTAAATCAGAAGAGCCCCCTATGGAGTTGAATCTAATATAAGAAGCAGTGGCATTTTCACATTTTCTATTACAAATCACTTCTACCGGATTTGTTTCACTTAATTGAAATGAAAAATTTACATCTGCAGCTCTTACCTCTAAAAAACTACCCAACAAAAAGACTGCTACAAAAAAACCTGCAAAAACCTTCCATGTTTTTTTCTTCATTTTTACCATCCTGTTCTCTCCTCTTTTGAATGCCATTCTACCACACATATTTTTTTATGCTGTTATATGTAAAAATTAGGATAATTTTTTGTAATTATTAGCCACAAATTACATAAAATCATTAATTTCTATAAATTTACATACCAATAATGCACAAAAATCCGCACATCAAAAAAAGACACCAATACTTCCGTTCCTTGCAAGTAATGATGTCTTTTTCTGCCCTGCATTTTTATTCTTCTATACTATTACTTTCTATTCCCCTACATCTCTTCCATAAATCCTTCGATAACATTCACACAGAATAAGCATATACAGCGGTCCCAAAAACACACCTAATAATCCAAACACCTTTACACCCGCATATACAGAAATCAGAATCCCTATGGGAAGCACCCCCATTTTTTGACCAATCAGCTTTGGCTCTAATAGCTCTCTTGCCAATGCGCTGACAATAAAGGTGATAGATAAAATAATGCCCGATATAATTTTTCCATTTAATAACTGCCAGACTGCCAAAGGCAACAAAACAATTCCGGTTCCCACAAAAGGCAGCACATCCAAAATGCCTGTTATTACCCCGATTAATGCATAATGTTTAATATTTCCGAGAAATAATCCACCCATGCAAATAAGTGCAATAATAATAAGGATAATAATTTGTGCTTTAAAAAAGCTGCTGATAAGCCTTCCGATCTTTACTACAATCTGCTTCACATCATCATAATACCTGACCTTGGATATGCAATCATTCATTGTTTTAAAATCCTTTGCTAAAAGGATTGCCGCTATAATGGTAACCACCAGAAATGTAATTGCACCTATCCCCAGCTTTAAGTACAAAAAAGACTGATTCATCACATTTGGGAGTATCTGCACCTGCATATCTTCAATAAAAATATTTACTCTTTCTAAAATCAGAGTTTCTATCTGGCCTGCATTCATGCCAAGCCTTTCCTCCACCATCTGGCTGCAGTCCCTGACAAAGCATGTAAACTGCTCTTCATATATATTGATATTTTTTATAAAATATTCAATCTGCTGCAGCGCAAAGCATACAAGGAGCCATCCCAAAACACCTACAATTGTGCAAATAATCAGCAAAATGATTCCCGCTAAAAACCCCTTTCCCATACGGGTCTTTTCATAGACCTTTTCCAGTAAGGGATTAAGGGGAGCAATTATCATAAATGCTAATACAAGCGGGAGGAACAATGGAACCAGATATTGAATTGCCAGATATGCGCCTATTAAAATAAGGGCAAAAAAAATATGTCTTTTATTTTTTTCAAAAAACTCACTCATACTATCACCTGAAGATAGTATGAGTTTTTCCGATAATTCTATGTTTTGATAAAATAAATTTTTAATTGTTAATTTTTTCTAATTGCTATTTTTCTTTCTACCTTTTCTATAAAATATATGTGCCTATCCACTGACAAAAACAAAAGGAAAATAAAAATATGCAACATAGAAACGTCCCACGGTTATTTCTCATATTTTCTGATAACCTCCTTTTCCGGCTCAATCCGATACAGCAAAGGTTTTCCGGTTTTCGGGTGAAAAAGTTCCAACTGACAGGCACAAAGCGCTGCCTGCTTTACCTGAAGCTGTCTGGATTTCTCAATGGAAGCTTCATTTCCATATTTTAAATCCCCAAGCAGGGGCATATCTGCATGGGCCAGCTGCACCCTGATTTGATGATGGCGGCCTGTTATCAGTTCAATTTCCGCTATACCGATGCCTTCCTGTTCATGGACTGTTATCAGTTCATAAAAAAGAGAGGCTTTTTTTGCTCCTTTTGTTTCTTTTGTTACAATTCTGGAAGTATTTGTCCTGCCATCCTTTAAAAGATAATCCTCCAATAATCGTCTGGAACCTTCTTCTGCCTTTATCTCCTCTTTATCATTGCAGGCCTGCTTCCCACTTGCCATCCTGTCAATACAGACTGCTGCAAGATATCGTTTTTTCATCCGGTTGTCCTGTATCTGCCTGCTTAACTCCTTTGCGGCAAAAGAGGTCTTTGCAAATACCAAAAGCCCCTCCACCGGCTGGTCCAGTCGATGTACCATGGCAAGATAAGGCTTTTTCAAATAATTTTTTAAATAGGATAATAAATCTGTTTCCGTTATCTTCGCAGTTTCCACTGCCATGCCCTCAGGCTTGTATACTACTAAAATATGCTGGTCTTCAAAAATAATTTTAGGCTCCATTTGCTTCTCCTCTTTACTGTAATTTAAACCCGTCACGGTACCTGTCTGAAAACTGCGGGCTGAACCATTACATCTAAACACTAAATAATATAATAATCCTTGAATTTATACAAAAACCATGTTAATATTTAAGCATGAGGGAAACAACCGCCCACAAGTGGTTTGACCTGTAAAATGGATAGAAAATACCACCCAAACTCGGTCAAAGTTTCAAGGGTGGTTTTTCTATGCAGTACTAATGACTAATCAAATAAATGAATGTCAGTAGTGCAATTAAAAATAATCCAAACTGCATCAAGTCACTAAAACTGAATCTGTTCTTCATATGCACCACCCCCATCCTATGTAGAATGAGGTCAATACCACCCTGCAACACGATTGTTTCTTAATAGTAAAGATAACACAGCTTATTGATGGGTGTCAACAAAAAACAGTCTTTTATATTGCCGGTATACCGTATATCTTCCATGCTCGTCAACCTTTTCTTTTCATCAGCACCTTATCCTATTTGAGTTAAATCCAGTATCCTCCAATGTCATTACTGCGAACAAAAATGCGAATCAATATACCTGTTAAGCCCTTCCTCAGAATCTATTCCATATTGCCCGGACATTTCTTTAAAATATGAGCGAATACTTTCTTCCTTTATCAGAACTCTGGAATGCTCTGTGCTGTCATACCCTTTTCTGGCATCCTTCCATGGCTTTTCATTATGGGTTATGGACTCAAGCACTTTTCCGCTATATCTTCCGAATGTTTTGATTACCAGGTCAATTACCATTTTTTCATTTTCTGTAAGCTTATCCGATTTTCCGTTAAACAGGGCGAACCGGTTGTCATCTATTGGATTGTACTTAAAGTCCTTAAAAAGAAAATACACCTTTTCATACACAGGGCCATGCTGCCATGCATAACATTTTTCTGAAAACAACGGCATGTCAAACAGAACCATATAGATTCCCTGCACATAATATAGCATTTTTTGCAAAACAAGAGGAGTCACCTCCTGCATCTGTTCAAATATATATGCTATGCTGACTAACATCTTATCCGATATTTCAAACAGTTCCTTTAATTCCAAAATGGCGCTCATTGCCTTTTTATATGCTGCTTTTCCTACCTTTTCACTGTTTTGCCTTAAAAGCCTTTCCATGTATTCGGGAGATGCCAGCGCATTTTTCATTATATCCGAATATTTTTTTGAGGGCATCTGTCCGTCTAAATATCTGGATATGGTCACCTCGCCAAAGCCTAAAGCCAGGGATAAAGGAGCCTTTCCAATATGATAAATGTCCATAAGCTTTTTGATTTCTTCTATGGAAATAATGTTTTCTGCTTCCCGATACTGTTTATCTCTTTCTGCAATATTCAAATCAATTAATCCGGGAATAGCCATTTCTTCCCCGCATTCTTTGCATAAGGCTGCGGTAAATGTAAATTCATATTTCCGGTCACGGATAATTTCCTGCCTGACCTGTTTTATGATTTCGTATTCAGTATTCTTTCTGCATTCTGTGCAAAAATCCTGCCGGGCATTTTCTGACATTGTGATTCCTCCTTTTCATTCCGGATTATTTAAAAGCATATGTTAACGGGTATAACTGTTTATGAAATGAAATTACTATTACCAGCTGATTATCCGGTTTGTTAAATTTTATGTACAATGGTACGGTTTCCTCTTCTGCTGCAAATCTCTGAAGCAGCTTCACCTCTATTCCAAATACATACAGCCACTCATGCTGATATCCCCGGTGCTCATTTTGCAATACATGGCAAAAATCATATGCTGTCAACTGTAACATAATTTCCTTGCTTTTTCTCTCATCAATCACATAATCCTTAAATAAAGCCAGATTTGCCCGACGTTTTTGATTCCTTTCTATCCTGTAACTGCCTGCTCTTACAGCCTCCTGCACCTGTGCAAGATAAACTTCTATTTCTTCAAAGCTTTTATCCACTAAATTCCTCCTAATGCGCAGGAAATGATTGATTTTTATATTTTTTCCATCACCATTATATCCCCGATGACAGGATTTTGTCAACATGCGATCATTTCCTGTAATATTTCTGCAGCTACCCGGATTATCTTATCATTCATAAAAAGACTTCCTTTTTCTATCACTGCCAAAAATAACAGTTCAGCCGGCAGTCCCGTTTTAGGGGAACTGCCGGCTGAACTGTTATGTCTAAAAGTAATGCAGCCTTCATTAAACCTTGAACCGATATCCCACTCCCCATATAGTCTCGATATACTGGGGCTTTGCTGTGTCAAATTCGATTTTTTCCCGAATTTTTTTAATATGCACCGTAACGGTAGCAATATCTCCAATGGAATCCATATCCCATATTTCCCGAAACAGCTCTTCCTTTGTAAATACATGGTTCGGGTTTTCCGCAAGGAAAGTGAGCAAATCAAATTCCTTTGTGGTAAAGTTTTTTTCTTCACCATCTATATATACCCTGCGGGCGGTTTTATCAATGCGGATTCCTCTGATTTCCACTATATCATTTGATTTCTGGTTGGAGCCGATAAGTCTTTCATAACGGGACAGATGTGCCTTTACCCTTGCCACCAGCTCGCTTGGGCTAAAAGGCTTTGTCATATAATCATCCGCTCCAAGCCCAAGTCCCCTCACCTTGTCAATATCATCCTTTTTAGCGGATACCATGAGAATCGGAATGTTTTTCTCTTCCCGGATGCGTTTGCAGATTTCATAACCATCCATTCCCGGCAGCATAAGGTCCAATATAACTAAATTGTAATCGTGAGTCAGTGCTGCTTCCAGCCCTTTTGTCCCGTCATTTTCAATGGAGACTTCATAATCATTAATCTCCAGATAATCCCTTTCCAAATCTGCAATTGCCGTCTCATCTTCAATAATTAAAATCTTACTCATCTTTTTCTACCTCTTCATGTTTTCTTATTACGAAATGAATACAGGTTCCTTCATTTTCCTTGCTTGTAGCCCATATATAGCCGCCATGGTCCTCCACGATTTTCTTTACTATGGAAAGACCTATGCCGCTTCCGCCTTTTGTGGAATTTCTGGAAGCATCCGTCCGGTAAAACCTCTCGAATATTCTGGGCAAATCCTTTTGGCTGATTCCTCTTCCATTATCTTCGATTTCTATTCTTACAGAATCAATCTGGTCCAATATGCGGATTTCAATAATGCCCTTTTCTTTATCCATGTATTTGATGCTGTTGTTGATAATATTATTGATGACCCGCCTTAACTGCTCAGGGTCTGCTATGATTTTTGTATCCTCATCCACTAAGTTATCATAATCTAACTCAATATTCTGGGATTCCAGATCAAGTCCTACCTCTTCGATACAATCGTTAAAATATTCTCTTACATTAATGCGGTGGAAGTTATAGGGAATCCGGTTGGAAGAAATACCGGAATACAAAGTCAGTTCATTTATCAGGCTGTCCATATCATTTGCCTTGTTGTATATGGTCTGAATGTATTTATCCATTTTTTCAGGAGTGTCCGCAACCCCGTCCATAATTCCTTCCACATATCCTTTAATTGCGGTAATCGGTGTTTTCAAATCATGGGAGATATTGCTGACAAGCTCTTTATTTTTCTTTTCATTGTCAATGGTAATTTGGGTGGATTCTCTTAACTTTAAGCGCATATCTTCATAATTATCATATAAAGTTCCGATTTCACCTTCATATTTACTGGAAAGCTGATAATCAAAATTACCTTCCGCAATACATTCCATGCCCCGTCCCAGCTCCTGGATAGGATTTATCATTCCTTTCAATACCCAGCGAACCAGCATGGATGCTGTTAATGCCAGAATCAGAATAATCGCTATAAACATGTCAATCATAAAGATTTTGGTTGCAATAGGGTCAATGCCTCTGGGACCGTCTCCAAATCCGGGCGCCTTCAGCAGATATACCCGCAGGGCCATGAAAGTAATGCTTGTGAGCAGCAGGGGCAGTATCACCATAATGGCTCCTACAGCCATAAGCTTCCCATAGAGGGAAAGTCTTTTTCTTTGCTTTTTCATATCAGTTACCTCTTTATGTGAGATTATAGCATATTTTATATGGTATAATTCTAAAAATAAGCGCAATATTTCTAAAAATTTTATGAAAAAAAGATATCCATTTAGCAAAAAATTCAACAGTCCGGTGTGCCTTGGGGATATGGATTCGGGCAGGGAATCGGGATGGAAATTTGACAAAACATGTTTCTACGTCGTCACGCTCCCGCTCTGATAAAAACGCAGCAGTTCTAAG
>CANCYR010000020.1 GCA_947382355.1 uncultured Lachnospiraceae bacterium
TATACCGACATATAAGAACTTCTAAAGAGATAATCTAAATTCACCCATAATTTTCGCAATAAAATAGCATGATTTTATGCAGAATTCCTTCTGCTGAGTTAAAATAGAGGAAATAAATTTTACGCACAGGAGACCAGTCCAGTTATAAAAAAACAAAACGAATGGATTCGAAAATCCCTTAAACGCAAAAAGAAAGAAAAAGATCGGGGCATTGTTGATCTGATGATGATTATGCACCATTTTTTCAGGGAACTGCCGCTTTGGATCAATGAAATGAAGGATCCGAGGCATCTGTCTTATATCACATACAGCCAGTGCGATTTATTATATATGGGGCTGTTGAAAAATATATGCGGTGTGAAAACCATGCATGCCATGGAGGAACAGAGAAAATATTACAGTTGCTCCGGATACTCATGTGATACAGGCAAGTGTGAAATTAGGCGTTATTACAAACCCAGAATCTTCCCTGCCAAATGTACAGGAGATTGTGACTGCACGCTGGAAAGAACTGCTTCAGGAAACGGAGCATGTTCCGATTGACATACACACACCAATGTGGCTGTGGAGCAGAGGAAAATTTAGGCTGGAACTATGAAAGGAGGAATTTAATATGCCGTTTACTGAAATATGCATTTATCAGGTCAAACCCCAAAAAATAGAGGAATTTGAAACACTCATGCAAGAAGCCAAAAGCTTTTTGGAAAAGCAGGAGGGACTTCTGTTGCTCCGGCTCATCAAAAGGGGATATCACATAGACATGGAGCAGATTAAAGAAGGGCTTCCCCCTCTAAAAATCACCCGTATAGTAAAAAGTGTGAAATACATGCTCTATTGGGAATTTGATACAAAAGAAAGCTACGGGGTGGCACAAAAAAGCCTCTACGACAGCTATTGGAAGTCTATCGAAAAGTGCTTGATAGTCCCCCATGATAAGTATTTAGGAGAAAGCCTTTGGTAAACGGTTGCAAAAAGTGTAACAGTTCAGCCTGCGTCCTCAAATCCAAAACTTGCAGGCTGAACTGTTTCCCCAAAAGTAATAAAAAATAAAAGGGTGGTTGATTTCTCAGCCACCCTGATGTATAATCTACTCAAAGGTAATCGGATGTGATTCCGATTTGCCCTCAGTGTTGAATACTAAAGAAATCAGCACCTCAACTTTAGGCGGTAGGGGTGCTATTTCTTTTTGTTATGATTATCTATGTAAGACAAAGCCGCAAAAATTACTAACAACAAAGTAAGTACTTCCATTGTGTTCATAAGGGCATCCCTCCTTCATGTACTAGAGGGCATTTAACAATTGGAAAATCACACCCGAACTTCTTTCAACTATACGAAAACATTATATCATATAGCAAATACATGTTCAAACATTATTTATACTTTTTTGAACAAAAAAGTATAAATATCCGTTTTTCATCAGAGCGAGAGTGTGATTACATAAAAACACTTTCTGCCTGCAGCCGGTTCCTTTTGGGAGAAAGCTGTGGGCTGCACGGTTACTCTTTGTTCTAAAAAAATTTCCCCTCCCACTTGCAATTCCAAAAAGAATATGCTAAAATGCACCACATAAGTTATGAAAAACAGCAAATGCAAAGAAGGAGACTCTTGCTAAAGAAGACGACAGGAAATAAAAGTCACCGACTGAGAGCTTTTTACGTCAGGCATGGTAAAGGGAACACTCCGGAGCAGACCGGTTGAACAAATGGAGCAGCCAAAAGTAGGCCGGTACGTAACTGTGCGTTAAACGGAAAAGAGGAAAGGCTTGTAAGTTTTAAGCTTTTTAAAAGCGGGTGGTACCGCGGATAGAAGACTGTTCGCCCCGGAATACAAAAAATGTATTCCGGGGCTTGTTTTGTATATAAACCAAATATTCATGCAGATACGGCTTCTTGCAAAGCAGGACTTTTGGCGGGAAAATATGCAATGGACGGTAAGGTAACAGAAAAAAGGAGGAGCAGGTTATGAAAAACATTTACAGGGATGTGACACTGAATCAAATCAGTGAAGCAGACATTGACAAGGAAATCCGGGTGGCGGGCTGGATAGAAAATATCCGTGACCACGGCGGCGTGTCCTTTGTGGATTTAAGAGACATGTATGCAGTATTGCAGGTGGTTATCCGTAATAATTCTCTTTTGCAGGGACTTAAGAAAGAGCAGGCAGTTACCATAAAAGGAAAGATTGAAAAAAGAGATGAAGAAACCTATAATCCAAAGATACCAACGGGAACCATTGAGTTAGAGGCACATGAAGCCGCCGTATTAGGAGAGGTATATGAAAATCTTCCCTTTGAAATCATCACAAGCCGGGAGGTAAGGGAGGATGTGCGCCTGAAATACCGCTATCTGGATTTAAGAAACCAAAAGGTAAAGGACAACATCATATTCCGTTCCAAGGTCATTGCATTTCTTCGGGAAAAGATGACGGAAATGGGCTTTCTGGAAATTCAGACGCCGATTTTGTGCGCTTCTTCTCCGGAGGGGGCAAGGGATTACATCGTGCCCTCCAGAAAATTTAAGGGAAAATTTTATGCGCTTCCTCAGGCGCCCCAGCAGTATAAGCAGCTTTTGATGGTTTCCGGATTTGACAAATATTTTCAAATCGCTCCCTGCTTTAGGGATGAGGATGCCAGGGCGGACCGCTCGCCGGGGGAATTTTACCAGTTGGATTTTGAAATGAGCTTTGCCACACAGGAAGAAGTATTTGCAGTGGGAGAGGAAGTTTTGACGGCTGCCTTTGAAAAATTTGCGCCGGAAGGTTTTTCTGTAACAAAGGCGCCCTATCCGATTTTCAGCTACAGGCAGGCAATGCTGGAATTCGGCACCGACAAGCCGGATTTAAGAAATCCCCTTCGTATTATGGATGTAACGGAATTTTTCCAAAGATGTACCTTTAAGCCATTCCTTGGAAGGACGGTCAGGGCAATTAAGGTACATGCGGAAATGTCCAAGGGCTTCCATGAAAAGCTTTTGAAGTTCGCAACGGAAATCGGCATGGGCGGACTGGGATATCTGGAAATTATGGAGGATGGTTCTTACAAGGGACCAATCGACAAATTTATTCCGGAAGAAATGAAAGAAGAATTTAGAAGCCTTGCAGGGCTTAAAGCCGGAGACACCATTTTCTTTATGGCGGATAAAGAGGAGCGTGCAGCCTATTATGCGGGAATGATTCGGACGGAGCTTGGGGAAAAGCTGGATTTACTGGAAAAAAATGCATACCGCTTCTGCTATGTAAATGATTTCCCCATGTATGAAAAGAACCCGGACACCAAAGAAATCGGGTTTACCCACAACCCGTTTTCCATGCCCCAGGGCGGTCTGGAAGCATTGAATACAAAAGACCCGCTGGATATTCTGGCATATCAGTATGATATTGTATGCAATGGGGTGGAGTTGTCCTCCGGGGCTGTCCGCAACCACGATATGCAGATTATGGTAAAGGCATTTGAAATTGCAGGCTACGATGAGGAAACCTTAAAGAAAAAATTCGGTGCACTGTACAATGCATTCCAGTACGGAGCGCCGCCCCATGCGGGAATGGCTCCCGGGGTGGACCGGATGATCATGCTCCTCAGAAATGAGGAAAATATCAGGGAAGTCATTGCTTATCCAATGAATGGAAATGCAGAAGACTTAATGTGCAAGGCTCCCTGTGAAGTGACGGAGCAGCAGCTTAGAGAGGTTCACATAAAGGTTCGCGACTAAAACAGGCAGGAAAGCAGTCCATAAGGGCAGGCTTACAGGAGGGAAAAGATGGCAAACGTGATTTCAGATGAGACAATTGACTATGTGGGAATTCTGGCAAAGCTGGATTTATCCGGGGAGCAAAAGGAGCAGGCAAAAAAAGATATGGGACGGATGCTTGACTATATTGACAAGCTGAATGAGCTGGACACGGAAGGGGTAGGGCCTATGAGCCATGTGTTTCCGGTCAGCAATGTGTTCCGTGAGGATGTGGTGACAAACGGCGACGACAGGGCAAATACCATTCAGAACGCGCCGGAGGAAAAGGACGGCATGTTCATGGTTCCCCGTACAGTGGAATAAGCGTAGCATAGAAAGGAAACGGCATGGATATTTTAAAATTAACGGCTGTGGAGCTTGCAGCCAGAATAAAAGCAAAAGAAGTTACCGTTTTAGAAGCGGTGGAAGCGGTGCTTGGACAAATAGAAAAAAAAGAAGAGGAGCTTCACTGTTATGTTACCGTGGACAGGGAAGGCGCCATAAAGAGAGCAGGGGAAGTGCAAAAGGCAATTGATGAGGGCGCACTGACGGGACCATTGGCAGGCGTTCCGGTTGCCGTTAAGGACAATATGTGCACAAAGAATATGCTTACCACCTGCTCCTCCAAAATCCTGAACAATTTTATTCCCGCCTTTTCGGCAGAGGCGGTAATCCGGTTAGAAGAGGCAGGAGCAGTCATTCTGGGCAAGACCAATATGGATGAATTTGCCATGGGCTCCACTACGGAAACCTCCGCCTATGGCGTAACGAAAAACCCATGGAATATTGAGCATGTGCCCGGCGGCTCCTCCGGCGGCTCTGCGGCAGCAGTTGCGGCGGAGGAATGCTTCTTTGCCCTTGGCTCCGATACAGGCGGCTCCATCAGACAGCCGGCATCCTTTTGCGGCGTGGTAGGCATGAAGCCAACCTACGGAACCGTATCCCGTTACGGGCTCATTGCCTATGGCTCATCTTTGGACCAGATTGGTCCCCTGACAAAGGATGTAACAGACTGTGCCGCCATTTTAGAGGTGATTTCCTCCCATGATACAAAGGACTCCACCAGTGTGGAAAGAAAGGATACAGACTTTACAAAGGCGCTTGTGGATGACGTGGCAGGAATGAAAATCGGAATCCCCAGGGATTATTTTTCCAGCGGAATCGAGCCGGAAGTAAAGGAAGCTGTATTAGCAGCAGCTAACCTACTGAAAGAAAAAGGAGCAATTGTGGAGGAGTTTGATTTAAGTCTGGTAGAATATGCCATTCCCGCTTATTATACCATTGCGGCGGCAGAGGCAAGCTCCAATCTGGAACGGTTTGACGGCGTGAAATACGGCTACCGCACAAAGGAGTCGGAGGGACTTCATGATATGTACAAAAAGACCCGCTCAGAAGGCTTTGGAGAAGAGGTAAAAAGAAGAATTATGCTGGGCTCCTTCGTGTTAAGCTCCGGCTACTATGATGCATATTATTTAAAAGCATTGAAAGTAAAGGCACTGATAAAAAAGGCATTTGACGAAGCTTTTGAAAAATATGACGTGATTTTAGGACCGGTTGCCCCCGCCACGGCGCCAAAGCTTGGCAGCAGCCTGGCGGACCCCATTAAAATGTATTTAGGGGATATTTACACCATTTCCGTAAATCTGGCGGGACTGCCGGGTATCAGCATTCCCTGCGGCATGGACAAGGCAGGGCTGCCTATCGGCCTGCAGCTTATTGGAAATTCCTTTCAGGAGAAAAAACTCATTCAGACAGCCTATGCCTACGAGCAGGCAAGAGGTGCTTTTGTGAAAAAGGAGGGAAACTAGCATGGCAAAGGAATATGAAACAGTCATTGGCTTAGAGGTCCATGTGGAGTTGGCAACCAAAACAAAGATTTTCTGCGGCTGCTCCACCGCATTCGGCGGCGCCCCCAATACCCATACCTGTCCGGTCTGTACCGGAATGCCGGGAAGCCTTCCGGTACTGAATAAGCAGGTGGTGGAATATGCCATAGCAGTAGGGCTTGCCACCAACTGCTCCATCACTCAGTACTGCAAATTTGACCGAAAGAATTATTTTTATCCGGATAATCCTCAGAACTATCAGATTTCCCAGCTTTATCTGCCAATCTGCAGAAATGGCAGCGTGGAAATTGAAACGGAGGAAGGAAAGAAGCAGGTGGGAATCCATGAAATCCACATGGAGGAGGATGCGGGCAAGCTGATTCATGACGAGTGGGAGGACTGTTCGTTAGTGGATTATAACCGTTCCGGGGTCCCGCTGATTGAAATTGTTTCCGAGCCGGATATGAGAAGCGCGGAGGAAGTCATTGCTTATCTGGAAAAATTAAGACTGATCATCCAGTATCTGGGCGCTTCCGACTGTAAGCTTCAGGAAGGCTCCATGCGTGCCGACGTAAACCTTTCCGTAAGGGAGAAAGGCGCAAAGGAGTTTGGCACCAGAACGGAAATGAAGAACTTAAATTCCTTTAAGGCAATTGCAAGGGCAATTGAAGGAGAGCGCACCCGGCAGATAGAGCTGTTAGAGGAAGGAAAGCCGGTGATTCAGGAAACAAGAAGATGGGATGACGGTAAGGAATATTCCTATGCCATGAGGAGCAAGGAGGATGCCCAGGATTATCGTTATTTTCCTGATCCGGATTTGGTTCCTGTCCAAATCAGTGATGAATGGCTGGCAGAGATTAGGGAAAGGCAGCCGGAATTCCGTACGGAAAAGATGAAGCGGTACAAAGAGGAATACGGGATTCCGGAGTACGATATTGAGATTATTACAAATTCCAAGCATTTAGCAGACCTGTTTGAAGCAACGGTTGCCATTTGCAGACAGCCTAAGAAGGTTTCCAACTGGCTTATGGTGGAGACCATGCGGCTGTTAAAGGAGCAGGACATGGAGCCGGAGGATATCCGCTTTTCGCCGGAAAATCTGGCAAAGCTCATAGCCCTTACGGACAGCCGGGCAATCAATTCCACGGTTGCCAAGGAAGTGTTTGAAGTGATGTTTGACAAGGATATGGATCCGGAGGCTTATGTGGAGGAAAAGGGCTTAAAGACCGTAAATGATGAAGGCGCCCTTAGAAAGACTGTGGAAGAGATAGTGGCTGCAAATCCTCAGTCGGTAGAGGATTACCATAACGGTAAGCAGAAGGCAATCGGATTTTTAGTAGGGCAGACTATGAAGGTCATGCAGGGAAAGGCGGATCCTGCCATGGTGAATAAGCTGTTGAAGGAAATGCTGGAAGGATGAAAAGATGAAAAGAAAAGGACACCCTGATATAAGGATGTCCTTTTTTGTATGACAGAAAAATTGTGAAGTACTCATTTTTATTTCCCGTTATTTCGTTTGGTGGCTTTCAGGCCGCTTCCGTAAGTGTTTCGTTCTGCAATCATCTTGTTTTTAAAAGTAAGCAATTCCATGTATTCTAAAACACTGTCCAGATTTTCCCGGCTCATATTTAACAGAGTGTGGGTGATATCGCTGATAGTAATGCCATCCCGGATGGGCTCGCTTAATTTCTTTACATCATATGGCAAATCGGTTCTGCCTAACAGGTAGTCGGTAGATACCTGAAAGAAGTCTGCCAGTTTGCAAAGTGTTTCAAAATCTGGTTCGTGTGCTCCGGTTTCATAATTGGAAACCGTACCTATGGAAATACTTAAAAAATCAGCCAGATCCTTCTGCAGCAAATGTTTATCCTTGCGCAGCTCGGCTAAGATTTCTCCCATTTCTGCCATTTTTCTCTCCTTCTCGACAAAATAACTATGTTTATTCTACAGTATTTTGTAGACGGAATGAAAAAACAAAAGAAAAACCATAATATAAAGAAAAAAACAGGGGAAAAATACAGGAAACCTAAAATGGAGTTTTGTTTTTCTAAAAATATTGCCGGAATAAGGCGACTTATTCCTCCAGAAGATAGCGAATAAAATCAACAGCTCTTTCGGGTCTGTCTGTTGTGCCGGATATGGTGACAATAGGAGGATTTTCTGTGGAATAAGCCTTCTCTTCCATGATTTTAGGCAGATTATCTCCATAGAAGCCGATGGGAACAGTTTTTCCATCAGAAAATGTATAATAGTAAAGTCTGTCCTGAACCTTTTCGTATAAGTCTGCCGGCAAAAGAGCTTTAAGGTCGCTAAAGGCAGAGAGGGAGGCATATTCTTCAATTACCCATGCATCGGAAATAATCACATCCATGGCATGGGTCTGGAATAATGCCATGAGCTTTTGGGAATTGGCAACGGAAGCATTATCAGCAGAATCCTTTATCATGGATATGGAAATATCAAACTTGGCGGGGGCGGAGTCGGTGTCGATGCCCCGGCTTTCCACATAGTCATCCATTAAGGAGGTTTCGGCAACAGACATATAACCGGAATTAATCAGGGCAACATATATGGAAGGCTCCTTCGTGCTCTCCGTATATCCCTGAATAAAAATGAAAATGCAGATAATTCCCACAAAAGCTCCGATTACATAATATTTATAATAGTACCAGAAATAGCTTAGCTTTTCATTGAAAGGCCTGTCCCTTAATTTATTCCATTGTTCTTTTTCTTCTTTTAACATGCAAATCTCCCTGACAGTTTTTATAGGTAATCATAGTCTCTTTTGTAAAGTGTGTCAATAAACTTGAAAAATATAGTAAAATGTACTATGATAATAACAATACTAATTTAGAAAGAAGGAGTAGGGAACATTTTCCTGAAAGCAAGTTAAAATGAGTGATTCTTATATAGAAATATTAATAAAAAGAAAGACAAGCCCGATGAAGCGCTTTATAACATATGCTTTGATGATTGTTGCGGCGATTTGTCTTTTTTTTGGACTAATCGGATATTTAACCCTTATGCTGGTGGGCATCATATTGGCGCTGGCGGCATATTTTTCCCGTTTGAACTCCTATGTGGAATTTGAGTATCTGTATTTAAGCAATGAGCTGAGTATAGATCGTATTCTGGCAAAGTCTAAAAGAAAGCGCATGGCGGTACTAAACCTGCAGCGCATGGAAGTGTTAGCGCCTGCTAACTCACATCGTCTGGATTCCTACCGGAATAAAAGATGTAAGGCATATGATTATGCTTCAGGGCAGGAGGACAGCCGTCCCTATGTGCTGATTTATTCAGGGGAAGATGAGATGTCAAAAGTGAAGCTGGACATGCCGGAGGAATTGTTTAAGGCAATCCGTGACGTGGCCCCAAGAAAGGTATTTACGGATTGACACAAAAAGGGAAATTTGATACACTTTTCAAAATGTAAATAAAGAGGGAAAATTCGGAGATTAAAGAAAAAATAGTTATTAAGAGCGGCCCTTGAGCCGTGAATAGTAACAAAAAATAACATGAAAAATGGATGGAGGAAATGAAAGATGGGTCAGATTATTGGAGAAGGAATCACATTTGATGACGTGCTTTTAGTGCCAAGCTATTCACAGGTCATTCCAAATCAGGTGGATTTGTCTACGTACCTTACAAAGAGTATCAAATTAAACATTCCTATGATGAGCGCCGGAATGGACACGGTTACCGAGCATAGAATGGCAATTGCCATGGCGAGGCAGGGAGGAATCGGAATCATCCATAAGAACATGTCCATTGAAGCCCAGGCAGAGGAAGTTGACAAGGTAAAGCGGTCTGAAAACGGCGTTATTACCGACCCTTTTTCATTAACTCCTGATCATACATTGAAAGATGCGGATGAATTGATGGCGAAATTCAGGATTTCAGGCGTGCCCATCACAGAAGGAAAGAAATTAGTAGGCATCATTACCAATCGTGATTTGAAATTTGAAACAGATTACTCCAAGAAGATAAAAGAATCCATGACATCGGAAGGGCTTATCACAGCCAGGGAAGGCATTACGCTTGATGAAGCCAAGGAAATACTTGCAAAGGCAAGGAAGGAAAAGCTTCCTATTGTAGATGATAACTACAACTTAAAAGGTCTGATTACAATTAAAGATATTGAAAAGACCATAAAGTACCCATTATCCGCCAAGGACTCCCAGGGACGCCTTTTATGCGGTGCGGGCGTTGGGATTACTGCAAATGTATTGGAAAGAGTGGAGGCACTGGTAGAGGCAAAGGTAGATGTCATTGTGCTTGATTCCGCCCATGGGCATTCTGAAAATGTATTAAAGTGCGTGCGGATGATTAAGGATAAATATCCAGAACTTCAAGTGATTGCAGGAAACGTGGCAACAGGTGAAGGCACAAAAGCTTTGATTGAGGCTGGAGCTGATGCTGTTAAAGTAGGTATTGGACCGGGCTCTATTTGTACTACCCGGGTGGTGGCAGGCATTGGTGTGCCGCAGGTAACGGCTATTATGAACGCCTATGAAGTTGCTAAGGAATATGGCATTCCCATTATTGCAGATGGCGGTATTAAATATTCAGGCGATATGACGAAAGCAATTGCAGCAGGCGGCAATGTATGTATGATGGGAAGCATGTTTGCCGGATGTGATGAATCACCGGGAACCTTTGAATTATTTCAGGGAAGGAAATATAAGGTTTATCGGGGAATGGGTTCTATTTCAGCTATGGAAAACGGAAGCAAGGACCGTTATTTTCAATCAGATGCCAAAAAGCTTGTTCCGGAAGGCGTGGAAGGCCGTGTGGCATATAAAGGGACAGTGGAAGATACTGTGTTCCAGTTAATGGGAGGTCTTCGTGCCGGTATGGGTTACTGCGGTACTGCAAGCATTGAAGCGCTGAAAGAGAATGGAAGATTTGTAAAGATTTCTGCAGCATCCTTGAAGGAAAGTCATCCTCATGATATTCATATTACGAAAGAGGCGCCTAACTATAGTGTAGACGAATAAGGTAGAATCATGAGATATTATATAATCAATGAGGTGACGATTGCCTTAAAAAAGAAAGGGACATATATATATGCAGCAGGCATTATCATATTAAGCCTTCTTGCCAATATTGCAATGGTGGCATTCCGGAGCATATACGGCATGAGGGAGGGGGCCTTTGGCGCCAATCTCATTTATTTTGCACAGTGGTGCTTTATTGTTCCTTATTACAGTACAATTCTCATTGCGGAGATTATTTTCGGGAAGGAATGCCCGAATCCAAAGATTCGAAATAAAGTGACCATTGGACTTTCCAGAGCAAAGCTCTTTTTTGGAAAGCTCTTTTCGGAATTATGTATTTCGGCAATATTTCTGGTAGCGGCGATTGTAGTCTTTATCGGCATTACGTATATTTTTATGGCAGCGGACGGAAGCATTGAAATATGGGTTGTACAGGATTTCTGCAGGGCTGCAGGTACGGCCATACCTCTTTGGATTACGGGAATTGCCATTGGAAACGGATTATTATTTTTCTTTCCAAGAAAGCGATATGCCTTTGCTTCATTTTTTGTTTTATTGATTATATTTCCTAGAATCGTCATGTTTCTTGCATCAGAACCTTTGAAACTGGAGGTATGTCAATGGGTGAAGGAGTATTTGCTTTTGACTCCCAGATTTAATGAACTTCCATATTATGCAACATTAGACATGCCTAAAATTATTATATTAAGCAGTATTTATACCCTTTGTTTTACGGCTTTGGGGCTTTGGGCATATTATAAAAAGGAATATTAACAGGTGGGGACGGGATTGGAAAAAAGAGGTTGTGTTGAAAAAAATATGTTTCAGAAGATGCAGGATAAGTTTTGTTATCTGGGAAATTTTTATGCGTATTGTGTGGATGAGCATGGCAATCAGATAACAGAATGGTCTGGCAGCATGGAAGAGATTGCCCCGCTGAAAGAAGCAGTTACAGGAGAACGGTTATACAATTTGTTTGATAAAATCAGGGAAAGCGCCTTGGAAGAGCAGATTATAGAGGAAACCGGTTATGGCAATCTTAAGGCAGCGGCAATTGGATATAAAATAGAGGGCAAGCTGAAATTTTGTTGGCTTGCTTGCTGTGTTTTTTCAGAAGAAGAGTCCGAAGGCGGAAAGCCTGTAATAAATGGAGCTCAAAGGATTACTACAGAGGAAAGAGTATGTGAGACAGCTGCGTTGTTACGGCTGTATGCTGAGCACATATTTCAAACAGATGACCGGGAGGCAAAGGAAAAAGGAAGGCTTCAAAAAAAGTCAGAATATTATACGGAAGCGTTACAGCTTCTGGAATGCGGGCAGCCCTTCGAGGAAGCGGCGGACAGGTTTTTGGAGCTTATGGGAGAATACCTTCAAGTTACTTCCGCAGGGCTTGTAAAGGTTTTGAAGGACCGGCAGTTTATTGATATTATATGTGAATGGCTGAAGGAGGGGAGCGTTTCTGATTATGACAGAATAAGGAACCTTGAAAGGCCGCAGGTGTTTTACGGTGATAAGCCCAAGGTGATTTCAGCAGATTCTGTTATGTCAAAGGAAATGAAGGAATATATGAGAGAACAGAATCAAAAGGCTGTTATTTCAATTCCTCTTTTGTTAGATGAAAAGCCGGTCATGTATGTTTATTTTGCTGAAAGAACCCGAAAAAGGATATGGACGCTGGAGGAAATTGACTTTATAGGTGATATGGTCCGGATTATGCAGATCATGCTCATAAGCAAACAGCGGAAGGAGTTTCTGGCAGGTTCCTTTGCGTCCCTTCAGGCGATTCTGGACAATGTGGGAAGCTGTATTTATGTGCAGGATGTGGAAAGCAGCAGGATTGTTTTTGCTAACAAGCAGTTAAAGAATACCTTTGAACTGGAGCTTCAAAATGGAAAGCTTGATGAAATGGTCCAGAAGGCAAGACCCATTGGCATTCGGGAAGGCTATCATGAAATCCAGTATACAGAAAAGGGCAGATGGTATGATTTATACTATACTTATATTACCTGGATAGACGGGAATCGGGCATGCCTCTACGTGTTACATGACATTACAGACAAAAAAATCTACCAGAAAAAAATTGAACAGCAGGTATATACAGATTTTCTTACAGGTCTCTATAACCGGATGTGCTGTGAAAGGGATTTATCCATGCAGCTTGATAAGGCGGTTGCACAAAAGATAACAGGCGGGCTTCTCTATCTGGATTTGGATGATTTTAAACATATTAATGATGGTCTTGGACACCAATATGGGGATGTGCTTTTGAAGTCTATTTCCAATAGCTTAAGGCATATAAAAGGAATCAGTAATAGCTGTTACCGGATGGGAGGTGATGAATTCGTCATTATCATACCTCCGGAAAGCTTTCACAGATTTGATGAAATTATACAGGATATTCAGGCAATATTCAGCAAGCCCTGGTTTTTAAAGGATGCGGATTATTATTGTACCGTAAGCATGGGCGTTGTAAATTACCCGAATGATGGGGACAGTGTACAGGACCTGATTAAAAAGGCGGATATCGCCATGTATGATGCGAAAAAAGCAGGCAAGAACAGATTCTCCAGGTATTCCCATAAATTGAGCATGGCTTCCCACAAGCGGCTGGATATGGAGAAAAATATGAGGGATGCCACAGCCGACAATTACCGGGAGTTTGAAGTGTATTATCAACCGATTATAGACGTGCTTTCCGGACATCCGGTCTGTACCGGGGCAGAAGCCCTGATTCGTTGGAACTCTTCCACGATGGGCTTTGTACCTCCCTCGGAATTTATACCATTGGCTGAATATCTGGGGCTTATCAATCCAATAGGCAACTATGTGCTGAAAGAAGCCTGCAGCGCCTGCAGGAACTGGAATGACAGCGGCAGGGAAAATTTCAAGGTGAATGTGAATTTATCTGTTGTACAGCTTTTGCAGCCGGAAATTGTGGAAATTGTGGAAAATACTTTGAAGGAAACGGGAATCAATCCGGTAAATTTAACGTTAGAAGTAACGGAAAGCCTTGCGATTAACGATATGAGAAGGATGAAAGAAATCTTAAACAGGATAAGGCAGCTTGGGGTGCGGATTGCACTGGATGATTTCGGAACGGGTTATTCTTCCCTGAATCATATCAGGGAGATTCCTCTTGATGTGATTAAGGTGGATCAGAATTTTGTTCAGGGGCTGGCAGAAGACAGCTATTCCCAATCCTTTATTAAGATGGTTGCGGAGCTGGCAAGTGCTATTGAAGTGAATGTGTGCGTGGAAGGAATTGAAACAGAAGAACAGTTCAAAGTTGTAAACGACATGAAAATACAGTTGATACAGGGGTATTATTTTGACAGGCCGTTGCAGCTTTCGGATTTTGAAAGCAAGTATGTTATGTGCAGTTAGAGGTATAAATAAGCCGCCGTTGTATATGAGGTAGAAACTTAGGAGGAGAAAAATTATGAAAGCATTGATTAGCGTATCGGACAAAACAGGAATTGTAGAGTTATCCAGAGAGCTGGAAAGCATGGGTGTAGAAATTATTTCCACTGGAGGCACTTACAAAAAATTAAAGGAGGAAGGGGTAAATGCCATTGAAATTTCTGAGCTTACCGGATTTCCTGAATGTTTGGACGGACGTGTAAAGACCCTGCATCCAATCGTACATGCAGGAATTCTGGCTATGCGTTCCAATCCTGCCCATATGAATCAGTTAAAGGAACTGAATATTGATACCATTGATTTAGTAATTGTAAACCTGTATCCTTTTAAATCCACTATTTTAAAGGAAGGGGTTACCAGAGCAGAAGCGGTGGAGAACATTGATATCGGCGGACCTACCATGCTTAGAAGCGCCGCAAAGAATTATCAGGATGTGGCAGTGGTGACAGACCCGGCTGACTATGAAAAGGTTCTCACAGAGTTGAAGGAGAACGGTCAGGTTTCTCTGGATACGAAGTTTTATTTGATGCAAAAAGTATTTATGCATACTTCTAATTATGATACTATGATTGCAGACTATTTAAAGAAGCAGCGGGGGGATGATTCCCTTCCTGAAACACTGACCATGACATTTGAAAAGGTACAGGATATGCGTTATGGAGAGAATCCCCATCAAAAGGCCGCTTTTTATCGTCAGGTAGGAAAGCAGACAGGCTCTTTGGTGGATGCTCTTCAGCACAATGGAAAGGAATTGTCGTTTAATAATATTAATGATACAAACGGGGCACTGGAATTGTTAAAGGAATTTACCGAGCCTACTGTAGTGGCATGTAAGCATGGAAATCCATGTGGGGTAGGAAGCGATGAGGATATCAATAAAGCGTGGGATAAAGCATATAATGCAGATAAGACATCTATTTTTGGCGGAATTGTAGTAGTAAACCGTCAGGTGACGAGGCAGATGGCAGAGGAAATGCATGAAATCTTTTTGGAGGTAGTAGTGGCTCCTTCCTATGAGAAGGAAGCACTTGAGATTCTCTGTTCCAAGAAGAATATCCGTGTGCTGGAATTAAATGATATTGAGGTGCCACAAAATCCGGCTGCCCTTGATATGAAGAAGGTAAACGGCGGATTGATTGTGCAGACCATTGATTCCGAGATTTACAGGGAAGAGGATTTCAAGGTAGTGACAAAGGCACAGCCTACAAAGGAACAGCTGGAAGATATGAAGTTTGGCATGAAGGTTGTAAAATTCGTAAAATCCAATGGCATTGCAGTTGTAAAGAATAAACAAAGCGTAGGTATCGGACCGGGACAGGTAAACCGTATCTGGGCAGCAAAGCAGAGCTTTGAACATGCAGCAGAGCTGATTGGTGAAGAGGCGACAAAAGGTGCAGTGCTGGCTTCAGATGCGTTCTTCCCTTTTGATGATGTAGTGGAGGCAGCACATCAGGCAGGCATTACTGCAATCATCCAGCCCGGTGGGGCAATGAGGGACCAGATGTCCATTGACAAATGCGATGAATACGGCATTGCCATGGTATTTACGGGAATGAGACATTTTAAGCATTAAAAGCAGACTAAGATTAATAAATATAGTTGAGGGAAATAACATGGAAGAGAATGAAAAAGAAGTAATATCCAGAAATTTTATTGAACAGGAAATTGATAAGGACCTGGCGGAGGGAGTATATGATACGGTCCATACAAGATTTCCGCCGGAGCCGAACGGATATCTGCATATCGGCCATGCAAAAAGTATCCTGTTGAATTACAGTCTGGCTGAAAAATATCAGGGCAAGTTTAATATGCGTTTTGATGATACGAACCCCACAAAGGAAAAAACAGAGTTTGTAGAATCCATTAAAGAGGATATTAAATGGCTTGGTGCCGACTGGGAGGACAGATTGTTTTTTGCCTCTGATTATTTTGAACAAATGTATGAGGCTGCCGTGAAGCTGATTAAAAAGGGAAAGGCGTATGTATCGGATTTAAGTGCAGAAGAAATCAGGGAATACCGCGGTACCCTGACAGAGCCGGGAAAGAAGGACCCTTATTCAGACCGTTCCGTGGAAGAAAATCTGGAATTATTTGAAAACATGAAAAACGGAGTTTATAAGGACGGGGAAAAGGTGCTTCGTGCCAGAATTGATATGACATCGCCCAATATTAATATGAGGGACCCGGTTATTTACCGGGTGGCTCATATGAACCATCATAATACTGGTGATACATGGTGCATTTATCCTATGTATGATTTTGCGCACCCTATCGAGGATGCCATTGAGGGGATAACCCATTCTATCTGTACATTGGAATTTGAAGACCACAGACCATTATATGACTGGGTAGTCAGGGAGCTTGAGTATGAAAAGCCGCCAAGACAGATTGAATTTGCAAAGTTGTATCTGACTAATGTGGTAACGGGAAAAAGATACATTAAAAAGCTGGTGGAGGATGGAATCGTAGATGGCTGGGATGACCCAAGACTTGTATCCATAGCAGCCTTGAGAAGACGGGGCTTTACTCCCGAATCCCTGCGGATGTTCGTTGAGCTCTGCGGAGTATCCAAATCCAACTCTTCCGTGGATTATGCGATGCTTGAGTATTGCGTAAGAGAGGACTTGAAATTGAAAAAACCACGTATGATGGCGGTACTGGACCCGATTAAGTTAGTGATAGATAACTATCCTGAGGGGCAGGTGGAAATGCTTGAGGCTTCCAACAATATGGAAAATCCGGAGCTTGGAACCCATCAGGTACCTTTTTCAAAAGAGCTCTATATTGAGCGCGAGGACTTTATGGAGGAGCCTCCCAAAAAGTATTTCCGGCTTTTCCCGGGAAATGAAGTGCGGTTAATGCATGCATATTTTGTAACCTGTACCGGATTTGAAAAGGATGATGAGGGAAATGTTACTGTGGTACATTGTACTTATGATCCGGCAACAAAGGCGGGAAGCGGCTTTTCAGAAAGAAAGGTAAAGGGAACCATTCACTGGGTTCCTGTAAAAGAGGCAGTAAAAGCGGAAGTTCGTCTTTATGAAAACCTTGTGGATGAGGAAAAAGGGGTTTATAATAAAGAGGATGGAAGCTTGAATCTAAATCCAAATTCTTTGACCATATTAAAGGAATGTTATTTAGAACCGGCAGTTTCCGGGGCAGAGGCTTATGATAGCTTTCAATTTGTCAGGAACGGATTTTTCTGTGTGGATTATAAGGATTCCACTCCGGAGGCACTTGTATTCAACAGAATTGTTTCATTAAAAAGTTCATTTAAGCTACCTAAGTAAAGATTAGGAGAAAGATAGGAGAAAAAGCAATGGCAGGATTATTATCTGGATTAGAAGCATTTGGTCTTAAGGGCCTGGATAAGGTAGACGACATTTACGATAAGGCAAAAAAGGAAGAGGAAGCAAGAAGAGCAGAAGAAATCAAAAAAGACCCTGTATTAGCAGAGCAGGAGCTGCTCTTTGAAAAGTCATATACATGTCCGATTTGTGACACGGAATTTAAGTCAAGAACCGTAAAGATAGGAAAAGCAAAGCTTTTAGGAACCGATTTAGACTTGCGCCCCAAATATGAAAGTGTGGATATGCTGAAATATGATATTATTTTGTGCCCCCACTGTGGATATGCGGCGCTTAGCCGGTATTTTAAATTTCTTACCGCTCCACAGGCAAAACTTATTAAAGAAAATATTTCTTCTACCTTTAAGCCTATGAAGGAGCAGGGAACTATTTTTTCCTATGAAGAAGCCCTTGCCAGATATAAGTTGACTTTGGCAAATGCAATTGTAAAAAGGGCAAAAGCCAGCGAGAAGGCATATATTTGTCTGAAAACTGCATGGCTGTTAAGAGGACAGGGGGAAAGTCTGAAAAAAGAGGATGCGGATTATGACAAGAAGAAAGCGGAAATAAGTCAGGAAGAAGAAGAGTTTTTAAGAAATTCATTAGAAGGCTTTTTATCTGCAAGACAGACAGAGAGCTTTCCCATGTGCGGTATGGATGAAGTGACAGTTGATTATCTTATTTCTGTAATCGCTATGCGCTTTGAGCAGTTTGACATTTCCTCCAGGCTGATTGCAGGCATTTTAGCCTCTCATACAGCAAGTCCAAGAATGAAGGATAAGGCCAGGGATATAAAGGAGATGCTGGTAAAGCAAATTAAGGAGAACCAGTCCAAAAAGGGAAAAGCATGAATGAGTTGGCAATAACGCTTGATATAAAAAGCGGAGCGTATTTGTATGAGCAGATTTATCAGTATATAAAAAACGAAATTGTAGAGGGAAAGCTGTCTGAAAAAGAACGGCTTCCCTCTACTCGTGCTTTGGCAGAGCACTTGCAGATAGCAAGGAGTACGGTGGAACTTGCATATGAACAGCTGGTATCAGAGGGATATATTGAAGCAAAACCTCGCAAGGGATATTTTGTATGTCCAATAGGAGAATTATATTATTTAGAAAGGGAACAGATTGTAAAAAGACAGGAAATGAAAAAGCAATCTCCTTATCTTTATGATTTGACTCCAAATGGAATTGAAATGAAAGCCTTTCCGTTTTCTACATGGAGAAGAATTTCCAAAAATGTTCTGGCGGAACATCAAAGGGATATATTTGAGCCGGGGCATCCAAAGGGGGACTTTGAATTCCGTAATACGATTTGCCGTTATGTTTATAGCTTTAGGGGGGTAAACTGTGAACCGGAACAGATTATTGTAGGTGCTGGTAATGATTATTTGTTACTGCTGCTTGGAAAGATTTTAGGAGGGCAGCAGAGGGTTGCTATGGAAAATCCTACTTATAAAAGAGCTTACCGTATTTTTTACTCGGCAGGCTGTGAAATGCTTACCCTGCCTATAGATAAGAACGGAATGAGCATGGAGCATTTAAGGAGAAGTCATGCAGACATTGCATATGTTATGCCTTCCCATCAGTTTCCTACCGGAGTGGTAATGCCTATCGGACGTCGGATAGAATTGTTGAAATGGGCAGAAGAAGCAGAAAACAGATATCTGATTGAAGACGATTATGACAGTGAATTCCGATATAAGGGCAAGCCTATTCAGGCATTGCAGGCATGGGACAAAAAAGAAAAAGTGATTTATATGGGAACCTTTTCCAAGTCCATAGCCCCTGCCATCCGGGTAAGTTTTATGATACTGCCAAAGCCCCTTTTGGAACAATATGAAAGGAATGCGGGCTTTTTATCCTCTACCGTTTCAAGAATCGACCAGGCAATCTTAAATGAATTTATAGGTGCCGGACATTATGAAAGATATTTAAATAAAATGCGTAAGATTTACAGATCAAAGCATGACTGCCTTTTAGAATGTTTAAAGCCTTTTAAAGATAAATTTTATATTTCCGGGGAAAATGCCGGGCTTCATATTCTTCTCACATGCAAAAAGGACGGAATCAGCGAAGAACAGATGACAAAAAAAGCGGGAAGCGTTGGAATAAAGGTTTATGGAATGAGCGGTTATTTTGTGGAGGAGGGAAGAAACGGCGGGAGGGTAAAGGAGCAAAAGGACTGTAAGGATATGGAAGACGGGCATGCAAGGATTCTGCTGGGATATGCCAGTTTATCGGAAGAGGAAATAAAGAATGCCCTTTTACTATTGCAAAGGGTCTGGCTGTAGAAAGAGCATCAAAATATAAAAGGCAGGTAAAGATAAAAAACTTAACCTGCCTTTTTTGCATAATATTTTCTGTTTTAAAGGTGAACCACTTATAAAGGAGAGTTGTTTTTATCAGGGGAAACTTCTTCTTCGGAGTCGTCTTCATCAAAAAATTCTTCCACTCCTTCTGAAATCTTGGAAGCAATTTTCTCCTTTTTTTGCGTTTCTTCGGAGTTTTCTTTTGAATCTTCTTCATCAAAGTCTTCCGTTTCATCTTCCGGATCCATATCAGAGGTATCTTCTTCTTCAGTGGCATCGCTTTCAGTGCTGTTTAAATTTAACGGTACATAAGTGCGGTCTCCATCATCAGAATCTTCATCGTCATCGTCTAAATCATCGAAAGCATCAAAATCTTCATCAAAGCTTTCTGAATCCTTTTTTGTGATATAATAGTAAACACCTGCAGCAGCAGCGCCTATTATAGTACCAAATAATAATAACTTACCAAATTTTTTCATTGCTATATATCTCCTTTCGAGTTCCCTTTTTTTATATTCTATATGAAAAGGGAAAAGAAAACAACCCACAATATAGCATTCCCGAAAAAAAATATCTAATGCAAAAATATCTAATGCCCGTATTCTTGGGTTTATTATTTAAATATTCTTGCTTTTTTTCAGAAAAATGTTACAATACTCTTACAGGCAGATATGGTTCATCGGTAGAACGCTAGCTTCCCAAGCTGGAAAGGCGGGTTCGACTCCCGTTATCTGCTTTCTTTTTATTCCTATATTTTTATGCCAAAAGGATAATTCAGTTATGCAACATGATGATTATTACAAGAAAGGAAGTCTTGAATTATGTGGCAAAAATTATTTGTATGTCTGGTTGCCGGATTTGGATCCGGCGTGGGACGGTACTTGGACTGATTATGATTGCAGTGGACAAGATGGCATAGAACGGTAAATATAAGCGGGGTAGCAAGTGAAAGAAAAATTTTTTGATTTGAAAAAGGAAAAACAGGACAGGATTATAAACGGCGCCCTGAAGGTGTTTGCACTAAATGGCTACAAAAGAGCCAGTACCGATGAGATGGTAAAGGAAGCGGGTATTTCCAAGGGCTTGCTGTTTCATTATTTTGAAAGTAAAAAAGGCGTTTATATATTCGCCTGCCAGTACAGCAGCAGATATCTTGCAATGGAGCTTTCAAGAGCAATAGGCATACAGGAAACGGACTTTTTTGAATTGCAAAAGCAGATGGAGTTAGCAAAGGTTCGGGTTATGAAGAATTACCCTTATATGCAGTACTTTTTGAATCAGGCTTTTTTGGAAACGGATGAAGAGGCGGCAACAGTAGCAAAAGAAGAAATAGACTATGCTTCAAATGTCCTGCAGCAGATATATGCAAAGGCAGACTTGTCTAAATTCAAGGAAACAGCAGACCCTTCCATGGTGTTGAAAATGACTCTTTTTGCTTTGAACGGACTGATGGACGAATACATTCATCAAGAGCCTTTCCGGTTTGAGGCCCTTTATGAAGAGGCCTCTGCTTATTTAGATATGTTAAAAGAAAACCTGTATAAATGAATACAGGTTTTCTTTATTTTCCCATTTTGTAAACCGGGTCGGCAGGGTATCCGCCTCTCAGCTTCTGCATTCCCCGCTGGACGGCATCCTTTGAATCTTTCCAGTCAGCATCCTTATTGCGGTAATCAAATTTCTCAACAAGCCATGCCACATCTTCTCCGACACGCTCCATGGATTTTTCCATTACATCAAATAGGAGAGGGTAAAATTCTTCTTTCTGCCTGTCATTTAACCGGGTATCAGACATTTCCATAATATCTCCAAAATGGTGCAGGCAAAGTCCTTTGCTTTGTTTTAGCAGGTTTTTTAATTCGTCGTCCTTTTTATACATAAAAAAGAAGGTGTCCAGATATCTTTCATAGGTATCCTTAAAACGCCTGCAGATATAGCAGGATTTATCCCGTTCCTTTATCCAGACACTGATGGAATTACCGTCTTCACCTGTCTTTTTTCGGCCAAAAAGAGAGGTTCTGGAGGGAGAAAACATTTTTATCTGTTTCTTTAGCTCCTTGTTCATTTCTATGTAATGAGTCTTTAAAATCCAACCATTTCCTAACGTATTGCCATAGTCGAACATTTTTTTGAAATGTTCCCTGCAAAATCCTGCCTTATCTGTCTGTTCCCGGATATCGCTTTCCATATAGGAGGAGCCGGAGCCTAAAACAAAATCCAATAGGTCCTGCTCCACATTCCGCTCAATAAAGCAGAGAGGGCACTCGTCATTTGCATGAAAGGCATCCATAAGAGGGATGGTATAGAGAGTTTCTTTCATTTGCTTTCCTCATTTCCTGTTTGATACTAATTATTGTACGGGAAAGAAAAGAAAAACACAAGCTGTATTTCTCCATAACATTTCTTTCGTGGGCAGGGGCAGATTTTCGTGTATTTTTTTTTATTTTGTGATAGAATGATATTGTTTTGTTATAAAACTGCCGGTGTGATAACGGAAAATACTGTTGTAAAATTATAGATATATGAAATGAAAGAAATAATAAAAAACTGAGGTTGACAGAATGAAAGAAGAAAATTTTTATAAGAAAGTAATATCCCTTGTTCTGCCGATGGCTTTGCAGAATTTAATTAATGTAGGGGTCACTGCAGCTGATGTAATCATGCTTGGAAAGGTGGATGAAAAGGTGTTGTCAGGGGCTTCCTTAGGGGGACAGGTCCCTTTTATACTGAATCTGTTCCTGTTTGGCATAGCTTCGGGAGCGGCAGTGCTGACGGCGCAGTATTGGGGAAAAAAGGATACGGATTCCATTGAAAAAATAATGGGAATTGCCCTGACTACAGCTATAGCGGCAGGATTTTTATTTGCAGTGATTACGCTGGCGGTTCCCAAACAGATAATGGGGATTTTTACTAATGATGAAGAAGTCATAGAATATGGGGTGCAGTATCTGCAGATTCTGGCATTTACTTATCCTATCGTAACTTTTACCGCCACTTATCTGAATATTATAAAAAGCATAGAAAGGGTAGTAATTTCCACTATCGTATATGCAAGCTCCCTTATTATCAATATTATCATTAATGGAATCCTCATTTTTGGACTGTTTGGAGCGCCAAGGCTCGGGGTGGTGGGAGCTGCTATTGGTACATTATGTGCCAGAATATTAGAGCTGATTATCGTAGCCCTTTATGCACATTTTAAAAATCGGGACGTGAAGATAAAGCTTGTTCACATGCTTCGGATGGATAAACAATTGTGCAGGGATTTCTTTCTATATTCCAGCCCTGTGATTGTCAATGAGCTTTTATGGGGGCTTGGAGTATCAGCTAATTCAGCCATTATCGGACATTTGGGAAGCAGTGCCACGGCGGCCTATAGTGTGGCGCAGGTAACCAGGCAGTTAGCCATGGTCCTTGTAATGGGACTGGCAAATGCTACTGCCATTATGATTGGAAAGGTAATTGGAGAAAAAAGGGATGACATAGCCATTCTATATGCAAAGAAATTTATGAAGCTGACTATAATCTGTACTGTGTTAGGAAGCCTGCTGGTGGTGCTCATCCGTCCGTTTCTTATTTCAGGACTGGAATTTTCCGGACAGGCTGCCCGATATATGAGGGTATTTTTAATCCTTCTGGCGATTCATATTGTGTTCCATGGAATAAATGTGACCATTATAGTGGGAATACTTCGTTCAGGCGGTGATACCAAATATGGTATGTGCGTGGATGTAGGCGCTATGTGGCTTGGTTCTATTTTGTGCGGCTTTTTGGCAGCCTTTGTATTCCGTCTTCCGGTGGAAGCAGTTTATGCCATACTCTTGTGTGACGAGGTGATAAAGCTTCCCTTTGCGTATACAAGATACCATTCTAAAAAGTGGCTTAAGAGTGTTACCAGGGATTGATAGCGTTCTGTAAATAAATAAACTAACGGCTATGTAAAATATTGGAATAAGAAGAAAAATAATAAAAAGTCACTATTCTTTCAAAGAAAAATGCTATATAATGAAAGCAGAATTCTATAGTGATACGGAAGGAAAAGCGATGGGACAATTAAAGCTAGAAGATGTAAGACCGGGAATGGTGTTGGCGGCGCCGGTTATGACTCCGGATGGCGGAATGCTTTTATTAAAAGAAGGACATGCCCTGACGATTAAAGGAATACAGAAGATAAGGGAATTAAAAATTGAAACAGTTGAGATAGCAGACAGAAATTCTTTATTTGTTACACCTATTGATAAAATGGCGGAAAATCTGGAAAGGGATTTTCAATTATATTTAAGGAAAATATCGCCCAAGCAGGCAGAAGCCAACAAGAGCGATAATATGGTAAAGGTAGCTGATGAACTGGAGCATATTATCAGGAAAATCTGTCGTCAGGAAAAGGTTATGGAGTTTTGTGTGCAGTTAAAGCTGGTAGATAATTTACGGTTGTATCAGCATAGTGTAAACACGGCAGTTTTAGCAGGGCTCACGGCCGGAGCCATGGGGATGACAGGAGAACAGTTGACAACAATAGTTGCCGGAGGACTTCTTCATGACATCGGGCTTTGTGAAATGCCGCTGGTGATTGGACAACGAGAGAGAAACAGTCAGCAGCAGCAGCTTTGGGAAGAGCATCCCACTTATGGCTATTATTTTGCCAAACAGAATGAAATACCGCAGGAAATCTGTGAGTTGATTTTATATCACCACGAGAGATGGGATGGTTCAGGTTTTCCCAAAATAAAGGCGGGGGATGAAATTCCCGTAAGCGCCCAGATTATAGGCTTGTGTTCTCAATATGATGAAGAGATTACAGTACAGCACGTGCCGCCATATATGGCGATTGAAGAAATCTATGGAATCAGCGGCATTCACTTTGGCAGTGAAGTGGTGGAGGCATTTGTAAACAATATTCCCGTATATCCGCTGGGTGTCATGGTGAGGCTTTCCAATAAGGAAGTAGGAATTGTGGCAAATATTCGTAAGAATCAGGGCCCTCGCCCTATTGTAAAGGTATTTTTCAATCGTACCAACCGCCCCATTACAGAAACGAAAATCGTGGATTTGTCCAGAGAAAGAACCTTGTTCATAGAGGAAATCTTAGAATGAGAAAAAGCCGGAAGGTACCGGCTTTTTCTCATTTTCGCTTTATTCCTGCGGGCAACGGGTTATGTGACTGCCGGCGAGAGGTCTTTGACTACAGCAGTCTGACCGGATTAACCCTGTTCCATTCCGGATAAATAGTTGATGAACTGCTGGGCAGTCCTTCCGGAAATACCTCCGTGGGAAAGCTCCCATTTATTTGCCTCCCTGCATATTTCCTCTTCTGACAGAGAAATGTGGTTCTTGCGTGCCAGTTCGGTAACGATATGGAAATATTCTTTTTGAGAGGGCTTGGAATAATTTATCGTTACGCCAAAGCGGTAAGCCAGCGAAAGCTTTTCTTCCATGGTATCGGAATGGTGGAGTCCGTTATCCGTATCCATATCATTCCGGTCTTTCCACATTTCACGGATTAAATGGCGGCGGTTAGAGGTGGCATAAATCAGTATGTTTTCCGGCTTTGTTTCCACGCCGCCTTCAATGACCGCCTTTAAGAACTTGTATTCTGTCTCAAAGTCCTCAAAAGATAAGTCGTCCATATAGATGATAAATTTATAGTTCCGGTTTTTAATCTGGGCAATGACCTGAGATAAGTCTTTAAACTGATGCTTATATATTTCAATCATGCGAAGCCCACTTCCGTAAAATTCGTTGACGATTGCTTTAATGCTGGTGGATTTGCCGGTACCGCTGTCGCCAAATAAAAGCACGTTATTTGCTTTCTTTCCTTCTACGAAGGCTCTTGTGTTGTCAACCAGCTTTTTTTTCTGGATTTCATAGCCAATCAAATCGTCTAAGACGACCTTATCCATATTATTGATAGCCTGAAAAGTAACCCGGTTGTTTTGGGAAGAATGAATACGGAATGCCTTGTTCAGACCAAAAGCGCCTACGCCGTAATCCTTGTAAAAGCCTGTGACACAAAGGAAAAAGCCCTCTTCATCAGAAGCCTCTTCCAGCTCCCTGCTTAAAGCCTGCACCTTTTCACTGACGCTTTTATTGTACATCAGCTCCGTTTTTTCTATCGCCTCATAGTTGGTCAGACAGCTGAAACAGTCGATTCCCAGTTTCTTTTCCAGACCGGTAAAATCATAGTCAAACAGCTGCTTGAATATTTTGAAGTCATTTTTGGCAAAGTGATTGACGGTTCCGTTCTGGGCGCCGGTTTTTTCACAGGTAATACTAAAAGGATTCTTATCCATCATCAAAAGAAAGGTCAGATAGTTGTGCCAGAGATTTTTATTAAAGCCATATTCCGTTGCCAGAATCAGGATTCGTTTTACCTGTCTGTAGATTCGTTCTATCAGCTCATCTTTGTGAAAGTCAGGCTTGTCCGCCTCTTCGCAGATAGCGCTTAATTCCATAAGGATGGAATCCTTTGGCATATCACCGTAAATCAATAACTTTGATACTAATTTGTTCATTTGTCTTACCTCTAAATTCCATTTTCTTTCTATTTTACATGGTATGGGAAAAAAAGCAAATTTTATTTAAGGATTATTTAATAATTTCCCCTTTATACTTAGATTCAGACAGGACAAATTTGTTTATAGGAAATTGCGGCTGCGGGATGTTTTGCAATTGCCTGATCTGTTAGAATAAAAGGGAGAGGGAAAGACTATGTTTATTCAGATATTAAAAAAAGATTTAAAGCGGAAAAAGGGAATGAATCTGATTCTATTTTTGCTTCTAATCATAAGCAGCATTTTTCTGGCAGGGGGTGTCAATAATCTGCTGCTTACCATGAATGCCATTGACTATTTTTTTAAAGAAGCAAATGTGTCCGATTTCTATATCAAGACAAAGGGACAGGGAGAAAATGAAATCAGGATTGAAAAATGGATGGAAGAGATGGAAGCGGAAGGGCTTATAGAAAATGTAGAAAAATACCCTTATCTCATGATAGAAAAGGAAGATAACAGCTTTGACAGTCCGCTGTATTTATGTAAAATCCGCAAAGAACAGAATCTGATTTTTGATACAGATAATCAGCCCGTGGATTTAAAGCCGGGAGAAATTGCTATTCCTGTTTCACAGGCTGAGCAAAAGGGGATTGAACCGGGAGATGAGATTCGATTCCGGGCAGGGGAGAAAGAGATTTCCCTTCAGGTCAAATCCATTGTAAAGGATGTTTTGTTTGGTTCTCCTTTTGTGGGCTTTGATGCCCAGTATATTTCAGAGGCGGATTTCGCAATGGTAGAAAATGCCCTTTCAAGGAAAGACGGCGGCATTACCGGATATGGTATTTCTTCTTCTGATATTTCAGAACTGGAACGGAGATTTTATAATGAAGGATTGCCGGTATTTACCACAATAAGTCAGAAAGAGCTTCGTACATGTTATGTAATGGATATGCTGTTTGCAGTATTTCTTATGATTATCAGCATATGTTTATTGGTGATATCTTTTGTGATTTTAAGGTTTAGCATTACGTTTACCCTGCATGAAGAATTTAAAGAAATCGGAGTTATGAAGGCCATAGGAATAAACAGCCTTGCCATAAGAGGAATCTATTTGTGCAAATACTTTGTCCTTTCTGTGGCAGGAGCATTGTCTGGAGCATTTTTCAGTATTCCCTTTTCGGATTTTATGATGGGCTCCATAGAAAAAAACGTGTATATGCCAAAGGCACAGGGGAATTTATGGTTATGTTTAGCCTGCGGCGGCATCATTGTTCTGCTGGTAATGCTGTTTTGCTATATCTGTACGGGTAAAATCAAAAGACTTATGGTGATAGAGGCAATTAAAAGCGGTTCAAACGGAGAGAGGTATGGGAAAAGCTCCCCCATATCCCTGTATAAATCAGGAAAGCTGCCTGCTCTGCTTTTTTTAGCTGCAAATGATATTTTAAGCAGCAAGAAAAAATATATCCCCCTTTTTATTTCTTTTATTATTGGGATTATTATGATAATTCTTCCTTTAAATGCAGTAAATACGCTAAAAAGTGATTCCGTCATTACTTTGTTCGGGATTGCAAAATCAGATGTTTACATTACCAGCCACAAAGAAGAAGCCTGGATAGAGGATGGGGATATGAACAAAATGCTTGCAGATTTGGAGCATATGGAGGAAATATATGCAAGGGAAGGGATTCGCGTTAAGCTTTATAGTGAAGTCCTCTATTTCCCGTATGTTTCAAGCGAGACGAATAAGGATAAAAGCAGTATTATGGCAACCCAGGCAAAGAATTTTGATACAGAAAATTACCGTTATCTGGATGGGGAGCCGCCAAAGCTTTCCAACGAGTTAGCCATGACTGCGTTATCGGCGGAAGAACTGAATGTAAAAATGGGAGATACGGTCTGGCTTCAGTTTGCCGAGGAAAAAATACCGTATATCCTTACCGCAACCTTTGAAAGCTTTAATAATCTTGGCTATTCCATCCGCCTGTCAGAGACGGCGGAAACCGACTTAAAGTATTCTGCAGGGTTTTATGATATACAGGGAAATTTTCAGGAAGGAACGGATGTAGAGGCGGCAATTTCCAAAATGAGGGAAATCACCCCGGATTATGAAATAAAAAATACAAGAGAAAGAATTGCAGTAAGCTTAGGGGGCATCATAGAACGTTTGGATGAAATCAAGGCGCTAATCGTATTTGTTGTAATTGTGATAAACAGTCTGGTGACAATTCTGCTTTGCAGGACGTTTTTGGAAAGGGATAAGGGAGAAATTGCCCTTTTAAAAAGTATTGGTTTTTCCAATGGCTTTCTGCAGGCATGGCAGAGCATCCGCATTGGAATGATTCAGCTTATATCTGTTTTTATCGGAATTTTATTTTCTTATTTACTAAATGACGGGATGATACAGTATACTTTCGGAATCATGGGGACAAGTCAGGTGGAATTAAATATTGTGCCGATGGAAGTATATGTAGGCTATCCGCTTCTGGTATTAGCAGGTGTGTTAGCAGCAGCTTACATTGCAGCTTCAGGAGTGAAAAGATTCAGCGTGCAGAAAATGAACGATATGGAATAAGTATTGGTCAATTGCGAAAATAAGCATGGAAGAGAGGAAGAAAAAATGAGCAGTTCATTAAAAGTAAAAGATTTGTGCAAGACCTATGTAATGGATAAAAGACAGAATAATGTATTGAAAAACGTGAGTTTTTCCGTAAGCGAAGGAGAAATGGTGGCGATTATGGGACCAAGCGGTTCCGGAAAGTCTACCTTGCTTTATACAGTAAGCGGCATGGACAAAATGACAGCCGGAAGCGTGGATTTTTTTGGAAAGGATTTAAGCAGCCTTAAGCCGGATGAGCTGTCAAAGGTGCGGTTAGTGGAAATGGGATTTATCTTCCAGCAGATGTATATGTTAAAAAATCTTTCTATCTATGATAATATTATATTGCCTGCCTATCAGGCGGAAAAGGGCAAAGGCGGAAGAAGCAGAAAGGAAATCAATGAACAGGCACAGGAGCTTATGAGAAAGCTGGATATCATGCAGGTGGCTGACAATGATATCAACGAGGTTTCCGGCGGACAGCTTCAAAGGGCATGTATCTGCCGGAGCCTGATTAATCATCCGAAGATTATTTTTGCAGATGAGCCAACCGGTTCCTTAAATAAACAGGCTTCCTATGAGGTCATGGAGGAGCTGAACAGGATTAACAGGGAAGGGACCAGTGTTCTTTTGGTTACCCATGACGTACGGGTGGCAGCTAAAAGCGACAGGGTGGTTTATCTTGTAGACGGAAAAATTGAGGATGAATATAAGCTTGGAAGGTTCCAGACAGAACAGGATATAAGGGAGAGAGAACGTATTTTAAGCAGCTGGCTTATGGAAATGGGCTGGTAAAGCAGGAAAAGGAAAGCGTTATGGTAGATGTTTTAGTTGTGGAGGATGAAAAGGAATTAGGAGAGGTGCTCTGTGATTTCCTGAAAAAAGAAGGATATTTGGCTGCCTGCGTAAAAACAGGGGAAGAGGCTCTTTCCTTTATAAGTGAAAACAGCGTCAGGCTGGTGCTTTTAGATATTATGCTTCCGGGACTGGACGGCTTTTATGTGTGCAGAAAAATCAGGGAAGAGGATCAGGTTCCTATTGTAGTATTAAGCGCCAGAGTGGAAAAGGATGACAAGCTGAATGCACTTTTGTCAGGGGCGGATGATTATATGGAAAAGCCATATGACATTGACATACTCCTTGCGAAAATCCATGCAGTTTTCCGGAGAAATTATGAAAAAGGAAAGGAGCCGGGAACGCTGGCAGTGGGGAACCTGAAAGCGGATTTGAAGGGAAGAAGGGTATTTCTTTCCGGAAAAGAACTGGAGCTGACTGCAAAGGAATTTGATTTGCTTACGCTGTTTATGGAACATCAGGGAAAGGTGCTGAAAAAGGAATGGATATTCAACCGCATCTGGGGCGTGGACAGCTTTAGCGAACCATCTACCCTGACAGTGCATATAAAATGGCTCAGGGAAAAAATAGAGGTAAATCCAAAACAGCCGGAACATATTGTGACAGTATGGGGAGTGGGGTATAAAATGGTATGAGGCAATATAACAGGATGATGTGTGCTGTGCTGCTTTTGTTCATCGTAATATTAGCGGCAGCAAATTTATATTTTTTAAAAGAAATGGAGAAGGAAAAGGCTGAACTACATAAGGTAGAAGCCAATCGTATTGTAGCTGTTATCAAACAGGGATTAAAAGAAAATGAAAATGCGGATTTGGGGATGCTTATAGACAGCATTCCTGTTTCTGCTTATAAGACCATTATGGAAATCCGGTATCTGGAAGAAGGGGCTTCCTTTATGGAAAAAGAGGAGTTTTACCGGGTTCCGGTATATGATGCAATGTTTTATCCCATTGCCTTAAAGACAGGAAACGGTTATATAAAGCTTACCTTTTGGGAGGGAAAGGAAAAAGAAGGGCTTTCCCTGCTGATTTTATTGAATGTGATTGTCATCTGCTGCTTTTTTATATTGCTTGCTGTGTTGATTTATATAAAAAGGAAATTGATTATGCCTTTTGAGCAGATTAAGGAATATCCGGTTTTGTTAGCAAAGGGAAATCTGGTACAGGGCCTGAAGGAGCAGAGGGAAGGCTATTTCGGAAAATTTCTGTGGGGTCTTGATATGCTGCGGGAAACCTTAGAGGACAGGAAGCAGAAAAATCTGGAGCTGGAAAGGGAGAAAAAGACAATGCTCTTATCCCTTTCCCATGATTTGAAAACACCTTTAAGCTCCATTTACTTATATGGCAAAGCACTGGAAAAGGGGCTGTATGACCAAAAAGAGAAAAGAAATCAGGCGGTAACGGGAATATTGGAAAAAGCCGCTTTGATGGAGGATTATATTGGAAGGATTATTGCTGCTGCCACGGAAGATTTTCTTCATATTCCGGTAAATCCGGGAGAATTTTATTTAAAGGATTTATTGCGGGAGCTGACTGGATTTTATGGGGAAAAATTATCCCTTCTCCATACGGAATTTGTGATTGAGCCATATGAAAACTGCCTGCTTTACGGTGACTTTGACAGAGCACTGGAGGCTTTTGAAAACATTATGGAAAATGCCGTAAAGTATGGGGACGGAAAGGAAATCAGGATTTGTTTTGAACGGGAGGAAGGCTGTATGCTTGTTACAGTGGAAAATACAGGAAACTCCCTGCCAAAGCAGGAACTGTCCCATATTTTTGAGAGCTTTTACCGGGGCTCCAATGGGAAAGGAAAAAGCGGCAGCGGGCTTGGGCTGTATATATGCAGGGAAATCCTGCATAAGATGAAAGGGGAGGTTTTTGCAGAAATCGAGAAGGGGAAAATGCAGGTCACGGTGGTGTTTGAGATGTTATAACATTTCATACCAGTTTAGATGCTGTAATCGACTGCAAAAGTATGTTTGACATTTTTTTAAATATTGCGTATAATATGCTTAACAGGACAGCTGGAAGGTAAGTGCACATTACCCGTCTCGGCGCAATTTAATTTTTAACTATTTGAAATAGCCGTTCCTAAACTTTGCGAGAGCAGGACGGCTATTTCTTATTTTTCATATTCAGGATTGATATTATCAAGGATGTTACTGCGATAATTATCATAAATTCCTCATATGTACTCATAAGCACCACTCCTTTCCGCAGGACACGAAACGGGTGGGAGCACGTCCCCCGGCTACCCGGTTAAGCATATTATATTTTCAAAATTTTGCCTGTCTGCTATTGGGAGAGAAAAATACTTTTTCTTTCCTTTTCACTTCCAGCATATTTACATTACAATTTATCGGTATTTTATCATAAAAAAAACAAATTAACAATATATCATTTGTATTTCCCATTAATCTGCATTATAATAATTATTATAAACATAAAAGAAAAGTAAAAACAAAAGTAAAAGCAAAGATATAAGCAAGAATATGAGCAAAAATATAAATAAGAATAAAAACATACAGGAGAATTATGGGATTACAATTTTACTTCGGGGCCTCCGGCTCCGGAAAAAGCACAACAGTATACAAGGATATTATGAAATGGTCCAAAGCAGAGCCAGAGCGGGAATTTTTTATTCTGGTGCCGGACCAGTTCACCATGCAGACCCAAAAGGAGCTTTGCCTGCTGAATGAAGGCATTATGAATATTGACGTGCTGAGCTTTTCCAGACTGACTTACCGTATATTTGAAGAGGTTGGAAAGGAAGAGCGGATTGTACTGGATGATACGGGGAAAAACCTGATTTTAAGAAAGGTGGCTTCACATCATAAGGAGGAGCTGAAGGTGCTTGGCAGCCACTTGAACCAGGTGGGTTACATTCATGAAATCAAAAGCGTGATTTCTGAATTTATGCAATATGACATTGACCCCAAAGGAATGGAAGCGCTGATTTCCTATGGGGCAGGAAAGGGGGAACTTTCCTCCAAGCTTTTGGACTTAAAGCTTTTATATGAGGGCTTTTTGTCCTTTTTAAAGGAAAAGTACATAACAACGGAAGAAAGCCTGGATCTTCTTTGCAAATCCCTGCACAAATCCAAAGCCATTAAAAACAGCGTGGTGGTATTTGACGGTTTTACAGGATTTACCCCTGTGCAGAACCGCCTTATTAAAGAACTGATGGTACAGGCAGGAGAAGTCATCATGACGATTACCGTTGATACAGGAGAAAATCCCTATGAAGCGGACGGGGAGCACAAGCTGTTTTATTTAAGCAAGAAAACAGTGGAATCCATGGAGAAAATGGCAAAAGAAGCAGGGGTGGAAAGGCGCAGGGATGTGGTGCTTTCCGGTGAGAAGCTTCCGAGGTTTGGAAAAAGCAGGGAACTTTCCCACTTGGAGAAAAACCTTTTCCGTCAGAAGAAGTCTGTTTTTACAGGAGAAAATCATGCTGTCTTCTTAACAGAGGGGACAAATCCAAGGGAAGAAATCCAGCAGGTGTGCGTGGCGATTAAGGAGCTTTTGCAAGAGGAGCAGTATTGCTACAGGGATATAGCTATTATTGCAGGAGATTTAGAGGCATATGGACACCTTATTGACATGGAATGCAGAAGATATGATATTCCGGTATATCTGGATCAGACAAAGGGAGTAATGAACAATCCCATGATTTTGGCTATTACCAGCGCACTGCAGACAGTGCTTTATGATTTTTCCTATGACAGCGTATTTTGTTTTCTGCGCACCGGACTGACAGGAATTTCCATGGAGGAAATTGACAGGCTGGAATATTATGTAAAGGCTTTGGGAATCCGGGGAAAGCGTGCCTATGGGAATCCTTTTATCCGAATAACAAGGCAGATGAGGCAGACAGAAGGGGAAGAGGAAACCGGCAAGCTGTCAAAGCGGCTTGCATGTCTAAATCAAACACGGGAAAAATTCATGACATTGATGTCACCTCTTTTTTTGCCAGCTGAAACACAGAAATCCCAGGTCAGGAAAAACGGGAATGAAGAAAATAAAAATAATGAAAGTATAAATAATGAAAACACAAATAATGAAAACAGAAGTGGAGAAAATACAAATTCTGAAAGCACATATATGAAAAGCATATCGGAAGAGACGGCAGAAATAAGAGCAGCAGGAAAGCCGGAAATAAAGGCAGAAGAAAAAATATTGAATAAAAAAACAGTGAATGAAAAATCAGCGCTCTATCCGGCAGAAAGTCTGGTAAAGGCTGTATATGACTTCTGTGTCAGGAACAGGTTTCAGGAAAAAATGGAGCAAATGGAAGCCAGTTTTCAGGAAATGGGAGATTTGGCAAAGGCAAAGGAATACGGACAGGTATATCCTCTTGTAATGGATTTGCTGAATCAGATTTATGAGCTGTTAAAGGATGAGGAAATGACCCTGCAGGAATTTTCCGATATATTGTCGGCAGGTTTTAGCGAATTAAAGGTGGGCACCATTCCCCAGAATGTGGACCAGGTCCTGGCAGGAGATATGGAGCGTACCAGACTGAAGCAGGTACGGGCTTTGTTTTTTGTGGGCCTCAATGACAGCGCAATACCCGGAGGCGGTAAAAAGGGCGGTCTCATTTCCGATATGGAAAGAGAATTTTTACAGGAAAGCGGCGTGGAGCTGGCGCCTACCGGAAGGCAGCAGATGTTCATTCAAAGACTGTATCTTTATTTAAACATGACAAAGCCGTCAGAAAAGCTGTTTTTATCCTATTCACGGGTGGATTCGGAAGGGAAGGGAAACCGTCCGGCATATCTGGTGGATATGATAAAAGGGCTGTACAGTCAATTAAGGACGGAAGGAAATAAGGAAGGATTAGAGCATAAAATTGCAGCAAAAAAGGATGGAATGGATGACTTTGCCGGGCTTATGGGAAGCTACGGGCAGGGGCTTTTAGAGGCGGATGAAGAAAAAAGAAGGGACTTTTTTACCCTGTACCATTTTTATGAACAGGAAGAGGGCATAAGAAAGCTGATAGAAGCCGCTTTTTATGAATATGTGCCGGCACCTCTCTCCAAAGAGGCGGCAAAGCTTATTTACGGGGAAGTGTTAGAAAGCAGCATAAGCCGTTTCGAGCAGTTTGCCGCCTGCGGCTATGCTCATTTCCTGAAATACGGACTGCTTCTTCAGGAGGAAGAGGAATTTTCCTTTGAGGCGGTGGACATGGGAAATGTGTTCCATGCGGTTTTGGAAGGTTTTTCCGCCTATTTAAAGGAGCAGAATACCACATGGTTTCAATTCACCGGAGAGCAGGCAAAAAGCTATGTGGATGAAAAGTTAAAGGAGCTTGCCGTAGAGTATGGGGAGACGGTGCTTTTGGACAGCGCAAGAAATGCCTATATCCTAAAGCGCATGAAACGGATTTTGAACCGTACACTGGAAACTCTTCAATATCAGTTGAAAAAAGGCGTCTTTGAGCCCAAGGCATTTGAGCTTCCTTTTGCCATGGTAAAGGAATTTGACGGAAAGACCATGAAGGTGCGGGGCAGGATTGACCGGATGGATACGGTGGAGCATGAAGGCATTTTGTATGTGAAGGTGATGGATTATAAGTCGGGAAATATAAAGTTCGACCCGGTTTCCCTGTATTACGGGCTTCAAATGCAGCTTGCCCTATATATGAACAGCGCCGTTTTAAAAGAGAAAAAAGAGCATCCGGACAAGCAGGTGGAACCGGCGGCGCTTCTTTACTATCAGATGACAGACCCTTATGTGGAACGCTCAGAGCAGGTTTCTTCCAAGGAACAGATTCAAGAGGCAATTCACACGGCACTTCGTACAAAGGGAGTGGTGCTTGAGGAGGAGCAGGTGGTGTCCATGCTGGATGAAAGCTTTTCGGATGCTTCCGATGTGATTCCGGTAGAGCGGAAAAAGGCGGGAGGCTATAAGGCGGGCTCCGGCGTGGTCACAAAGGAGGAACTAAAGGCAATTTCCCAATATGCGGATTTGAAGATTCAGGAAATCGCAGAAAACATATTAAAGGGCGAAATTCCGGTAAATCCATATGAAAAGGAAAACAAAACCCCCTGTACCTATTGCGGTTATCATGGAATATGCGGATTTGACAAAAAGATAAAGGGCTTTGAGCAAAAGCGGTTAGATGCCATGTCTAAGGAAGCGGCAATGGAAAAAATCAGGGAGAAAGTAACGGAGGAAGGAATCTGATGGGCATTTCCTTTACGAAAGAACAACAACAGGTCATAGATACCAGAAATAAAAATCTTCTTGTTTCCGCGGCGGCAGGCTCCGGAAAAACGGCTGTTTTAGTAGAGCGTATTCTTTCCATTATAACGGATAAGGAGCACCCGGCGGATATAGACAGACTGCTAATCGTGACCTTTACCAATGCGGCGGCGGCGGAAATGCGGGAGCGTATTTTAAAGGCAATCTTAGAAAGGCTGGAGCAGGAGCCGGAAAATGAACACCTGCAGAAACAGTCGGCTTATATCCACAGGGCGCAGATTACCACCATTGACAGCTTTTGTAAGTATCTGCTAACCAATCATTTTGAGGATATCGGGTTAGACCCTTCTTTTCGGATAGGGGACCCTGGAGAGCTGAATCTGATAAAGCGGGACGTGCTTTCAGAGCTGATGGAAAGGGAGCATGAAAAGGCGGAGGAAGGATTCCTGACTTTGCTGGAAAGCTATGTTGCTGGAAGAAATGAAGGCGTTTTAGAGGATTATGTGCTGAAGCTTTATGAGTTTGCCATGAGTTACCCATGGCCGGAAAGCTGGCTTTTGCAGTGTAAAGAGGCTTATCGCTTAGAAAGTATGGAGGAATTTAAGGAAAAGCCCTTCTTAAAAGAAATGATGGGATATGTGGAAAGGCTCTGCAAAGAAGCGGTGTTTCTCTTAGGGCTTGCACAGGATATCAGCGAGCAGAGTGACGGGCCATATATGTATGGAGAGCTTTTGGAGCAGGAAGGCCATATGCTTTTGGAACTGGCAAAGGAAAAGGATTACGAGCTTTTTTCTGAAAAAATATGTCAGGTAAAGTTTGGGCGGCTGCCCGTAAAAAAGGATGATACGGTGCTTCCTGAAAAAAGGGAGCAGGCAAAGGAGCTGCGCAATCAGGCAAAAGGGCTTATTCAGCAGATAAAGGATTCCTTTTTCTTTGTTTCGCCGGATCAGAGCCTGTCGGATGTAAAGACATGCGGGGGCAATGTATGCGCTCTAGTGGATTTAACCTTGTCTTTTATGGAGCTTTTCTCGGCAAAGAAGAAAGAAAAGAATCTGATGGACTTTTCGGATATGGAACACTATGCTTTGGAAATTCTTTTGGAAGAAAAGGAGGGGAAGCGGGTTCCTACTAAAACGGCAATTGCTTATCAGGAATATTTTACAGAGGTTATGACCGACGAGTATCAGGACAGCAATCTGGTACAGGAGCTGCTGCTTGAGAGCATTTCCAAAAAGGAAAAGGGACATTGCAACCGGTTTATGGTAGGGGACGTAAAGCAGAGCATATATGGCTTCCGTCTTGCAAGGCCGGAACTGTTCATGGAAAAGTTCCGGCAGTATCATGAAGATTATGTAAACCACAGTCCGGACAACATGCGCATTGACCTTCATAAAAATTTCCGAAGCCGGAAAGAAGCCATAGACAGTGTGAATTTTATATTTGAAAGGCTTATGGATGCTTCTGTGGGAGGGATTACTTATGATGATGAGGCGGCATTGTATTGCGGTGCCGATTATCCGGAAATGGAAGCGGGGCCTTCTGTTTATGAAACAGAGCTTCTTTTGTTTGAAAGAAAAGAAACGCTGATTCAGGAGGAAACCGGAGAAGAGGAGGAAATCATCAGCTCCATACCGAAAAAACAGGCGGAAGCCGTTATGATAGGAAACCGGATCAGGGCAATGGTGGGAAGCTTTCCCGTTACGGATAAAGAAACGGGAAAGCTTCGTCCTGCCAGATATCAGGACATTGTCATATTGCTTCGTTCCGGGGAAAACACACAGGAGATTTTTAAGGAAGAGCTGGGAAATCAGGGCATTCCGGTGCATATTGCTTCCAAATCCGGTTATTTTTCCACTATGGAGGTGCGGTATGTGCTCCAGTATTTAAGAGTGCTGAACAATCCCTATGAAGACAATGCCCTTGCAGGGCTTTTAAAGTCACCGTTCTTTTTTTACACGGATGAAGAGCTTGCCGTATTAAAGGGCTTTCGGGGGAAAGAAAAGAAAAAGGATTATCTTTGGGAATGTATGAAAGCCTTTGCAGGGGAAGGGACCGGGGAAAATTTCGGGGAGCAGGCGAAAGAAGCCGGGAAAAATTCCGCCGGGCAGATGAAAGAAGCCGAGGAAATTTCCGAGGGACAGATAAAAGCAAACCGGGGGACAGAAGCATGGTCTGACCTGAGGAAAAAGGCGGCGGATACCTTAAAAAGAATAGAAGGCAACAGGGAAAGGGCAATTGTCCTTTCCATTTACGAGCTGATGGCACAGCTGTTTTCCCAAAGCTTCTATTTGGAATATGTCAGTGCCCTGCCGGGAGGGGAACAGAAAAAAGCAAATGTGGAAATGCTGCTGGAAAAGGCAATTGAATTTGAGAAAACCAGTTTTCAGGGGCTGTTCCAGTTTGTCCGTTATATTGAGCGGATGGAGAAATACAGCATAGATTCCGGAGAGGCAAATATACTGGACGAGCGGGCGGACACGGTACGGATTATGACCATTCACAAAAGTAAGGGACTGGAATTTTCCATCTGTTTTGTTTCCGGTCTTGCTAAACGGTTCAATATGCAGGATATTCACAGTCCGGTGCTTTTGGATATCGACTGGGGAATCGGCACGGATATGATAGACCCTCAGGCACGGATTAAGGCAAAGACCATAAGCAAAAATATGCTTGCCGCCAAATGTAAACTGGACAGTCTGGGGGAGGAGCTGCGCATTTTATACGTGGCGCTTACAAGGGCAAAGGAAAAGCTGATTTTGACCGGGGAGGTGGACAGGGTACAGACACTGCTGCAAAAATATAAGGGAATGGAAGAGCTGGAAAAGCTGCCCTTTTCCTTTATCAGCAGCATTTCCAATGGGCTTTCCTATGTGATGGCGGCACTGATGGGACACAAGGATTTTGAAAGCATATGCAGGGTGTTTCATGAAAGGGATTTGGAGCTTATGGGCTTTGGGGAAGATTTGCAAAAGCAAGTACGAAAGGAAAGGCTTTTAAAGGGCTGGCAGCGGGAAGAAATCAACCGGGCGCTGATGGAAGAGCTTCAGAAGAAATTTTCCTATGAGTATCCCCATGAAATATTAAGCAAAATGTATACAAAGACAAGCGTTTCCGAGCTGAAGTTAGAGGCCATGAAAGAAGAGGGAGAGGAACTGCATTCTATTTTTGAAACGGAAAGACCGCCGGTGCCTTACCTGCCGGGATTTTTAAGACAGGAACAGGAGGCAGGAGGAACAAGCCGGGGAAGCGCTTACCACAAGGTGCTTGAGCTGTTGGATTATAAGGAATATGAACTGGAAGGAATGGAAAGGGAAAAGCCTGAAAAGGCAAAAGAAAGACTGACAGAAAAAGTAAAGCAGGATATGGAAGGTTTTGTACAGGAAGGAAGGCTCACGAAAGAATATATGGAGCTTGTAAGGCCGGATAAAATCGCCTCTTTTGCAGTTTCCCTGTATGGACAGAAAATGTGCAGGGCGGCAAAGGCAGGGAAGCTTTATAAGGAAAGGCCTTTTGTAATCGGCATACCGGCAGAGCGGGTCAATCCTCAGTTTCCCAAAGAGGAAATGGTACTGATTCAGGGAATTATTGACGTATACTTTGAGGAAGATGGGGAGCTTGTGGTGCTGGATTACAAAACCGACCGGGTGGAAACCATGGAGGAGCTGCAGCGCCGCTATGAAACCCAGCTGGATTATTACGGAGAGGCGCTTTGTTCTCTTTTAAAAAAGCCCGTAAAGGAAAGGGTAATCTATTCCTTTTCGCTGGAAGAGAAGCTTGCCTGGTAGCTCCATTCCTTTCCTGACTTCCGGTAAGCTTCTGCTTCCTCCATAAGTCCAAGCTTTTCATAGCAGTCAGCAATGGCTAATAAAGGAAGGTCGCCGCTTAAGCGGATATTTAAAATGCTTTTCGTCTCATAAGCTGCATTGTAATACCAGATAATAGCCTCTTCATAATCCTTGACGGATTCGTAATGCTTTCCAAGCTCATAGCATATTTCCGAACAGCCGGAGTCAGCAACGTTTTTCAGGGCATATTTGAAAAAGCCTTCTGTGTCATGCTGCAGGCGGCAGGCGCGGGAAACCACACAGCAGGCTTCCATGATTTCATCCTGCGTGCGGTCCGTATCGGACAGCGTGGCAAGAAAGGCAGGCAGCGCCCGGATAAAGTCTTCGTCGCTGCCGGATATGAACAGCTCCTTTGCATAAATGTTGTGAAGCCGTTTATCCAGAGGGATTCCATTCTTGTACATTGTCTCAAAGGCATGGATGTCCCTGGAGGTATGTTCGCCCAGGGGCATGTGGAGTATTTCCACGTCACTGTCGTATATTACAGGCTCTAACCGTACTGCTTCGTGAATGGCGCCTTCCCAGTTAAAGGTGCGCAGGCGTTTATAGAGCTTTGGACGGTATTCCCTGTCATAATTGTATATGGTATTATGGGATAATTGATTGCAGTAGAGCATTTGAACGATATCAATTTCCGGCAGCAGGCTTTGCTTTAGAAGAGCAAGCCTGTTTTTGTTCTCTGCATCCAAAACCTCGTCTGCGTCTGCACAATATATGTATTCCATGGCCGCTTTGGAAAAGGAAAAGTTCCTTGCATCAGAAAAGCTGCCGGTCCAGGCGAAATCATATACTTTGTCCGTAAAGCTTTTTGCAATTTCCTTTGTGCGGTCTGTGGAGCCGGTGTCAACAATAATGATTTCATCCATAATATCCGCAATGGAAGAGAGGCAGCGTTTTAAAACCTTTTCCTCATTTTTTACAATCATACATAAACTAATGGTAATCATGGCATCCTCCTATAGGCTTTTGTAAAGGAATTTTGTGTAAGGTCAGTTTAACATATTCCTTTAGAATTATGAAGTTTTTCTTGTAATATGACAAAATATTGATAATATATTATTATAGAGATAAATACATTGGGCAGATATGGATAAAGAAGAAAAAAGCAGCGTTCCTGTCCTTCCTGTTAATAAGTGTCCTGGTAAGAAGTAAGAAACGCTGCCTGACAGCCTGTTTTACCTGTCTGTGTTATGTATAGGCAAATGCGGCTATCTATCCTGTCAGCGGTGATTATATATTGGTTAGTCAGAAACAACCATTTTCTTTATCTGCCCAATTCCTCTGGAAACAGGTGGAAGTGCCAGCAAAATCAGAGTAATTGCTGCTTCCGGCGCCAGATAAGTGGCATTGTAGCCTAAGGAATAAACCAAGGCAGGAGTATCCTCAGGAGCATAATGGGCAAAGAAGATGACGCCTGAGATAACTGCAAATATGTACCTGCCGATGACTCCGATAATATATCCCCATATCAGTCCGTGTTTCTTATTGGCAAAGATTCCGGCGAGACCTAAAGCGCCAAAGGCAAGAGGATAATCCACAATCATCTGGGGAATGGAATAGAAAACCGGGTCTATGACAAATTGAAGCATTCCATAGGCAAGTGCGCTGGTAATGCCTGCCTTTGGCCCAAACAGATAGCCAATCAGCACAATGAACAGCATGCTGAACAGGGTGGCAGAACCGCCCATCGGAAGCCGGAAGGCTGGCAGCAGCTCCGAGGTGATAAGGCCTAAAGCCATGGCAGCGCCGGAAAAGGTAAGCTGTCTGGTTAAAGTAGCTTTTCGGGTGGAACCGGCATCTTTTTTGTAAAAGAACAGAGCCAGGGCAATTAAGACCCCGATTACGGCAATTACAGCTATGATACCCGGAACGGTTAATTGAAACATGATGTCATCCCCGCTGTCGGCTGTGGGATAAGCAAAAAGATTTGATGAATCAGACATAAAAAAATCCTCCTTTTTTGTTTACATTTGGAGGGGTCACTAAATATATTTTTAATTCAGGTCTTTTGCGCATAAATGTCAGGAAAGCTGAAAAGCCACATCGTATGATGTACATTCTGGTTGAATAGAAATGTTTCCTGTATCAAGTCAGACATGTGTCAAAAGAATTGTGAATCAAAAATATTGCTTCCCTACGCCAGTATGATCTGGTTCAGGTAGTGAGGGTTAGCAGAAAGATTTCTGCAGTCTCAGCCCCAAGGGACTCCCCTAGCATGTATATTCATATGTCTTGTTTACTATAAGGGGAATTGGGGGAGATGTCAAGAGAAGGGGGAAAGTTTTTTTATATAATGGGGGTAACAGTTCAGACAGCAGCTCCTCCCCATTCCGATTCCTGCGGAAGAGCTGCTGTCTGAACTGTTACTGAAAGGAGGTAATTTTTTGAAAAAGAGAAAAAAATATTTTTTGATTGGAATGGCTGTAATTTGTTTATTTTTTTTCGGCGTACTGCTGTGGCATATATATGCTCTTTTAAATGCAAAGTATGTAGTCCGTGTATATTTTCCGGAGCTGTTTCATGTTACTCATGAATACTATGCCATAAATGAGAAAAGAGCCGTGAAAGTACCGGAATATCTGGCAAAACAGTTCTGTGGTGACGGTATTGTCACAAAAGGCGTTTATGATGATGCTTTAGGAAATTACTGGATTGTCAGTTTAGAATATGCGGAAGATGATTCTGATTTTTCAAGCGGAAATTATGTGGAAACCTCCTTTGGGGAAAATTATCGGGTTACTTACAGGTCCTGGACCGGTTCCACCAGAACGGCAGGGGAAGAGGAGCGGAAGCTGTTTCGTAAAATGGCAGAGGAGTTTTGCAGCGGTAATTTGGAGGAATGGACTGCGAAAGCAGGAGGGCGGACGGAACTTGGTTTCTTTTTTGTGGCAGAGCATCAGGGGGAGTATCTGTTTTATTATTCTCTGCATGGCAGAAGGGACACTCTTTGTTTGGTTACTGATACCGGCGAATTTTCTGAAATAATGACCCGCCCGGAAGGCGGATGTTTTCACTATTATTTTTGGTTTTGATTTTTTCGTTTTCGTTCCATCCACAAAAAGGCGCCTGTGCAAATCAGAACCGAAAGAGCAGAACCGGCAGAGGAGGCAAGACCCATTGGAAAGAGCGTGTCCGTAAAGTATCTGGAGGCAAGATAGGAAAATGGAATCCGGACGCAAACAATGGATAGCAGGTTGTGGAGAAAGGAAAGTCCGGACAATCCGTAAGCGCAGAAATAGCCGCTGAAGCAAAAATGAATGCCTGCAAGAATTACATCCCATACATATCCCCGCATATACTGGCTTCCAAGCAGAACTACTTGGGCGTTGCCGGAAAACAGTCCGATAAAAGGCTTTGCGTCAAGCTGCATAAGAATGCAGGCGGCAATCCCCCATACCACTGCCATTATGGAGGCATAGCGCAGGGTGAGGCGTGCCCTGTCATGTTTTCCGGCGCCGATATTCTGGGCGGAAAGTGCGGATACGGTCTGGAGCATGGAGGATGGCACTAAAAATAAAATTCCGATAATCTTTTCCACGATGCCCACTGCCGCCGCATCATTCAGTCCCCGTTTATTGGCAAAAACAGTGATGACGATAAAGGAAATTTGAATGAAACCGTCCTGTAAGGCAACCGGGATTCCAATGTTCAATAGTCCTGCCATGGTTTCACGGCGGGGCTTGAAATTTTCTTTTGTAAGGGTAATTCCGGTTTTCCGTTTCAGGATGATGGCTAAGGACACAATTACGCTGATGGTCTGGGATAAGGTTGTGCCAAGAGCCGCTCCGGCAGGACCAAGCTTCATGCATCCGATAAAGAGATAATCAAGGAAAATATTGGCAAAGCATGCAACAGCAATGAAGTACATAGGACTTCTGGAATCTCCCATGCCCCGAAAAATAGAACTTATAATGTTATAGGCTGTAATAAACGGAACTCCGATAAAGCAGATGGTAAGGTAAGCGCCTGTCCCTGATACCGCTTCGGAGGGGGTGGACATAATGCTTACAATGGGCTTGACGGCAAAAAGCAGCAAGAAAGTTAAAATAATTGACAGCGCCATAAACAAAGTAATGGTATTTCCCACTGCCTGTGAAGCCTGTTTTAATTTCCGGGCGCCTACTGCCTGCCCGATCATAACGGTTGAGCCCATTGCCAGGCCAACTATGATAACAGTGAGCATATGCATGACCTGGCTGCCGATGGAAACTGCAGTGGTGCTTTCCACGCCGTTGAACTGTCCGATAATAAATAAATCTGCCATGCCGTACAGGGTCTGTAAAAAGTATGACAGCAGGTATGGCAGGGAGAAATACAAAACTGTCTTGAATACATTTCCTGTTGTTAAATTCTTTTCCATAACATTTCCTCACCTCGATTCCTTCTGTATGCTTTGTAAATGGCAGAGCCTGCGGCTCTTATTGAGGCAATGCGGTCTGACGCTTCACTCGTTTTAATATCAGCGCCAGGACCATAGCCAGCATTTGGGCTCCGCTCATGCTCCACCAGACGGCAGCTTCTCCAAAGTGCCCCGGAAAAATAAACAATAACACAAGTAAAAAAACTGCTTCGGAATATACGAGCATAACCGATTTGCCCGATTGTTCCGTTGCATAAAAGCCGGAAGTAATTACTCTTGCCAGAGCAAGAAACAAAAAACCAATAAGAATAATGGGCATATCCCTGATTACCAATTGACACACCAGGTCAGAAGCGCCAAACAGCTTTCCAATATAACGTCGGGTGGAAAACAGGAGTATAAAGCTTGTGATTGCAATAAATTCCGATATGAAATAAGAAGCATTCTGCATTTTTTTCATCCCTTTGTGGTCGCCCTTTCCATAGCAGTCGCTCAATAAAGGCTGGAATCCGTCGCCAACTCCCTGCAACATCAGATAAACAATAAAGGAAGCATAGGAGATGACGGCATAGCAGGCAACTGCAGAAGCCCCTCCATATTTCATTAAAAAAAGGTTCATCAATAATAAACTGATATTTGGGCATAAGGTTACGCCAAAAGCAGAAATTCCTATTTTTGCAATATAAAAACAGGACTGACCGTGAATCCGCAGCCGCCATACAGGAAGTTTTTTCCATATCAGGTAACCTATGCCTCCCAAAGCCGTGACCAGCTGTCCCGCCACAGTTGCAATGGCGGCGCCTTTTACCCCCTTGTCCAAAATCCATACCAGCAAAAAGTCTAAAGTAATGTTTGTAAAAAATCCGGCAATCATGACGACCATGGAAAAAACAGCGCCGCCGTTATTTCGCACTAACGGCGTGATGCCTGTGCCGAATATCTGGCAAATAGCCCCTGCCATTACAATGGTCAGGTATATGCTCCCGTATTCCCCGATTATGCCTGTTGCACCAAGCAGGCCCATAAGCGGATGGATGATGGGAAGGAAAACTGCCATTGCTCCAATGGAAGCAAACAATAAAAGAGTAATTGTGGAATTTACATAGCCGGCTGCCTCTTCCTGTCTGCCGGAAGCCTTTTTTATGGAATACTGTACAGCGCCGCCCATGCCGATGCCTGTCCCAAGCGCCTGTAACAGTGCTACCACAGGATAAACAAGATTAATGGCTGTGATACCGGCGTCACCCACCCGGTTTCCTACAAAATATCCGTCAACAATTCCATACACTCCGGATAACGCAAAGGCAAGAACAGAGGGAAGCACATATTTTAGAATCTTTCTATATTCCATGTTTTTGTTTATGTTTTCTTTTTGCTTATATATTTTCATACCGCTACAAGTTTATCATATTTGGGGCAGCAGTGGCAATAAAATTGGTTTTCGGGCATGAGGTAAAAAAGGATTGACAAAAAAAACTTCGAGTGTAGAATTAAAGTGATTCGAGACACGAAGTATTTTGAAAAGACAGAATAACAGGAGCCGTTATGAAGTTAAATGAACAAGGAATATCTCAGGAAACCTTTCAAATTATTATAGATTATATAGAGGAAGTAAAGGAGTTATTGTCTTCTGATATATGGGAGAATATATTTCTTGACTGCTCCAAAAACGAAGTTCTGGTATTTTGGCTGCTTTATCAAAGGAGCGAAGTGAATATGACAGAAATTGCGGAATACATTCATGTACCTCTGAATACAGCAACAGGAATCATAAATCGAATGGAAAAAAATGAATTAATAGTGAGGACCCGCTCCAAGGAGGATAAAAGAGTGGTACTTATCGGATTCAGTGAAAAAGGAATGATACAGTTTCAGAATTTAATCAATGAATTGATGTATTACGGCATGAAGGTTATGAGTGCCTTTACAAAAGAAGAAATGACTCTTTTTTATAAAATGACAACTAAAGTAAAGGAAATATTAAGACAGGAGAAAAAGAAAGAAGAAATTCCGAAAAAGGTACGGAAAATAACAATCGAATAGTAATACAGGGCAGCCGGGCGCTGCCTAATAAAAAAACAAATACTTCGAGGATGGAAATATTCGACAAGAGAAGCTTTGAGAGGAGAATAAAATGAATAGAATTTACAACAGGAAAAGGCGGAGTAGGAAAAAGCAGCGTCGCAGCAGCACATGCTATTAAGAGCGCAGCAGAAGGGAAAAAGACATTGCTTGTCAGCACAGATATGGCACATAATCTGGGAGATATATTTGAACGAAGGCTGGGAAAAGAAGCGGAAAATGTGCTGCCTGATTTGGATATTTATGAAATTGATCCGGAATTTGTCATGGAAAATGATTTTTCCTCTGTTATGAAATATTTGGGGAATCTGCTTTCTGATGTTGATGATTATAGCTTACAGGATATGGGAATGATGCCGGGAATGGAAGAGCTGTTTTCATTGCTTAAAATAGCTGATATATATAATAACGAAGGATACGAGAGGATTATAGTTGACTGTGCTCCCACAGGTGAAACGCTTTCATTACTAAAGTTTCCGGAATTACTTTCCTGGTATATGGAGAAGCTTTTCCCGATTGGTAAAGTAGGGGTGAGAATGTTGGCGCCAATTTCAAAGTCGGTATTCAAGGTTGAGATGCCAAACAAAAATGCTATGAATGATATTGAGAAAATGTATTTAAAATTAATGGAGCTGCAGGAACTTTTAAAGAATCGGGACGTTACAAGTATAAGGATTGTAACTACTCCTGAAAAAATGGTTGTGGAGGAAACAAAACGTAATTACATGTATATGAATTTTTATAATTTCAATGTGGATGGACTTTATATCAATCGTATTCTTCCAAAAGATATTAATAATGATTTTTTCAGTGAATGGATGATTATTCAAAAAAATTATATAACTTATTTAAAAGAAAGTTTTGCCGCACTTCCAATTTATGAAATACCCTGGTACGACGAAGAATTGAGGGGAGAAAAAAATATCAGAAGAATTGTGGAAGATGTATTATCTGAAAGGGATGTTTTTGCAGAAAAAATTATTACAGAAAGAGAAAGTTTTAAACAAATTGAAAGGGGATATCAATTAGACGTGTTTTTACCGTATGCAGATAAATCCGGTATTGATTTGTATCAGGCTGCCACGGATATTGTTATCAAAACAGGGAATTTGAAACGGAATATTCCGCTTCCTAATATACTTCGGAATTATATGGTGGCAGGAGCAAAATTTAATGAAGGAAAATTGAGTATTGTATTTGAGAAAGGAAGGGATGACTGTGATGAATAAGGAAATGTTACGTAGAATGAAAGCGGAAGGAGAATTGCTGAGTTTAATGCGGATATAAAGATTGTGATTTGAAGGAGTTTCAGTCGAAGGCAGAGCATTATTATCCGTATGGGGAATAATGGATACATTTTTATGAAAAGGTATAAGAGCTCCATTAAGTTTTGGTAAATAATTTATAAACTGATGAATATTTATGAGGGTTGTTGCAGAGTTAAGGATTATCTATCTGTTTTGTAATAACCCTCGTTTTAGATACATCTATTTATGCGAAGATGAAAATGAAATAAATAAAAAAGTGTATTTCAAAACAGAAAAATTAACTATTTTGGCACAAAATAAAGATGAAATAAATAAAAAGGTTGACTTTTGTGCAAATTGCACTATAATATATAATATAACATTAATGGAGTGTGGGTTAATATGAAGATTAATAGCATTACAGTAGGTGGATTTAAGAATCTGAATACTACTAAATTAGAATTGGATAACATATGTGCAATTATTTCTCCAAACAACTATGGTAAATCCAACCTTTTAGAAGCAATTGATTTTGGATTTGATTTTATTCACGAATCGAGAAAAGGAAGAAAAAGCATGATGGGATGGGTAAGAGGGATCCCTTTGTGTTTGGTATTGGAAAATTCTGAGTATAGATTTGAAATAGAATTTGAAGATGAAGAACTTGGAGAATACAAATATGTAAGATACGGTTTTTCTTTCAAATGGCATCGTGATGATGAAAAAGGTGATTGTATTACCGATGAATGGATTGAAACCAGGGAAAATACCAGTGTAAGGTACACTTCGTACTTAAAAAGAAAAGAAGGAAAATATAGAAAGAGCAAGTCAACAACGGCATACCGGAAGATTGAACTGGACGGGTTACAGTTGGCAATCGACGTATTAGGATTAATAGAAGATATAGAGATTGTAAATGTTATAAATGCAATTCAAAAAATTGCATTTAGGGTATGTTCTTCTTTAGATTTAAGAGATAGGTATCAGCCATCACCATTGGAGTATATTGAAGATGAGGAAGATTCTATAAGATTTGATGATACAGATGTTCCTAAGGCGTTGCAACGTTTAAAAAATAAAGCACCGGAACTTTATGAGTTGTTTGAAGAGTCATTATCTATAATTTTTCCGGAGTTTACGTCGATCAATTTAAATGAATACACATTAACTGATCAAAATGTGGAACGACAAATGATGGTAACTGTTGCTGATAAGAAATTATCTGAAGAGGAGATTGAGAAGGAAATTCCCTTTAAACTTCGTGAACAAATATATCGTTTGTTTGTTAAATGTGATTATATGAATCAGCCGTTAAGTATGGCTAATATGTCGACAGGAACTAAGAGAGTTATATGGTTGCTGGCCAATGCTTATATTGCTAACTATATGGAGGCAGGAATTGTTGGAATTGAAGAAATTGAGACCAGTATACATCCTAAAATGATGCGCCAGTTATTAGAAATAATGACTGAGGCGTTAGGAAATGCTCCATTAATAATCTCAAGTCATTCTCCATATTTGGTACAATACTTGAAGCTGGATAAAATATATATTGGCGTTCCGAACAATCGAGGAGTAGCGGAATTTAGAAGAATTCAAAAAAATAAAATGAAAGTTATTATATCAAATGCGAGAGATATGGGGCTTTCAGTTGGCGAGTATTTATTTGAATTATTATCAGGTGATTCCGATTCTTATGAGACGTTGGAAAGCTTTCTGGAGGTGCTTGATAGTTAATGGATAATTATACAGAAGGCATTGCTTTTATTCTTGAAGGAGCGACGGAAAAAGTATTTTATAAAGCGTATTTGGAATACCTAAGTGCTTTGGATGAAAAGACTTCGTTGATTAGGAACAAATCAACAGATGATGGAGAAATAATTTTCTGTTGGCAATCTGGTGAAAAAAAGATTCTTATTAAATTTTATGTTGTTGGCACCATAACGCAGATTGTTCATTCTAGTAAGTGGTTTCTTAATATGTGTAGTAAAAAACATAAAATTCCTTGGACTGTCTACTTGTGTTATGATACAGATTCTTCTAATTTAAATATAAGTAAGTTTTATGAAGGTGATTGGAAGATATTGAGGCAGGATTTAGAAAAATCAAAAACAACTACAATAGCTGATTTGGCTGCCAGTGCAGATATAGAAGATATTATGCTTTATGATATTGAAAGTGTTTTAGCTTTTCTTGGTATTGCAATGCCTGTAAAGTTGGTTGGCAGAAAAGGCAAGGCAAAAATGAAAGCATTATATAGAAGCGCAGGAAGAGCTTATCACGAAGGCGAAAGAGCAAAAGATATGATATCTAAATTAGATTTTTCCAAGATAACACAAAGTGCACCTATTAAATTAGCGGAGCTAAAAGACCATTTGGCTAATTAGAAATGAGTTCAACTTTTTGAACTCAAAAAGTTGAATTCATTTTAAAAAAAGGGCAAATAGCAATAAAAAGGAAAATGAAATGCACTTTTTGGGGAATCCTTTATTAATAATATGAAAGAAGGTGATAAAAATACGGGTACTGAACGAATGTGGCAACAAAAAAGCCGAAGCGGCAACTTCGACTAGTTGTTAATGACCATAAATGACCATTAGATTGTTTAGAATAAGTCTAATTTATCATTTATCATTCGATAAATCAATCCCTAAACTGTTGTTCGACTTAATTGTAATTCCAAATCAGGTCATTATTTGTTCATATAAATTAGCCTAGCAGTATAAATTGTGACTGCTTAATTAAGTGCACCTAAAATGGAGGATTAATTATGAAATTAAAAGTATCTAAGGAATCCGCAAGCGGATTGAATACAGAATTTGTAAATGTAGAAACTGGCAGACGCATCCCGTTAGAGCAGGCTATTGTGCAGATAAACAAGGGTAATAAAAATTATGAAAATTATCAAGTGGTAAACAAATCTGATGGAACAACCTATATTCGTTCAAAGGCGGATGGGATAAAGAAAAATAATATTGAGGAGTAAGACAAGATGAAGAAAAAATATATATCTGATGAGTGGAAATTAAAGCAAAAAGGCCACGAAAACTTTGATTTTGTAGATGTGGCGGTTAATGATGACAATTTGCTTTTTATAGATCCGTGTTTAATTGAAAGATGGAATGATGCATGGGCTATCAAAGCAATGAAGCATATAAACTCATATTTTGATAATTTGTTCAAAGCATATAGTACGGGCAATAGAAAAGATATGAGATGTTTGCTGTCACATGCGGGGGAGCAAAATGCAACCAGATTGGGATATGGTAATGGCGATAACGGCAAAGGTAATACAGCTGATGGATTGTTGGAGATATTTCAACCATTGGAGCAACTGATAAGCTCAATTAAGACAATTGGAAAAGCGGAAGATTTGCCTTTGTTGATACCGGGCTTCGCAGAAGATGGCATGTCGGATTTACTTACAAACATTCTTCATGAATGCTTGAATGAATTTACAATGGAGCAAATGCATAAATATGGCATTCTAAGTAATGGCACGAAAGCGTTTTACACATGGGACATGCGTGTTGGTGAATGGAAGAAAGTTGAAAAAAATGTCTATTTCGTCAACGGTAAAGAACTGCTTCTTGTTCCTAAAAACATTGTCAGAAAGAACTACTTGTTTGGAGCGAGTCAGTATTTTACAAGAATTATTTTGGAAAGAATGATTAATGAAGGCGGTTGTCGAGATGCTGAAGGAAAGGCGATACCTAAGAAAGAGATTGTAAAATCCAAAGGATATTCTGGTAAACATTGGCAATACGATGAGACAATCAAGTATACTTTAGAGAACAATGACGCTTTAGATGAGTATCATCGTAAACTGCCGGGATTCTATATGGAACATGGGAAACCTATGACGGACGAGGAACTTGATTTTGTGATTTATGGGTACGTAGTTACTAAAAGTGCATAACTAAAAGTGTGGCACTGTAGGTTTTTTGATTTACAGTGCTACAGAAATAGCAGGAGGAATAATAAATAATATATGAAAGAAAAGTAAACTTTTGCAGAGAAACATCCCAAAATTAGCTTTTTAATAGTATTGCTGTTATTGATAGGAATGGTGATAGCAGCGGTATTACTTGTTATATGGATTTTTGGCGTGGTGGGAAGTTGGGCTGCAAGTATAGTTGATTTTGCGGAAAACTTTGTAAACACATCTGATCAAGTTATTGTGGTAGCTATGATAACAGGTGCTGTTTCCATTACCGGTGTAGTCATCAGTTCAATCGTAACCAAGATAGTGGAATATAAGTGCAACGTAAAAAGTACCTATATGATAAGCGTGAAGAACCATATAAGCAATTTGTAGAAATGATTTATAAAATAATGGAAGATTCCCAAAAGAAGAATGGCGAGAAGATGACAGAGGAAGAGAAGACTAAAATGGTTTCGGAATTTTCTAAAGGGCTTACTCTATGGGGGTCAAATAGAGTTGTGAAAAAATAGCTGAAATATAGAAAATCATCGATAAAAGGTGATAAAAATATCTTGTGGGAAATGGAAGATATAATTTATGAAATAAGGAAAGATGTGAGACTCGGAAGAAGACTTAAAAAGGGCGATATGTTAGCATTCTTTGTTAATGATATAGAAAATTTGAAGTGATTTTGGAAATGGATATATATAGATAAGAAATATTAGTTTTTTTGTTAGGTGATTGCGAAACTCGCCAAGCTCGTTCGCAATTCTGATTCCAGACAAAGA